>CAYYDS010000163.1:6180-6407 GCA_964470665.1 uncultured Lentimicrobiaceae bacterium
GCACAAGCCGACTGCGAAAGTATCATTACCTCGATTTCTTTTGCGCCGGTTTTTATCACAACCCCTTGATGTTGGATGGATTCGTGTGGAGAAGTGCTCATTTTCCAAAAATATTTAAGGTGTTGTGCCCGCTACCGGAATCACTTTTCCATTGAAAAACTGCCGGCCTTCGAGTGCAAAACGATGGATAAAACCGGCCATTGAGGCAGCCGAAACCGGTGCAACAT
>CAYYDS010000164.1:0-5196 GCA_964470665.1 uncultured Lentimicrobiaceae bacterium
TTCGGAGGAAGGCCTTGCACGCTTAGGGATTGACAAAAAAGACGCCGTTGAAGTGCATGGCTTTGCTCAGCTCACGCGTAATATCACCAACGATCCGCCCAACCCCATTGAGATGACCACGGTTGGCAAAACTGCTGCCAAAGCCTTAGAAAATGCCGGAATCACTATCAATCAGGTAGGTACAGCCGAAATTCACGACTGTTTCACCATTGCCGGAATTTTAACGATGGAAGCGCTTGGCTTAGCTGTTCCCGGGCAGGGTGCCGCATTTGTAGCCGAAGGCAATACGGCCCGCAACGGACGTTTTCCGGTAAATACAACCGGAGGTTTGGTGGGCTGGGGGCATCCTACAGGCGCTACCGGTGTGCATCAGGCCGTTACGATTTGGCAGCAGCTTACCGGAAAAGCCCGCGAAGCGCAGATCGAACTGCCGGCCGACCGCCCTTATGGCCTGACCATAAATATGGGCGGCGATGATGTGACCGTTGTGGCTATCGTTTACAAAAAAGCATAAAAATAGTTTTTCTAAAAAAAATTGCGGCCATCCTTTCATTTGCGCAAAGGATGGCCGCTTGCATTTTTGCAGGTAAAAAACTAAAGCTCAAACTTAATGCCTTGAGCTAATGGAAGATCGCGGCTAAAGTTGATCGTATTGGTTTGGCGGCGCATATAGGTTTTCCAGGCATCCGAACCCGACTCGCGACCGCCTCCGGTATCTTTTTCTCCGCCAAAAGCGCCTCCTATTTCAGCCCCCGAGGTGCCGATATTCACATTGGCAATGCCGCAATCGGAGCCTTCGTGGGACAAAAAACGTTCGGTTTCCAAAAGATCGGTGCTGAAAATAGCCGACGAAAGCCCTTGAGGAACCCCATTATGCAGCGCAATGGCCTGGTCGAGGCTTTCGTATTTCATCAGATATAAAATTGGAGCAAAGGTTTCTTCCTGCACAATTTGGTAATGATTTTCGGCTTCGGCCAAAACCGGAACAACATAACACCCCGACTCATAGCCCTCGCCGCTTAGCAGTTGCCCGCCAAAAATAATTTTGCCGCCTTCTTTAATCAATTGTTCCTGCGCAAACTGAAAAGCTTCAACCGATGCGCGGTCAATCAGCGGGCCTACAAGGGTGTTGGGGTTGAGCGGGCATCCGATCCTGATTTGCTTATAGGCGTTAACTAATTTTTCTTTGAAAATCTCATATACCGATTTATGGATAATCAACCTCCGCGTGGAGGTACAACGCTGGCCTGCTGTTCCAACAGCGCCAAAAACAGTTGCCATAAGCGCCATATCGAGGTTGGCTTTTTCGGAGATGATGATGGCATTGTTGCCGCCTAATTCCAAGAGTGTGCGGCCTAAACGCTCGCCAACAATCCGAGCCACTCTGCGCCCTACGGCAACGCTGCCCGTGCACGAAATCAGAGGCAGTCGCTTATCGGCCAGCATCTTATCGCCAAAGTGTTTGGAACTCCCTATAACAAGGTTTACCACGCCTTCGGCTACATTATTTTGTTCGAGCACGCCGGCAATGATGTTGTGAACGGCAACGGCGCATAGCGGTACTTTTGATGACGGTTTCCAAATCGACACATTTCCTGTAACCAAAGCCAGCATAGTATTCCAGGCCCAAACTGCCACCGGAAAATTGAAAGCCGTTATTACCCCAACCACACCAAGCGGATGATATTGGTCGTACATGCGATGGCGCGGACGCTCGCTGTGCATGGTTGAGCCATAGAGCTGCCGCGACTGCCCAACAGCAAAGTCGGCAATGTCAATCATTTCTTGAACCTCGCCAAGCCCTTCCTGATAAATTTTGCCCATCTCATAGCTCACAAGGAGGCCAAGGTCTTCTTTGTGCCTGCGAAGCTCGTCGCCAATTTGACGAACAATTTCGCCGCGTTTGGGAGCCGGAACCATTCGCCAGCTTATAAAAGCTTCTTGTGCAAGTGTTACAATGCGCTGGTAGTCGTCCCAACCGGCCTGTTTTACGCTGCCAATCAGCTTGCCATTGCCCGGCGAATAGCTTTCGAGCAAATCACCATCAGTAGCTATCCAGCGCCGGCCTGTGCTTGCTCCATAATTGATGTCGTTGATGCCCAGCCTTTTAAGACTGCTTTGAAGATCGGTTTCCAAATGAGTTGTTTTCATGATTTTAAAGAGTTCTGTAAGTATAAAAGTTGAATGAGTTTGAATATTTCGGCTACAAAGAAACGTAAATTGAATAAAATAAAGGGGTTGTTTTTCGAAAACCTTGGATGTGACATTTCCTTTTTGCTTTGCCGATCCTGAAAAATTTAGCCGAAACAATAGGGGAGAGCCTCGCCCTTTGGCAAAAAGCTTAAGGCTGGCACATGCCATATTTCGGCTGTTTGTTGTAGGCAGCTTCAATTTTAGTTTTAAATTTGCTTAAAATCCGACGATCATGAAAAACCTAATTAACACATTGATTATCATTGTATTGGTATTCAGCGGTAGCGCCTTTGCCGGAAAGCGCGACTGGGAAAACGAACAGCTAAACGAAAGAAATAAGCAAAAAGCCAAAACGCATTGGATTGCCTACGGTAATGCTGCCGAGGCGCTCAATGGCAATAAAATCGCATCATCGCGCTACCTTTTGCTCAACGGAAACTGGAAATTCAATTGGGTGAAGCATCCCGACCTGCGACCGGTCAATTTTTTTGAAGAAAATTTTGATGTGGCCTATTGGGATGAGATTGCCGTGCCCTCGGCTTGGCAAATGAAGGGCTATGGTATTCCGATTTATACCAATGTACCTTTTCCGCATCCGCGCAATCCTCCTCTTATCCTCGATAGCGTGCCTCCATATTTTACGGCAGCCCGATTGCCCAATCCGGTAGGTTCGTATGTTCGAAATTTCGACCTTCCGCAAAGCTGGGCCGGTCAGGAGATTTTCATTCGGTTCGAAGGGGTTGAAAGCGCATTTTACCTTTGGGTAAACGGCAAAATGGCAGGATATAGCGAAGATAGCCGCCTGCCCGCCGATTTTGATATCACCCCTTTTGTGAAAAGCGGAAAAAACAAATTAGCTGTCGAAGTCTATCAGTGGAGCGATGGCAGCTACCTCGAAGATCAGGATTTTTGGCGAATGAGCGGCATTTATCGCGATGTATTCCTCTATTCAACACCAAAAGTTTCGGTGGACGACTATAAAATCATTACGCATTTCAATGCAGATTTTACCGAAAGCAATCTTAAACTTCAGCTCAGGTTGCGCCACGACGGCGGAAAAGTAAATCATCGGCTTGAAGCTTATCTGCTTCAGCCCGGCGAAAATCAATTGCCCGAAAAACCCTTGTTTTCCAAAAACATTCAATCGGCGGCCAAAAGCAATTTAGAATTTGAATTTCAAACCACCATTCAAAACCCACGCTTGTGGTCGGCCGAAACGCCAGATTTATATCAGCTTGTGCTGGTTTTGAAAGATGCCGGCGGCAACGAATTGATGGCTCAACAACAGCGCTTTGGATTTAGAGAAATTAAAATTCACGATCGGCAACTTTGGGTTAACGGACAGAGCATCAAGATAAAAGGAGTAAATCGCCACGAAATAGACCCCGTTGACGGGCGTGTAGTTAGCCGCGCTTCGATGCTCAAAGATATTGAGCTTATGAAGCAGTTTAACATCAATACCGTTCGCACAAGCCACTACCCAAACGACCCGCTATGGTATGAACTTTGCGACCGCTACGGCATTTATGTGATTGACGAAGCCAATGTGGAATCGCACGGCATGGGCTATGGCAACGAATCGCTGGGGCATGTAAAAAGCTGGCAAAATGCCCATATAACACGTGTTTTGAATATGTATGAGCGCGACAAAAATTTTGCTTGCGTTATCATGTGGTCATTGGGCAACGAAGCCGGGCCGGGCATCAATTTCGAAGCGGCTTCAAAAGCCCTGAAAGCTGTTGACGAACGGCCCATACACTACGAGCGATACAACGATGTGGCCGATGTGGAATCAACCATGTATCCCGAAGTGGTTTGGGTGGAAAACGAAGGAAAAAAAGACAGGCCAAAGCCCTTCTTTCTTTGCGAATATGCACATGCAATGGGGAATGCCGTTGGCAATCTGCAAGAATATTGGGATGTAATCTACAGCTATCCGCGCCTTATCGGCGGCTGCATCTGGGATTGGGTAGATCAGGCTTTATATAAGGAGATTCCCGGACGCAAAGGCGAATACTTTTTGGCCTATGGCGGCGATTTTGGCGACCGGCCTACCGACTGGAACTTCTGTGCCAACGGAATCATCACGGCCGATCGGCGCATTACTCCTAAGCTCGAAGAGGTGAAAAAAGTATATCAAAACGTGCTCTTCGAAGCGGTTGATTTGAATGCCGGCATTATCAAGCTAACCAACCGGTTTAGCTTTACCAATCTCTCTGATTATGAAGCAAACTGGAAATTGGAAGCCAATGGAAAAGTAATTCAGAACGGACGACTTGCAGCGATAAACCTCGCACCGGGCCAGTCGAAAGAAATAAAAGTTCCATTCCAACTTGCTGAAAAAGAAGCTAATACCGAATATTTCCTGACTGTGAATTTTAGCCTGAAAACCGAAATGTTGTGGGCTAAAGCCGGGCATGAGATTGCTTGGGAGCAATTTTTGATTCAGGCCGGGCCTAAGGTGGAAATAGAACCTAATTATACCCTTTTGCAACAATTGCAAATTGACGAAAAACCACATAAAGTGTGCGTTTCGAACTCCGATTTTCGTTTGGTTTTCAGTCGCAAACGCGGCCTGATCGAAAGTTTTACGGTTCACGGAACTGCTTTAATCGAAACCCATCCCGAAGCCATCAACGGAGTAATTCCGGAAACAGGATTGGTGTCGTGGCACAAAGAAAGCCCGTATAGGCTGAGTGGCCTGAGGCCCAATGTGTTTAGAGCTCCGGCCGATAACGACTACATTTTTGGCGGCGGACCCGGCCCAAAGTGGCAAAAGCTGCAACTGGCCGACCTTAGGGATGAAGTAACCCATTTTAGCATATCGAAAAAAGACCCCTATCATGTATTTCTAAACATAAGTCTCGAATCGCGCTCAAAAGGCGGATTTGCACTGAAAACCGATTGGGAATACGAAGTGAGGGCTGATGGATCGGTAAAAGTGAGCGTAAATTTCGACCCCGACGCTGTGGACTGGCCACTGGCCAAACTTGGGCTGATTAT
>CAYYDS010000164.1:5206-6362 GCA_964470665.1 uncultured Lentimicrobiaceae bacterium
CCAAAGGCTTTGAATATGTGGAATGGTTTGGCGCAGGCCCCCACGAAAACTACACCGACCGCAAACGCTCGGCCGCTATTGGGCTCTACGAAAAAACAGTGAGTGAAATGACCGAGCAATACATCCGCCCGCAAGAAATGGCTAACCGCAGCGATGTGCGCTGGTTTGAGGTTGTTAACCATGCAGGCAAAGGGCTTCGCTTTAATGCCGGATCCTATTTCAATTTCAGCGCTTTACATCATTTACCTGCCGACCTCGATCAGGCCAACCATCCCTACGAGCTGGTCAATCGGCCCGAAACCATACTTACGATAGATGCCGCCCACAATGGTCTTGGCGGCGGAAGCTGTGGCCCCGGCCCAATGAAAGAATATTTGCTTAAAGCCGAAAAAAGAAAGCTTTCATTTGTAATACAGCCACTTGGCTTTGGCAATTAACGCCATACAGGCTTAAAACACGCTAAACGCAAACTTTTTAAAATCAGCAAAGAAATAAAAAGTTTGCGTTTATTTTTTCACAACAACATAAATTTTGATATATAAATAAGTGTATATACTTTTAGCCGCTCAAACTAATCTTCAAAACTATGAAAAAAACACTTTTACTGCTGACAATTAGCGCATTAGCGCTAACGACAATGGCCGGAGGTATTGTTACCAATACCAATCAGAGCGCCTCTTTTATCCGTATGCCTGCCCGCGATGCCTCTTTGGGGCTCGATGCCACCTATTTTAATCCTGCCGGAATTGCTTATCTTAAAGACGGCTTTCACCTGAGCCTGAACAACCAGTTTGTTACGCAAAAGCGCACAATCAATACTACATTTCCCGGCCTAAACCGCAGCGAGTTTAACGGCGAAGTGCTTGCGCCGCTCTTCCCCTCGGCTTATGCAGTTTATAAAAAGAATCGTTTTTCCGTGGCTTTTGGCTTCAACCCGATTGGCGGCGGAGGAAGCGCCTAGTTTGAACACGGACTGCCCTCCTTTGAGATGCAGGTAGCCGGACTTCCATCCATGCTTACGGCTAACGGAATTCCTACCACAAAATATGATTTTGAAACTCAATTTAAAGGCAAATCTGTATTTTATGGCATGCAACTTTCGGGCGCCTACAAAATTAACGATATGATTTCGGTAGCACTAGGCCTTCGTTATGTG
>CAYYDS010000165.1:0-6292 GCA_964470665.1 uncultured Lentimicrobiaceae bacterium
GTAAAAAGCGCTAAAAGGGGATACCAGCTGAAAAACATCGCAAATCCGCTTTGCGACAGCTCCTGGTTGAATACTAAATTTATAACCCAAACCAGCAGTGCAAGGATCAGGGTAGATATTAAATTAAGAAAATTATTTGCTCCGATAAGCTTTTTCGCTTGTTGCTCATCGGCCCCCGACAAAAAGCGAATGATTGCCGTGCGTGTAATGCCAAAACGAAGCATATCGAGGAAGTTGGATGCTGTGATAAAAAGCACCCATTCGCCGAAAGTTTCCTGTGGTACCATGCGCACGAGCAACAAAAAACTAAAGAAGGCAAACGCAGCCACAAGGCCGTTGTTTGCCAACGATAGAAAATTATTGCTGGAAAGGATTTCTTTTAAACCTTTCACCTGTAAGTTAGTTTTCTTTCACTTCAATTCTTATCCTACCCGGCAGGCTTGCAAGGTTTTTGATTTTATGGAGCGGACTATCTGTTTTTTGCATTTTTATGCCGCTGATCATTTCTTCAATGGCATAATCATCAGCTTCGTTCAAGATAACCAATGGCGGCTCTTTTGTAAGCTCGGTGATAATTTCTAAGGCGCCGGCATCAGCTTTGCTCCACGAATTGTTGGCTTTAACAACCAATACGGCAGCATCTACCTGTTGCACAAGATCCATCGGGAAAGAATGATAGATTATAGCAGGTATTTCGACTAAGATGTAATCGTAGTCGTAATTGTCGCGCCGCAGTATATGGCTGTCAATTAGATCTTTCAGACTTTTAATCTCACTGAAATTATCTTTTATTGTGTATTTATACGAGAGATTATAATCGGTATCTTCTTCCTCATTTTTGCTGTCGTCGTAGTTCAGTATCAGGGTTTTTTCGCCATAAGTGCGAAGCTTATTGGCTATTTTGGAAATAAGATAGGTTTTTCCAACAGCTTCCTGAGTGCTAAAGAATAAGACCAAATGCGGTTTTTTTGGTGTGAATACGCTTCCGTGATGAATTTGTCGTTTGATGTTTTGAATTATCATCTCAATCAATCGGTTGCTGATGAGTACGGAATCTTTCAAACGAATATTGGAACCCAAATAGGGATAAGCCCCGGCAAGTTTGAGCCCGATCTGGTCGGCAACTTTTTCGGGTTTTCGAAGCGAGGCATCGAAGTACTCAAGCACCAATATGATGAATAATACCAATAAGAATCCAATTAATGCAGCGGCAACAACAAGGTATTTTGCCTTTGACGGGTTTGCTTGCAGCGGAAAATAGGGGGCGTCAACCAGGCGGATATTTGTGGCCATCTGCAGGTTTTGTTGCCTCATTTTGGCTAAGTTGAGGCTGCGTAACAGCTCGAGGTAGGTTTGTTCCGCTATGGTCATTTCGCGTTCTATCCTTTTTAGCATGGCGCCCAATGGGGCAAAACGCTGATAAGTTTTAACAAACTCAAGTTTGCGACGGGCCAAAACCACCAAACTGGCTTTTGCTTCTTCGTAGGAAAGGGCATTTTTTAGCCATTCTTCAAGCATTCTCGAAATCGGAACCCCTTGTGTGGAATGATTATAAAGGTATAACTGATCCACATAGAGTTTTATTTCATCGCGTAAGACATCCGAACGGTGCCGCAACAACGATATTTCGTTTCCAACGCGTTTGTCGTAATCCTCCGAAAGTTCGTTAATCAGGATTCTTTCGTTCACATCGGCGTATTCCTTGCGTCTTTGGTTTATCACGTCGCTTTTCAGGTAAATGCTGTCGCGGCGGGTAAGTTTTGTTTCGAGCTCACGAAGCGATGCCGATGACTGGGCCATCCGCACTTGCTCGTTTTGGTAGTAAACATCGAGGTCTTCTTTTTGGGCAGCAATATATTTTGTTTGCTCCTGATAGTTGATGATGTTGTTCTTTCTATTGAAAATCAATAATTTATCTTCCGAAAGTTTTAATACTCTATCTGCCGAGTCAACCTGTCTTCTGAAATATTCTACCACCATATCGGTTTGACTTTCTTTTAAAAGTTTGTAGTTTTTCACGAAAACATGTGCGATAATTTTAAGCGTTTGCTGGCATATTCCGGGGTCGTCCGATAGGTAAACAAGCCTTACAAGGTCAGAATTATTGATGCGGTAGATTTGAAGTGTCTTTATTGCTTTGATGCTATAATGCTTGTCAGAGCCATAGTGCAATAATCCATAAATGTAATTGGTATCGCTCGAATTATAGTAATTGGTAAGGTTTTGAATGGTTTTTTTAAAGTCCGATTCCAGTATATAATTAGGTATGATCGGGTCTTTTTCGATCATGCCATCATAGAGTTCATCTTCGATCGAAACTGTGGTTGCCCTTCTGGTGGAAGTGCCTGCGCCGGCCGTTGCGCTTGGGCTGTTGTAATAAGATTCATCCAAGGCCACATATTCCGGATTGTTGTATAGAATATCTTCGAGGCTGCTATCGGCATAGATACTTTCATCCATATCGGCTGAATAGTCGGTTTCAGCTGTTTGAACGGGCGACTGAACCGCAGTTTGTTCAATTAGTATGCGTTGGCCTGCCCGAAGGGGTTGCACTCCAAGGTCGTTAATTTCGCGGAGTTTGTTGAGGCTGATGCCGTATTTTTGGCTGATGGAGAGGATGGTTTCCCCTGCCTTAACGGTGTGATAAACAGGTTGATAACTAACAGTATGCTGGCTTTCGGCTGATTGTGTGCTTTGGTCGGGTTGGGCGTAGGGCGTGTCTTTTGACAAACCTGAACCCGACGCTTGGCTTGGAGCACTCTGGTAGCTGTATTCGGGCTGAACATCGCCGCGGCGTGTGCGGTTTTGAATTTCGCGCTCTAAGTTTCTTAATTCTTTTTCGAGCGAGCGTATTTGCTCTTCTTTTTGTCGTTGAATACCCGCTTTCCCGTTTTTAACAATCAGATCTTTCACCCTTTTAGGAGTGTCTTTTCTAAGTTTGTCAAGGTTTTCATTGCTTATGTATTGAGCATTGTACTCTTCGAGCGAGAGGCCCTGCGCTAATAGCATAATGGCAGTTTCAACAATGGTTTGCCGCGAATTAATCAGATTAATCAAGTTGTCATATTGTGCGCTCACGCTAAAAAAGTCGGTGGGATGTTGCGCGGTGCTCTCAATACTATAACCTGTTGTAATACCGGTGTATATAACCGCTTCCGATTCAAAAACCTTATCCTGATTGCGGGTGAAATAAAATACAACCAGAGCTAAAAGCAAAGGAATGGCAATAAGCAGAAGGAGATTGTTGCGGATAATTCGTAAAAATTGAGCTATATCCATAGTGCTTGGGATGTTTTTTTTAAATTATCTTAATACGTTGATTAAGTTAAAGTTAATGCCGGTAAGAATTTCAAGGGTGCGGTAGTTTTTGCTAAACTCAGCAATAGCCTGTTGATATTCGACGGCTCCACGTGTTTGAATTTCTTTTAAACGGGTATATTCAGCAGTCCCTATTTCGCCGTTAAGAAACTGGTTTTGTGCCATTTGCATTTGTATCTCGGTAAACCGCTGATAATCGTTGTAGATACGAATATAGTTTTGCCACTGAATCATCATGTCATAGGCTTCGATGGTTTGTGTGATGACAAACTGCCGGTTGATTTCGCGCTGAACGAATGAAAGCTCCTGCCATTTCTTTTGCTTGTTGATTCGGTTTTTGCGGTCAACAATGCTGGCCAGAGGGAAACGGATGTAAAAGCCGATTGCAAAGTTGTCGCGAATCGAGTTCAGGTCAATATGAAATGTTCTGGGGTTGCTTATGGAAGAGGTTTGTGTGTCATGAAAATTCCATACTCCCCAGTTCCAGTCAAGGTTAAAGCTAAAGTGCTCCATCCAATAGCGTTCTTGCGAAAGCTGCTCATAATAGTAGTAATCGGCTTTGAGTTCTTCGTAGCGAACCGAGGGTGAAGTGGCTATTGCCGAATCAATTAAAACCCGGATGTTTGGCAAACGTTTGGTGATGTCGTCCGTTAACGGGTTAAAATATTTTGACTCATCATCCGAATACACCTGGGCGGTGGCCTTAAATGAAACAAAAGCCCCTAACAGGAAGATGGTGTATTTTAGGTTTTTAATTCTCATCCGCATAGCGCAAAAGTGTGTAGTTTATTGTTTTTTCTGAAAACCGAAATTACAATAATTTTTGTTAAATAGATTTCAAAAATAAGCAACTTTTTCTAACAATGTTATTAACAATTTATTAAACATTTTCTTTTTGTAGCAGCGCCGGTATAGTTCTGATTATCAGACTTAGATCTCCCCAAAAACTATAAGTTCGCGCATATTGGTTGTCCAGAGCCTTTCGTTCTTCTTCAGACATTTCGCCTTTTTTGCCCCGTTTTTCAACTTGCCATAAGCCGGTTATACCGGCCGGCCCCAAAAAACGTTCGCTCCAGTCATCAGAAGTGAGCAATTCTGCTTCGTACAGTGGAAGTGGGCGGTTGCCTACAATTGACATATCGCCTTTTAACACATTCAGTAGCTGGGGGAGCTCATCAATGCTGGTGTTGCGTATAACTTTTCCTACCCGCGTAACGCGCGGATCGTCTTTTATTTTCACAAATGTGGCATTGCCCTTTCTCTTTTTAAGCTCAAAATACCAATATTCACAAATTTTTTCACCTTCGCTAAATAAAGGTTGCGAGCAAAGTTCGCCATCGGCAAGCAATGCGCATCGCGGGCATTTGGTTTCTTCTTCCGGTGCTGCTTCGGTACTGGTGTATTGGTTTAAATGTTTTAGGTTTTGCAAGGCGCTGTCGGCGCCCACACGCATCGAACGGAGCTTGTAAAAATCGAAAATCGTATAACCCGTGCCCACCCTTTTCGACGTATAATATACCCTTCCTTTCGATTCGAGGCGTATGGCGGCCATGGCTATCAGCAGAATAGGCGATAGCAAAATGAGGGCTATGGATGATACCGCTATGTCAAATATGCGTTTTTCGACCGGTATTTTATAGCCTGCTTTTAACTTTGGCTTGGCAGTTCCATTTTCAAATACAAAAAAGTTTTTGAGCGTTTCGATGCGAAAAGCTAGAGCGACAGCATCAGGTATTTCGTCGTAAAAATCGTGAACCCGATTGGCAAATGCCTTAACTTTCATGCTTTTAGTCTGCCCGTCGGCCAAAATAATAAAGGGGGTGGAGGTATGAATGTTTAATTTTCGCAAAAGTGCAAAAAAATCCAGCGCACTCATGCCGGGCAAAAATGGATCGCAAACGATCGCATCTATCTGTTGGGTTTCTTTTAAAAAATTGATGGCCTCCAAACTGCTTTCAACCGACGAAAAGGCAAAAAAGTCACTATTCAATGCCAGGAAATTCTGACATGATGGATTTGCGCCGATATACAAAAGCTTCTGTGTAGCCATTATTTTTTTATCTTCTTAGCAATAAGATCTCAATACGCACAGCAAGCTCCTCGGGGTTAAAGGGTTTCACCATATAGTCGTTGGCCCCCAACTTAAGGCATTTTACTTTTTCCTGACTACTTTCGATACCCGAAAGCATAATGAGTGGGATTTCCTTAAAATAACCGCTCGATCTTATGTTTTTGATAAAATCATATCCATTCATATTCGGCATTTGAATGTCGGCAACAATTAGATCGGGCATATTGCCTTTTTCAAGCCAGTCAACTCCCTCCATGCCATCACTTTTTGTAATTACTTCATAAGTTTTGCTTAGAAAGTTTTCCAATAACATTCTGATGCTGAGTTCATCGTCAATGACTAAAATCTTTTTTCTCATAAATTCAAAATCTTTACTGATAGTCAGGTTTTGCTATATTTATACGTTGATATCTTTAAATGAGTTCATATGAACATTCAGCAAATGTATGAAAATTAGCAAAAACAATGCAATTTTTTTTCAAATGCTTGTATTGGCAACATTTTTGCTCATGCTAATAATGAAAAGCCTGAAGTTTTTTTTTTGCCGGTTAAGTTGTGATTTAGTTAAAAAAAAGTTTTTGCCGGCTGTTAAAAATTAAAATCACTTTAATATCAGGTAAATAAGAGTTCGAAGTATTTTGTTGTGCCCGCCTTTAATTTGCTCTGATGCAAAATTTCTTTTGTTTGTTAGCTTTAAAAGCTGGAAGCAATATCTATTTCTTTCGTTAAAAGGGAGTACCATGACATTGAAAACTTTCCAAAATTTGGAAAATAATTCCACATTTAACACTTTTTAAAAGCCGCTTGCACCCATAAGCCGATGCGAAGCATTGGCATAAATTGTACTTTTGCACCCACAGCAGCCAAAGCTTCATTGCCCAAAAACCTGCCAATCACAATACT
>CAYYDS010000166.1:0-6285 GCA_964470665.1 uncultured Lentimicrobiaceae bacterium
CTTGATAGTTTTATGATACTGAAAAAATAAAAAGCGGAGACCAGAAACCACTTTAGAAACGGGGCGACACCGAAAAACCATACGAGTAGGTATGCAAACAAATTAATAAAATGAAAGAACTTTTAAAATTCCCGAAGTATCTCGAAAGTTAGTTTGTAAATCCAAATCCAACATCTCAATCAAAAAGGGAAGTTCTTTGCTCACAACCGACACCCCTCGATGGGGTGCAGGTTGTGCAAAAAGAAATGATCGGCGCCGAAACACTTCTACAACCATCGGTATAGTATTCACCGTCGGTCGGCCCTTGCTAAAAACAAAATTATGTCAAAAATAGTTGCCTTTGTTGAACCATCTGTAAAAAAGTCCGATTAATAGGGGGCTAAGCCACCGGCAACTTATTCCGCTTGTCGTTCGTTTTGTTCAAGAACAAAATTGATCGGAATATTGAAGCTTACCGGAACTGCAATTCCATTCATTTCGCCGGGAGTCCAGTTTGGCATTTTACGGATAACATCAACAGCCACATCATCCAAAATTTTACTTATTCCGCGTAATACCTTAACATTTGTAATGCTTCCATCGGTCTCAACAATGAAATTGACGTACACTCTTCCTTCCTTTTTGGCTTTCCTGGCTTCTTCCGGATAAATAATGGATGAACTTAAATACTTCATCATTTCTTCATTCCCGCCCGGAAACTTGGGCATTTTATCAACTAAGGTATAAACTTCCCGCCCGTCAGTCAGATTGATAGTATTCTTTTTGTTTTTAGTTACCGGGTTGGCCGATTTAGTAGCGGGCGTGCTGCTTTTTTCACTTTCCTCATTCAGTGCGAAATGAACGGGTATGTTCATCTTTGTTCTAACAGCAATACCTCTTTGTTTTCCGGGTTTCCAGTGCGGCATGGCTTCAATAGCATCTATTGCTGCACGATCAAGAAGCGGATTAATACCCCTGTTGATTACCACATTGCTGATACTGCCGTCAGTTTCCACAATAAATGAAGCAAAAACGCGCCCTTCAATTTTATCTTTTTTAGCTGCTTCAGGGTATTCAAGATTTTCTCTCAGAAAATCAACCATTGCCCCGACGCCTCCCGGAAATTCTGGCATTTCTTCAACTACGGTAAATACTTCGCCTGATGGTGTTTGACGCTTGTTGGTGTCTTCTGATGTACTGCTCGGATGCAGCAGTTCAACGAATGCATTTTTTGAAGGTTCCAAATTCGTAATAAGGCCGGTAATATCATCGTTAATTGCTGTATTATACAGCTTGTTAGGTTGAATCATGGCTGTCAGCAGTGTGAAGATTATTACTAAGACAGCAGCTGCACCTATAGCAGCAGGGTTCATTTTTTTTGGTTTTGATTGATAAAGCATGATAATACGTTTTTTTAAATGTTTACTAAATGAATGGTTTAGATGATTTTCGGGCTGAATACCGGCATAGGCGAGCATGAGCTGATTATAAGCAGACTTATCTTCTGTTTCTATTATAGTATCGGCATCAGCTTGGTATTCGTGTGTTTCGGATAAGAGGCGATGATTCAGATAGGCTAAAGGGCTGAACCAAAAAAGCGCTTTAAAAATTAATGAAAGAAGCCGGTCTATGCTATGCAAACGCCTTACATGGCTGAATTCGTGTCGGAGTAATAGTGCAGCATCAGACTTTTTAAGGCTATCCGGGGGGAAAAAGACCCATTTGAAAAACGAAAAAGGACTGACTGCTTTTTGATCAATATAGATTTTTCCAAAGGTAGTTTGCTCAACTTTTGAGGATTTTTGCTTTCGAAAGATTGAATGAATCGAAACCGCAATTCTGCCCAGTAATAATAAGGAAATTGCGTAATAAGCGAAGCGGGGTAGCAGTGGCAGGATAGCAGGGGGCGGTGTGGGAGCTTTGGACGCAATTGTTATTTCAGGAAGCGAAATCACATAAATTGGGATTTCTGACCCTCCCCGGTAAATGACCGGTGGCGGAATAAGCGGAAGCAACAACGGTAAAACAATGGAAGCCAACAATGCCGAACGCATCAAAGCAAAATTACGTTGCGGGCGAATGCAGAAATGATACACGCCCAACATCAGTGCATTCAGAAGAACCGCTTTGATTAAATAGATGGAGAGTGTGGTCATCTGCGATTTTTCTTTTCGTTGATTTGTTTTTCCATCAGCTGGCGTATTTCTTCCATTTCTTTGAGCGACAAGTCGCTTTCATCAGAAAAAAATGAAACCATTTGCTTGTACGAATTGCTGAAATAGCCGCTGAGAAATTGTTTCATGGTGAAGCGTGCATAATCGGCCTTTTTGACAATCGGGAAGTAACAATGTGATTTTCCTGTTGCTTCGTGATCTACAAAACCCTTCCGCTCCAAGATGCGTACAATGGTTGAAACCGTGTTGTAAGCCGGTTTTGGCTCGGGAAAATGTTCCAATAAATCGTAAACATAGCCTTTTCCCATCTGCCACAAAATCTGCATAAGCTGTTCTTCTGCCCGGGTAAGTTCTTTTGTGATTTTCATTTGTAACTAAAAAATTAGTTTAATAACGAAACAAAAGTACAACTAAAAATTTAGTTTGTCAAGTAAAAGTGATTTTTATTTTTTTATCACGCATTTTTCCTGAAACAATTTCAACTAACCGCAGGGGCAAGCCACTCCTTATATTAACAATAAACCTCTTTGTTGAAAGAAACTGTCCAATGAGATTTGGCCGGCTCAGCCGATCGGAAGTTGAGATTCAAACGCTCGCGTGCATCCCAATAAAAACCCTCAACCGTTTGCAGCAAAAATGAGGCCGGCACGTGGCCGGGGCTTCGTTTATATCAATCAAAAAGCCTACCTTTGCAAAAAAATTAACCTTAAAAAAATATTTTTATGAGCCAGATTTTGCATATCCATGCCAGACAAATTTTAGACTCACGCGGAAACCCTACCGTCGAAGTAGATGTGTTAACGGAAAATGGGGTTTTAGGCCGGGCAGCCGTGCCTTCGGGAGCTTCTACCGGTATTCATGAAGCTGTTGAACTGCGCGATGGCGACAAGGAAACCTACCTCGGAAAAGGCGTACTTCAGGCGGTTCAAAACGTGAATAACATCATTTCCGATGAGCTCGAAGGCTTTTTGGTAACTGATCAGGTCGAAATTGACCAGCGCTTGATCGAGCTTGATGGCACACCCAATAAGTCGAAATTAGGCGCCAATGCCATTCTCGGTGTTTCATTGGCCGCTGCCCATGCTGCAGCCCAAGAATCCAATTTGCCCCTCTACCGTTATGTAGGAGGAGTAAATGCAAACGTTTTGCCCATCCCCATGATGAACATTATCAACGGAGGTTCGCATGCCGACAATAGCATTGATTTTCAGGAGTTTATGATTATGCCTGTGGGCGCCGAAACCTTCAGTCAGGCCATCCGTATGGGCGCCGAGGTGTTTCACAACTTAAAATCGGTTCTTAAAAAAGCAGGTTATTCCACCAACGTTGGCGATGAAGGCGGCTTTGCCCCCAACCTAAAATCGAACGAGGAAGCCTTGCAAGTTATCCTGCAAGCCATCGAAAAGGCCGGCTATAAACCGGGCGTTGACATCTTCCTTTCGCTCGACCCCGCCTCGTCGGAATACTATCTGCCCGAAGAAAATGTATATCACCTTCACAAATCAAGCGGCGATAAGCTTACCCCTTCGCAAATGGTGGATTATTGGAACAACTGGGTGAAAAACTATCCCATTATCTCCATAGAAGATGGTATGGCCGAAGACGATTGGGAAGGTTGGAAACTGATGACAGACACCATGGGGCAGCGCATTCAGCTTGTGGGCGACGACCTCTTTGTAACCAACGCCAAACGTTTGGCAATGGGTATCGAAAAGAAAGTAGCCAACTCCATCCTGGTAAAAGTTAACCAAATTGGAACACTTACCGAAACCATTAACGCCGTAAACCTCGCCTATCGCAACAGCTATACTGCTGTAATGAGCCACCGTTCGGGAGAAACTGAAGACACCAGCATAGCCGACCTGGCAGTTGCCTTTAATACCGGCCTCATCAAAACCGGATCGGCAAGCCGTACCGATAGAATTGCAAAATATAACCAGCTGCTCCGCATCGAAGAGGTGTTGGGCGAAACTGCACATTATCTTGGAAAAAATTTCAAATATGCCAAATAATAATTGCAGGTTTTAAAAGTAAAAACCCCGTACTGGTGCAGACCAGTACGGGGTTTTTTTCGCTCCCCTTATTCAAATTCCCGTTCCACATCTTTATCGCCTCTGCCCGAGAGGTTAACGATTGCCAATTCGTCTTTATCTTTTAGTAGCTTACAGGCCAATGCCACCGCATGGCTCGATTCGATGGCCGGAATAATGCCTTCCAAATGCGAAATTAACTTATAGGCTTCGATGGCCTCCTTGTCGCTTACCGGAAAATATTGCGCACGCCCACTATCTTTCAGCGATGCGTGTTGCGGGCTGATACCCGGATAATCTAAGCCTGCCGCTATGGAATGCGACTCGATCGGCCGGCCTTTTTCATCAACCAGGCAATACGAAAAGGTACCCTGAAACATCGCCGGCTTGCCAAACGACAGGGTGGCGGCTGTGTTTTCCGGAATTGCTTTTCCTCCTCCTTCAGCGCCATAAATGCGCACCTGCTGGTCGTTCAAAAAGCCTGAAAACAGGCCAATGGCGTTCGAGCCTCCGCCTACACAGGCAAATATGGACTGAGGCAGGCGCCCCTCTGCCAATAAAACCTGTTCGCGGGCTTCTTTACCAATTACACTCTGAAAATAGCCTACCATCCGGGGATAGGGGTGAGGGCCAACCTGCGAACCTAATAAATAATAGGAGTCGGGATGTTCAACATAATAGCCCAAAGCTGCATCCACTGCATCTTTCAGGGTTTTTGTGCCAAGTTCGGTAGTAATAACCTGAGCGCCAAGAAGCTCCATGCGTTTCACATTGAGCAATTGCCTTTTGGCATCTTCGGCACCCATAAAAACCTTACACGGAATGCCCATTAGTGCGGCTGCAGTAGCAGTGGCCACACCGTGCTGTCCGGCTCCGGTTTCGGCTATAATTTCGTGGGCACCAATGTGTTTGGCCAATAAAATCTGTCCGATTGTATTGTTTATCTTATGTGCTCCGGTATGGTTTAGGTCTTCGCGCTTTAGGTAAATGCGCGATCCTACATGATTACTTAATCTGCGTGCCGGGTATAAAGGCGATGGCCGCCCAACATAGCTTGTGAGGTAATGCACATAATCGCGCTGAAACTTCTCGCTTCGCACTAGCCGGTCAAACGATTCGGCGAGCTTTTCGAGAGGTCTTGCCAAAACCGGCGGAACGTAAGCCCCGCCATACTGGCCATAAAGCCCATCGCTATGGCTGAGCATCGCTTCTAAAGGAGATACTTCAATTTGAGTGTCTATAGTGATAGATGTATTCATTAGATTTTATTTTTTAAATGATTGTAAATTAATAGGTTGAAAAGAAACAAATGATTGATTTTAAGATAATCGGCGCTTTCTGCGCAACAGCTGCTCGCGCTGTCAGTAAATAACGGCGGGGCACCCCGCCAACGCCACTCTCCAAATTCAACCCGTCTAAGTATGAATAAAAGGGCTGAAAACCCGAATCTTTCTGTCCTGAAAAAAGTTGTTTTTGTCATTTTGTATTGAAAATTAAAATTTTGAAAATAAAAAAAGCCGCAGAAAAACTCCTGCGGCTGTGAATTGCTGACATAGATAGGGCTATGGTCTAAACCTCAGGAGAGAATTAGTCATCGGCCACCACCATGCTGTATTTACAAAAATATTCATTGCACTGTTGTATCGCTGTTAGGCCGCAAATATAAACGCATTTTTTTAAAACAAACAAGGATCGAAAAAAATATTTAGCTAGCGCCATCGCTTGAAGAACGACTGCGATCGGGTCAACTTTATCAAAAAGCAGTGAAAAATCTTATTTTTTCATGCTTTTTTGGGAGGATAAAAAGCTTACATCACAGCTTTTGTTTCACAACTTCTGCCTATTATAAATAGGTGGTGGCAAATGAGGTCAATTTCTTGAATACGCGAAAGGTTTTTTTTAGGTGTTTCAGCGAAAAGATTTTCTTGAGAAGAAGAAAATAACCCTCCTTTTTTTGATTAAATGCCATACAAAATCGAAGAAAAGAGAGGTCTGAGGCAAGTAATTATCGGTTTATTTTCGCCTAATGCAAACAAAACAAAAATATTTTATTTTTTTTCATTTTTCAAAGTAGTGATATTCAGTGCAATATATTATTTACA
>CAYYDS010000167.1:0-6232 GCA_964470665.1 uncultured Lentimicrobiaceae bacterium
TGCCTTTTCATATATTTTATAACAATATATAAAATACGCAATGGAATTTGAACTGGGAAAATCTAAGTACATGACAAAAAATGCATTATTAGTTGTTTACTCCTTTAAATCAAGGCTTTAGCTGTCGTTTGCTGAAGACCTCCCTTACCCGCATAGCCAAAAAAAGAAGTGGGGTTTGGGGTAAAGTCCCTTATAAAATTCCGCCGGCGCGGATTTGCAAACCGTGCCGGGTAGCAGTTTTCAGTTTTTCATTTAGATAAACTGTCTTTCGGCATCAATTTCCTTCTTTTTCCACTTTGTTTTGACGCAATTGGAGCAAAAGTCAAGACTCAATAAAAATTCCCGGTTTTGTAAGAAGCGTATCTGAAGCGCGGCTGGCGCGCGGCTGGCGCGAGTCGGCACGCGTCTGGAGACGCGCGCCAGCCGCGTGCCCAGCCGCGTGCCCAGCCTGCGCAAACTTCTGCCCGTTCAATAGCAGCTTCGTTTTTATTTTGGAGAGAGAGGATGTAATTAGCTGGGGGCCGACAAATACAATGGTGCCTATTCATTTTTCTCCTATTTTTGTAAAACAGGTATTGTATTTATAACTCGCTTATTTTGAGCTACTTAATTCTTTAAAAATGTTTTTGATTTTTGATACCGAAACCACGGGCCTACCACGCGATAAAAATGCACCTTTTAGCGATTTCGACAATTGGCCGCGAGTTGTGCAGCTTGCCTGGCAGCTTCATGATGAGTCGGGACAATTTGTAGAATCGGGCAACCATATCGTTCGTCCGGAAGGTTTTACCATACCGTTTAATGCGGCAAAAGTGCATGGTATCACCACCGATTTCGCCCTCGAAAATGGCAAGAAACTCAGTGATATTCTCTCTGAATTTGAAAAAGCGCTCGAAAAAACGCACTATATCGTTGGGCACAACATTGATTTCGACAGGAGTATTTTGGCCGTAGAATACCTGCGCAAGGGAATGAGCAGCCTTTTGACCGAAAAACCACAGATTGACACTTGCAGCGAGCTTACTGCCGCCTTTTGTCAACTTCCCGGCGGAAAGGGCGGTCGTTTTAAACTGCCCACACTCAACGAGTTACACCAGAAACTTTTTTCAGGCACCTTCGATAGCGCCCACAACGCCCAGGCCGACGTGGCAGCTACTGCACGCTGCTTTTTCGAACTGGTGAGGCAAAAAATAATTGGTACAGACAACGATAAGCTCACGCCCGACTTTTTTGCCCGCTTCCAACACCAAAACCCCAAGCCCATCGAAGCGGCTGCCTTTACCCTTAAACCAAATCAAAAAACCGAAGTCGCCCCCAGTCAACCCCTTCCCGAAACGAAAGCTGAAGTTGCAGCACACGAGCATCGTTTTGCCCATTTGCGCACGCACAGCACCTATAGCATCCTCAATTCTACAATCGAAATACCCAAGCTGATCAAGCGAGCAGCAGAAGAAAAAATGCCTGCCATAGGCCTTACCGACACGGCCAACCTAATGGCGGCCTTTCAGTTTATCAGCCAGGTGGACAGCCACAATGCAGCCGAAGAAGAAGCTGTGAAAAGCGGCAAAAAAGACCATGCTCATCTCCTGAAAGCCGTATTGGGAACAGAACTCTACATTTGCCGCAATCACGCCGACAAAAGCGTGAAAGACAACGGCTATCTTGTGCCGTTTTTTGCCAAATCGAAAAATGGCTACAAAAACCTGAGCATGCTCAGCTCAATTTCGGCCACCGAAGGTTTTTATTACGTTCCGCGAATTGATAGAGAACAGCTGCTCAACTACAAAGACGACTTAATCGCAACAACGGGCGGGCTTTCGGGCGAAGTGCCTTCGCTTCTGCTCAACGTTGGCGAACAACAAGCCGAAAGCGCACTGCTGTGGTGGAAAGAGCAGTTTGCCGATGATTTTTACATCGAACTAAACCGCCACGGTTTAGAAGAAGAAAAATTTCTGAACGACTTTCTGCTTGCGATGGCAGCCAAGCACCAGATAAAATATTTTGCTTCGAACAATGTGTATTATCTCGACAAGGCCGACGCCAGGCACCACGATTTTTTGCTTTGCATAAAAGACAACAGCAAAAAGAAAGAGCCCATCGGGCGAGGCTACGGCAGCCGTTTTGGCTTTCCAAACGACGAATTTTATTTCAAAAGCGAAGCCGAAATGCGCCGGCTCTTTGCCGGATTGCCCGAAGCCATCGAAACCATTAACGAAATCATTGAAAAGATTGAGCCCTTTAGCCTCAACCGCAATGTTGCCCTTCCGGAGTTTAAGATTCCCGTTGAATTTGAAGATCCGCACGACCTGATTGATCATGGAAACCGCGGGCAAAACGCCTACCTAAACCATTTAGCCCACGAAGGGGCAAAAAAACGCTATGGCAAACTCAGCGGGGAAGCGCAGGAACGGCTCGAATTTGAATTGGACGTTATCGTAAATTCAGGCTATTCCGGCTATTTCCTCATTGTACAAGATTTGATTCGGGCAGCGCGCAATATGGGCGTTTGGGTTGGTCCCGGGCGCGGATCGGCAGCAGGATCAATGGTTGCCTACGCCCTCGCTATCACCAATGTTGATCCACTCAAATACGGACTTCTGTTTGAGCGTTTTTTGAACTTGGAACGCATTTCGATGCCCGATATTGACATTGACTTCGACGACGAAGGCCGCCAAAAAGTAATTGATTACGCTATTGAAAAATATGGCCAAAACAAAGTAGCCCAAATCATTACCTACGGCACCCTGGGAACAAAATCGGCCATACGCGACATTGGGAGAGCCCTCGACATTGATTTGGCAGTGGTAAACAAATTGGCCGCCTCAACCGGAAATGTAAGTTTAAGCGATTTTTACAAATTACCGACCGATAAACTTGCCGATAAATACCGCCCGGAACAAATACAAAAAGGCGAAAGCCTGAAAAAACGCATTGACTCTGAAGAAAAAAGCGCTGAAGGCGAAATTCTTAGCAATGCCCTCGCCATCGAAGGCTTGGTTAGAAACACCGGCATCCATGCCTGCGGCATCGTGATTACGCCCACCGACCTGCGCGAATTGGTGCCCGTTACGCTGAGCAAAGACAGCAATATGTGGGCTACACAGTTTGACAACAACGTGGCCGAAAGCGCAGGACTGCTTAAAATTGATTTCCTCGGACTTAAAACCCTCTCGCTCATTCGCGACACGATCGAAATCATCAAACTTCGGCGCGGAATTATCATCGATCCCGATACCATTTCGCTCGACGACCCCAAAACCTTCGATCTTTTCCGCGCCGGCGAAACAATAGGTATTTTCCAATATGAAAGTACGGGAATGCAAAAACACCTGCGCGAGCTAAAACCCACTTCTTTTAACGATCTTATTGCCATGAACGCCCTCTATCGCCCGGGCCCCATGCAATACATCCCCAATTACATCAAACGAAAAAACGGGCTCGAAGAGGTAAGCTACGACCTCGACATCATGAAGGAAATACTGGAAGAAACCTACGGCGTTACAGTATATCAGGAACAAGTGATGCTGCTGTCGCAGCGCATCGCCAATTTCAGTAAAGGGCAGGCCGACACATTGCGCAAAGCAATGGGGAAAAAGCAGCCCAAGCTGCAAGAACAATTGAAAGGTACATTTATGGAAGGCGGGCTGAAAAACGGCTATCCTCAAAAAGCCCTGGAAAAAATTTGGACCGACTGGCTGTCGTTTGCCCGATATGCCTTTAACAAATCGCACTCCACCTGCTATGCCTTTATTGCGTTTCAAACCGCCTACCTCAAAGCCAATTATCCGGCCGAGTTTATGGCTGCCGTATTGAGCAACAACCTAAGCGACATCAAGCAGCTGACCTTCTTTATGGAAGAAGCCAGGCGCATAGGTATCAACGTTTTAGGCCCCGATGTGAACGAAAGCGAAAAAACCTTTACCGTAAACGCAAAAAGCGAAATACGTTTTGGCCTTGGAGCCATTAAAAACATGGGCGAACTGGCTGCCGACAGCATACTGAAAGAACGTAAGGAAAACCAACGCTACAAAAGCGTATTCGATTTTATTGTGCGCTGCAACCTGCGTATCATCAACAAACGCAGCCTGGAAGCACTGGCTACATCGGGCGCTTTCGACTCGTTTGAAAACATCCACCGCGCACAGTTTTTCTTTAAAGAAGAAAATGACAATCTATCTTTTCTCGAAAAACTGATCCGAAATGCCGCCCAGATACAAGCTTCGAAAAACGCATCGCAAACCAACCTTTTTGGCGAACTGTCGGACAATTCGGTCAACGAACCTGTTTTTCCGCAATGCGAAAGATGGTCGAAAATCAAAGAGTTGAAAGAAGAATTTGATTCCATCGGCATTTATATCAGCGCCCACCCTATGGATAGCTACAAAACTGCCATTCAGCACTTTACAAATACCAACATTCAACACATACACGATTCGCTGCAACGCCTCCAAAATCACAAATTGAGTTTTGCCGGGCAGGTTGCCCTTGCCAACCACTTAGTCAATCAGCAAGGCAAAGGATATGGCCGTTTTAAAGTGGAAGACCACAATTCATCCATCGAGCTTAGCGTTTTTGGCGAAACTTATCTCAAACTAAAACACTTTCTCGAACCCGGCACTTTTGTGCTCATTCATGCGCTGGTGCAGCCTTCGTTTCGCAATAATGAAGAAATGGAGCTCAGGGTGAACGATATTCAGCTTCTCGAAAACGTGGTTGAACAATCGGGAAGAGGCGTGCTGTTTAAGCTAAATGTGGATAGGATGGATGAGGAGCAGTATGCCGAATTTATTCAGCTCGTCAAAACACATGGCGGCGGCAAGCATGCATACAGCATATTGTTGATTGACAACGAGAACAACATCAGCACCAGGCTGCGCCCTAAACAAGGACGTATCGTTGCAAGCGAGCTGTTGCCAAAACTCGAGCATTTAGAATATGCTTCTTTCGAGTTTGAAAAATAAGCCCCTGCCGAAAGGCTGCTTTGCTTTCGAACCGCAATTTTTGGCATGTGCCAAAGCCCCGGCCGGCTGAGTAAAGCCTCCATACCGGTTTTTTTCAAAAGGGCAAAAGCAAATTTAGGCTGACTGCCATTTTTGCCGGGAAAAACAGCTGTTGGTGTTTTTTTTAGGAGCTACTGTCAAAAAAAAAAAGTGCCGCAAAATTTTTGCGGCACTCTTTATAATCGTTAAAACCTTGTTTTAGAAGCTGATGTCAATGCCTATAGCAGCCGTAAAGTTCGATCTGTCGTAGGTTTCTGTAAAGGACGGATAAGGGATACTGGCGGCAAAGTCGCGTTTTCCTTGCACATAAAACGTATTCAAAACGCCGATATTTACAGCAAGTTTTTCGGTTATTTTATATTCGGCCCCAAGCCCAAAGCTGTTGGTGCTCAGGCTGTGGTTTAGATCGCTCTGGTAAATTTCTTTTACGCCGGTGCGAGTTCCCAGAAACCCGCCGCTAAGCAAAAACTTATTGGTAAACTGATATTCAAGGGCCAGTGCAAACTCGAGGTAGTTTTTATCCATCACCTCATCATTTTTCACATATATGCCGTTGATTGTTTTTCCGTATTCGGCGCTTTTATCGAAAAAGGTATGCACGCCGGCACTCACACCCAATTTATCGGTAGCCTTGAAGCTGGCGCCAACCGAAAGCATGGCAGGCATATCGCTTGGCACTTCGGCGCCGTCGGGAAACATGCCCACATCGTCAATTTTGGTGCTGTTTTTCACTTTTACGCTTGCTTTATGTTCGTATTTGATGCCCACATTCAGCCTTTCGAAATGCAAATTGAGGCCAATAAAAGGCACGATGCCGCCGCCCGATTGTGTGGCATTCACTTCTTTGTCGGCAGTAGCTTTGGCATGGGCTCCCATTGCGGTAGCCTGCCCGGCAAATTGTTGCGACGCGCCCAAAAAGAAGCCTTGAGCCTGGGCAAAAGTCATTGCGCTTGGGTCGCCGCCCAATGCTGCAATGGTTCCCTGCAGCAGGGCGATGGTTTCGGGGCTAAGTCCGAGAGCAGCGCCGTTGGCCAAAGGCACATCGCCATAACCCCCGCTAATGATGGGTTGCAGCGAGTTGCCGGTTGCGGCCAGCTGAAGGCTGGTAGCTCCCATGTAGCTTTCCAGGCTTTTAAAGAAATGAGTGGCGCCAACCATTTCGCCGTTGAAACCAACTGCCGGAAATACCGGGTTTACCTGAATGTTTCTCAAGTACCCTTCATAGCTGTTAT
>CAYYDS010000168.1:0-6151 GCA_964470665.1 uncultured Lentimicrobiaceae bacterium
CCCGCTTTGCCTGCGAAGTAAAAAATTACGATTCCAAAGAATATTTCGACCGTAAGGATGTGCGCAAGTACGACCTTTATGCTCAATTTGGGCTGATCGCATCGGATGAGGCACTTGCCGATTCCGGCCTGATCAACGGGCAAACCGATTTAGATGAGGTAGGCGTAATTTGGTCGTCAGGCATAGGCGGGCTTATTACTTTTTCCGAAGAGGTTACGGCCTTTGCCACCGGCGATGGCACACCTCGGTTCAATCCTTTTTTCATTCCAAAGATGATTGCCGACATCACTGCCGGCCACATCTCAATCAAACATGGCCTTAGAGGCCCTAACTTTGCTACGGTTTCGGCCTGCGCATCGTCGGCCAACAGCATCGTGGATGCCTTTAACTACATCAGGTTGGGCAAAGCCGTTGCCATAGTTGCCGGAGGCTCAGAGGCTTCGATTAGCCAGGCAGGAGTTGGCGGCTTCAATGCCATGCACGCCATTTCAACACGCAACGACGACCCAAAAACCGGATCGCGCCCCTTCGATAAAGACCGCGATGGCTTTGTGATGGGCGAAGGCGGCGGAGGAATCGTGCTCGAAGAATTGGAACATGCCATAGCCAGAGGAGCTAAAATTTATGCCGAACTGGTGGGTTGTGGCCTTTCGGCCGATGCAAACCACATGACCTCGCCCCATCCCGAAGGTTTGGGAGCAAAACTGAGCATGCAACGCGCGCTGGATGATGCCGGAATTAAAGCTGAAGTAATTGATCACATCAACACACACGGAACCTCTACTCCATTGGGCGACATTGCCGAACCCAAATCAATCGTCAACCTCTTTGGAGATCATGCTTACAACATCAGCATCAATTCCACCAAGTCAATGACAGGTCATTTGCTGGGCGGAGCCGGGGTGATCGAATCCATTGCCACACTACTTGCGGTAAAAAACGACATCATCCCACCTACCATCAACCACTTTACCGACGATCCGGAAATTGACAACAAACTCGATTTCACCTTCTGGAAAGCACGTAAACGCGTTGTAAACTACGCACTTACAAATACATTTGGTTTTGGAGGGCACAATGCTTCCATCATATTTAAAAAATATACCCCCTAAAACCAAAGTGGAATTTGGGATTTTTCCCACAATAAAAAACAACACCATCTTATTATAGTCAAATACAAAATTGATTTAGGTTGTTTTTGTTGAGTTCAATACGACTGGCGCTCTCGGCTGATAAAAGCCTGAGTCAGGCAATAAAAAATATTTTCGGGTTTGTGCCCGGAAATATTTTTTTATATCAATTGGCATTAAGACATAAATCGGCGGCCAATGCCACAATTAACGGTCATAAACTGAGCAACGAACGCCTTGAATATTTGGGCGATGCTGTGCTGAGCGCAGTTGTGGCCGATTACCTCTTTAAAAAATACCCCTACAAAAACGAAGGCTTCCTTACCGAAATGCGCTCTAAAATTGTGAGCCGCAGCTCGCTGAACAAACTTTCGCAAAAAATGGGAATAGACAAACTGGTAAATTTAAACGGCGACCTGCGATCAGTATTCAAATCGGCCAATGGCGATGCCTTCGAAGCACTTATGGGAGCCATTTACCTCGATAAAGGATTCATATATACCCGAAATATTGTCGTAAAACGCATCATCGAGTGGCATCTTGATATTGATCAGTTGGAAAATAGCGACTTTAACTTTAAAAGCAAACTCCTTGAATGGAGCCAGAAAGAAAAACAAAACGTGGAGTTTGTTGTGGCTTCCGAACAGGGCGAAGGATTTCGCAGGCAATACCTTATTCACATCAAACTCAACGGCGAGTTAGTGGGCGAAGCGCTCGACTATTCCATAAAAGGGGCCGAACAGCTGGCCGCCGAAAAAACCTGGGCAACGCTTAACGAATTTAAAGAACAAGCCCAGAATTTTTAGTTAACTTTGCCTCTAAATTCGTTGATTTTTCGGCAATGGCTCAAAAAAAGAAAATCCTTTCGATAGCTCCGTTCGACGACGTGGTTTTGTTGGGCATCACAACTACTTTACAAGATTATGCTATTGCCGGAAAAATAAACAAAGCCATTGATATAGACCTGAAAAAACTTGATGATATTCAGGAAAAAACAAATGGTTTTTCTTTTTACTATTATGATGCAGGCGAAAATTTGAATGCTTTCAATTTAGTGCAAGTTACTAAAAAAGATGAAAAACTCCTTGAGTTAAAACCCACACCCGATTACCTGCTGATTATCCGAAATGCCCTGTACGAAGACCGCCTTAAAGAATGGCTTAAAGCCATTCGGGCTATCAATGGAATTGTATTTGTTTCCGAGCTGAAAGAAACCAACAAAACCATTGGCGAGTTTCTGGAGAGGGTTGAACTTCACGAGTTTGATCTGGTTCGCAGCACAGCGCTGCCCAAAGGCATTAAAAAAATCGAAGATTAAAAATCGAGCTCTTGCTTTAAGTCTTTAATACGGCTTTTGCTCACATTAACCATATTGCCGTTTTTTAATTCCAAACGGTAGCTCTCTTTTCCATACTGCTCTATGCGCACAATCTGATTCACATTTACAAGATGTGAGCGGTGAACGCGCAAAAACAATCCTTCCGGAAGATTTTCTTCGAGCAAAGTCAACGATTCTTTTTTCATATAGCGGTTTCCGGCGCTATAAATCATCACATAGTCGTCTTGCGCTTCAATATGCTCAATTTGGTCAACCGGAATAAGGTGGATTTTCGAACCCGTTTTCACGGCAATCCGTTCCAGTGTTTTGGACTTTGTGTGCGCTTGCGCCGTAAGTTGCCTGAGTTGCGCCTGATTATCGGTCTTTAGCAGGCGGCGTTCCGCCACTTTATCCACAGCCTGGCGCAGGCGCTGCTTCGAAAAGGGTTTCATCAAATAGTCCACCGCATTTAGCTCAAAGGCTTTAATGGCATACTCATCGTATGCCGTTGTAAAAACAATTTCTGGAAAAATATCGAGCAGTTCGAGCAATTCGAAACCGTTGAGTTTTGGCATTTGAATGTCGAGCAAAACAAAATAGGGTTTTTGTTCCTGAATGGCTTTTAAGCCCGAAAAACCGTCTTCACACTCGCCGATTAACTCAATATCAACAAAATCGGAAAGATAGCTGCGAAGCAATTGGCGTGCAGGTTCTTCATCATCAATGATTAATGTGCGCAGTTTCATGCTTGCGGATTTTGTGATTTGGGAATACGAATCATCACTTCAAAAACAGAGCCGCCTGGCCTCACCTCAAAAAGGTCGGCACGCTCATAGCTGAGCTGAAGCCGGTTGCGGATATGGTTAAGCCCAAGGCCTTCGCCTTTCGCGCCGCCTTCAGAGGGGTCGTAGTTGTTGCTTACTTTTATTTCGACAAATTGTGGCCCATCAATACAATCGAGTTGGATAAACACCTCGCCAACGCTTTGATAAACCCCGTGTTTGATGGCATTTTCGAGCAGAGGTTGCAAAATCATATTGGGTATGGCTTGGCTTAAACAACTTTGATCGCTGTTGCAAACGTACCTTAACCGCTTGCCAAAACGCACCTTTTCGATTTTGAGGTAGCGTTCGGCATTTTCGAGTTCGCGCTGCAAAGTGGTGGTTTCCTTGCGGTCGTAACTCAGCGAATAGCGCATAAAATCCGACAAACGTATAACCATTTCCTGTGCCTTTTCGGGATTGCTCAGCGTGAGCGAACTGATTGAATTGAGGCTGTTGAACAAAAAATGCGGATTAATCTGCGCCTTGAGCGCATTAAGCTCGGCTTCGCGAACAAGATCGTTTAGCTCGGCTTCGCGTTTTAGTTTTTGCTGAAGGTCGTCGTGATAAATCAAAAAATAATACACAAGAACAAGAATCAGGTACAGAAGAATGCCCGTAACAATACGCCAGGGAAGAGAATGATAAAGAAAATTAAGGTATTGTGTATTATCGGCCTCGAGCAGGTGCAATACAAAATAGCTGCCGCCAATGCAAAAGGCAATGGTTCCAAAAGCCGTGGCAAGATGACTAAACAACTGATCGGCAAAGCCTTGCTTGTTTCTGATGTTGAAGCGGAGGATGTACCAAAGGCTGAACCCAACAAAGGCAAAAATGAGGTTAAAAACGGCTGCATCGGCTAATGCCGGCTCCGGCTCAACATCTAAATAGCTTATCAAAAACAGGGCTTGCACAATGGCAACTACCAACCATACGATGGCATAGCCGCCTAAATATTGCCTGTTTTTAACAAATGGGTTCAGCATCTTATATTCCTTTTTTTGATTATCGCATGGGGTTTTTCAATAAAACTTTAATGACTCTTTAGCTCTAAGCCTCCAAAAAGAACAAACCCTTTGATTATGACCATCTTGGCAGGGTCAACCTTTGCCGGCAAACGTTTGTCGGACGACCCTCCAAATATCGAAACAAATTCCGACTTCACAAACCAATCGTCAGGAACAACCAGATTGCTTCCCCCAAAAATAATCAAAGCGTCGAGCGTGCAACCCTCTGGCGACGGAACTACATCTTTCATATAGAGATCTGATCCTCCAAAAATAGCGGTTATTTTTCCTCCCTTAAAGTTTGGCGAGCTGAAACGCGTGGAGCCGCCACCGAAAATGGCCGTATCTTCAAAATACTCCCGGCTCTCTTCTTTTGGTTTCGACTGATCGTTGAAAGCAAAAAAATTATCCTCATTTATTGTTGAAGATTTATGCTTTTTATGGCCTGTGCGGGTAAGAATAACAAAACCCAGAATGATGAGAATGCCGGGCCAAAAAACTGCCCGCAGGCGTATGTGATAGTCGAAAAACTCGGGAATCCAGAAAAGAATGCCCAAACCAATGAGGATAATGCCTGTGCTGCGATTTTCGCGGCTGGCAATAATTATTAAGCCAATAAAGATCAGAAGCGTTTTCCACGATATTAGGTAATGCCGCAGGTTGAAAGTGATTACATCAAAAGTATCGAGCAATAGAAGTGCGCCTGCAACGATGAGTAAAAATCCGATCAACAGGCGCGTATCGGTTTTTTGAATCTTTGTTTCCATTTGTAAAGAAATTTTAATGCGTTTTTGAATCAATTGGATACAAAAATATCGGGTTGTGCGAGGCGCATCAAGCTTTTTTCGGCCAACAGGCGAAACGGGTCGGTAAACGAGGGTTTCAAAGCCGATTTTTCGGCATAATGAAGCAGGGAATGCGGGTTTTTAAACCAAATTACGGGTAAGCTCGTTCATGATAAGCCTCAAAGGTTTGATGGCTTTTATGTCGTCAATTGCCGGTCCGGCAACCCAAACGCTTTGATAGGTAGCCTTAAAAGCCGCCTTTTCTATTTTTTTCATGCCACGCGCAAAAAGCAGCATCCGCATCAATTTCTTTAAACGTTTGTGGCGCTTCATCAGCCGCTCTATAAAATTGGCCTTCGTTCCAATGCGCTGCACATAAGGCGTGTTTATCACCGTAAGATGGCTGCCCGAAAGCCTGGTGCTCAGCACAATATCTTTGCTGCTATAATCAATCAGCGCTTGTTTGTATTCGGCGCTCACCGGCGATTCTTCCGATGCAATAAAAATGGTGCCTACCGAAACGCCCGCAGCACCATACTCCATCATTTGGCAGATGTGTTCCGGCCGGCTGATGCCTCCGGCGGCAATAACCGGAATACGACAGTTTTGCACCAACTCGGGGACAAGCTTATGGTTCGATATCGGTCCGCAATGGCCGCCGGCCTCGCTGCCCACAGCTATAAGTGCATCGGCGCCCATGGCTTCTACTTTTTGAGCATAAGTTAAATTAACCACATCGCAAAACACCTTAATACCCAGTGGTTTGCATTGACGTATCACCTCTTGAGGGCTTCCCAGCGACGTAATAATATAATGAACCCTGAGCGCGATTAACGTTTGCAATTGCGATTTCCATTTCGGATTCGACGTATTAACAATCAAGTTAAAACCAAAGGGTTTATCCGTTGCAGCCCTTATTTGTTCAACCGCTTTGCGCAGTTCAGCATCGCTGCGAAAGTTTAAGGCCGGAATAGCCGCCGTGCCACCCGATTTTAAAGCTTCGATCACCATCGAAACATTCGAAACCAAAAACATGGGTGCAACAAGCACAGGGTATGTTTGGGCGACTCAACCACATCTGTTGCGTTAC
>CAYYDS010000169.1:0-6096 GCA_964470665.1 uncultured Lentimicrobiaceae bacterium
TTGTAGAAAACATTGATTATATTGACATTGCGCAGAACATAGGCATTGATACCATCATCAACAAAAAACTCATTGCCGCCAGCTATATGGTGCGATTCACAATGGGCAGCGAAGTGCTAAACCTGAAGTGCCTCAGCGGCATTGATGCGAATGCAATGGAAATGATCGCCAAACCCGGATCTGCAATCACCAAAAAACCGCTTGCCAAACTCAATATCCCCGAAGGAATGATTATTGGCGGTATTATTCGCGACGAAAAAGCCTACATTGCAACCGGCGGTTTTCAGGTTGAAGAGAACGATAAGGTGGTTATTTTTGTGCTGCCAAACGTGATTTACAAGGCCGAAAAACTCTTTCATTAAGCGCTACTTTCCGTTCGTCCATGACCAGCTTTTTACGGCATATCAACCTCAAGCTAATTGCTAAAATCATTGGTTATCTGCTTGTTTTTGAGGCTGCTTTTATGTTTTTGGCCGTAATTGGCGGATGGGTTTTCAATCGTTGGGAAAATCCGGAACTGCCCATTGCAGCCTTTAGCACGCTTTTTTCGGGTTTACTATTACTGACTGCCAATCGAAATGCCGACAAACAGCTCGGGCGCCGCGAAGGCATAATCATCGTATCGTTTAGCTGGGTAATCATTTCTGCTTTTGGTGCCCTACCCTATTACCTTGGAGGGCTTATCCCATCGTTTACCGATGCGTTTTTCGAAACCATGTCGGGCTTCACGGCCACCGGAAGCAGCATCATAGCCGATGTAGAAAGCATTCCCCCCGAAATTCTGTTGTGGCGAAGCTTAACTCACTGGCTTGGCGGCATGGGAATCATTGTGTTTAGCATCGCTTTGCTGCCAAAGCTGGGCATTGGCGGCATGCAGCTTTTCGAAGCAGAGATGACGGGCGTTACGCACGATAAATTACATCCGCGCATTACCTCAACGGCCAAAAGGCTATGGGGCATCTATCTGATGCTCACCTTATTAGCCTTTCTGCTTCTTTGGGCAGGCGAAATGAACTGGTTCGACTCGCTCAACCATGCTTTTTCAACAATGGCTACGGGCGGATTTTCGACAAAAAACAACGGCATTGCTGCTTTTGGGCCTTATAGTCAATATGTTATTGCCATTTTTATGATTTTGGCCGGAACCAATTTCAGCCTACATTATTTCAGCCTGAACGGATGGCTAAAACAAGTGTTTGGCGATGAAGAATACCGGGCTTATCTGCTGCTTATTTTTGTTCCGACAATTATCATTACATTCGGGCTGATATTTAGCCGGCATGCAGGTTTTGAAGAAGCTTTCCGCACTTCGCTTTTTAGCTCGGCCTCCATCCTTTCCACAACCGGTTTTCTCACCGAAAACTACCTTCAATGGCCGCTTTATCTTGCCGTTTTTTTATTTATGATGATGTTTATCGGAGGCATGGCCGGATCAACAAGTGGCGGCATCACCGTGATCAGGCAATTGCTTCTGCTCAAAAACTCCTGGCTCGAACTCAGACGTTCCATTCACCCCAGCGCAGTATTGCCGGTGCGATACAACAAAAAAAGCATTCCACAATCCATCATTTTCAAGGTAATGGTGTTCTTTTTGCTCTACATCTTGCTTTTCACCTTAGGTGCACTGACGCTTACTGTTATCGGTCTCGATTTTAACGTTTCGGTAGCCGCATCGGTGGCCAGTATAGGCAATATTGGGCCGGGCGTGCTTTTTGGCAACAACGCGCCGAGCTATGCCATGATGCCCGACTTAGCCAAGTGGGTGCTTGCCCTGCTGATGCTATTGGGGCGCCTCGAAATCTTCACCTTATTTGTGATGACGTCAAAAGATTTTTGGCGCAAATAGGCGTGCTAAAGAAACCCTTTCCTCCCGGGAAACACTAATAATAAAGAATATATAATTCGGGGCGGGCGGCCTTAAGTTTGTCAATCGTCTTTTTACTGATTTTGGTATTGTAACATTTCAGGTATTTCAGCGATGCGGTCTTATCGGCAGGGCTTAGGCTTTTAAGGCGGGTATTATAGATCGAAAGCTCGGTAAGGTGCTGAAGAGTTGCCAAATGTTTCAGGTTTTTGATCTGCGTGCCCGCAACATTAAGCTGTGTAATTGTTGTTAAACCGGCTAACGGGCTCAGATCGCTTACCGGCGTACTTTCGAGGTTGAGGGAAGTCAGTTTCTTGAGTTTTGCCAGCGGGCTCAAATCGCTTAACGGATTGCCCGAAAGCTCGAGCCGCTGAATATATACCAGCTTTTCTAACGGCTGCAGATTGCTTACCGAACAATTAGTTACACTCAGCTTCTCGAGTAGCAAGAGGGTGGTAAGAGGCTCCAGGCTCGATATTTCGGGCATGTTTTCGATACTAAGTTGCCGCCTGTCGGCTATGTTTTGCAATTGTAATGCATCCGGATTGCCTGTTACGTTCATCCCATCGGCAAGCAAGTGCTGCCACTGTTGCCCCAAATTATTCCACCAAAAATTGAGTGTCGTGCTTTGATAAACTATGCTTATTTCGGGAAGGGCAATCTTCAGCTTTATGGCTTCGGCGCTGTTTACCCGGCTATTATCAGCCAGTACAGTCTGCAAATGTTTAAGCTGATGGAGGGGTTCGAGGTTTTCGACCCGCGTATTTTCGATGTTTAGCTGGGTAAGCTGAAAAAGGCCTTTCAGCTCGTCGAGCTTTGCAATTCGTGTGTCGGAAAGATCGAGACGGCTAAGGTTTTGAAGCCCTTTGAGGGGTTCCAGCTCGGTTACTTCGGTTTTTGCCAGCGAAAGGTTCCTAAGGTTGATCAGGCGACGAAGGGGGTCCAGCTTTTGCAGATAGGCATTGCTGCTTAGGTCAAGTTCCTGAATATTAAGTATTTTATGAAGTTCCTCTGTTGATGGCTGGGCGCTCACGGCAGCTTGTGTGCTAAGCAGAGCCCTCCAATAAATGGGCAAATTGTTCCACCATTGCATGAGTTCTTCCGAATCGAAAACAATAAGCATCTGAGGCTTATTGCGCATCATATTTACTGCTTGATCGGGGATAAGCTTGTTTTTATCGGCATAAATCTTGCTCAGGTTTTTCAGGTTTTCAACCGGAGATAGGTCGGTTACTTTAGTTTCGTTGATTTGAAGCAGATTTAATGCGTCCATTTTTTGCAACGGGCTCAGGTCGGAAACAAGGGTTTTGTCCGCATTCAGCTGCTGCAGATTTACTAAATTTTCGAGTGGATCGAGTTTGCTGATCTGTGTTTGGCTAAGGTCGAGAATGCGAAGCTCTTTCAGCCTTGCAAGGGGTTCTAAGCTGTCCACCAGGGTATTACCGGCTTTTAATATGGTGAGGTGTTGCAAATTGGCCAATGCATTCAGCGAGTGTATTCGGGTATTGTTCATGAAAATCTTTTCGAGGTTTTTCATAAAACCCAGCGTGGCAATACTCTCTACCGGAGTGTTGCTTAAGTATATTTCCCGGATGTTATTGGCATATTGCAGCGGACTAATGTCGTTTACCTGAGTTGATGTAAATGACAGCAGCCTGAGTTTGCTCAAGTTTCGCAGGGGGATAAGGCTGTTTACCGAAGTTTGCGAAATATTCAATTCGGCAAGCTCGCTGAGCTGGCTAAGTGGCTCGAGATCAGTTATATTTGTGTTGTTCGACACGTCGAGGCTGCTGATTGAAGCAATTTGTTTCAGCTTATTGTCAATCACGGCCATATTCACAGTCAGGCTATCGGCAAACCATTGCAAACGAAAGTCATCGAGGTAAATCACCGTGTCGGGACGGTGGTTGAATAGGCGGTGCGCCTGATCGGGCGGCAGGGTATCGGCATCAACAACAAGGTAATTTCCCATGCGATGCACCATCTGTTGATGGAGAACAAGTGCTTTTTTTTGCCCTATACCTTCGATATTGGCCATAAGCAGAGTGTCGAAAACAACGGCATCGCGACCGAGAATTTGTTTCCAAATTTGCGGCATCGCTGTCCACCAATTGCGCAACTCTTGCTCTTCGTTAATTTTTGTGGTGTAGTAGCTGGCTATTTTCAGGTCTTTCTTGAAGGGATCGAGATTGATCTCCATAAAGCGAAGCCGTGTTGAAAGAATGGTATCCGAGTTGAGATCAACAGAATAGAGCCGGCGGATAAAAGTAGCTTTAAAATACATGGCGCCATTTTCATCCACCATGGGTTCTACCGATTGAATGTCGAAACTAAATTCGGCCTTACGAAAAAAGAAATCAATGTCTTTTAGGTAAGCCTGAACGTCTTTATTGATCGGCACATTGCGATTTTCATCGAGGTCGTCTTCTATTTGCACTTTGTCGCTCACAAAAATTTTCGACCAGCTTTCGCTGATAATAATTTCCTTTTCCTGAGTGGACGAAGCAGGATCGCCCAAAAAGTTTAAAGTTCCCTCAAAATACAAGATCAGCGATCGGGCTTGCAATTTGTAGGCTTCCACCTCTTCGGGGGTAAGTTTGTAGTTGTCGTCCTGTGGCTTAGCGGTGCTTAGGATGGCAAAAAGGAAAAAAAACAGGAGTAGAAAACGCTTCATAGTCCTCGTGGTTGATAAAAGTTCAACAATGGGGTTTTTTCGGCTTCTTCAACATACATGAGGTTCGAAATCAACCAGCCCGAATTTGTGCCTCCGCGATTGAAAAAAGAAACCTCAAAATACCAGTTGCGAATTTGAAAGATATGGAATTTCAGTTGATTGATTTGTTTAAACTGAAGATGTCCCAATTTCACCTCATAAAAAAACAAGGTCAAATAATCGGGCTTAAACTCTTTAGAGGCGTAATATTCAATTACTTCGGGTTGCTTAAAGGCCTTATGGATGTTCATAAAGTCGAGTTCGTGACTCATCGGATGCAAGAAATGTTTTTCGCGTTCTACGAGTTCGCCCTCAGGAAAAAGCTTGTTGAAGGCGGGGAAATAAACGTTTGTAAGAACCCATTTTGAGCCAAGTCCTTCTTTTTCGATCATCAAAAACAGCACTACTGTAACCGTTTTACCCCGATAATCGAAGCTGGCTTCGGCTTCGGCATACCATTTGCCTCCAAGAAAATTCATGAAAGTGCCTTTGTTGCCGTTTGTAAGGTCTTCGATAAACATATCGCGCAACCGGCCTGCCGTGCGTTGGTTCTGCCCGTCGAAAAGGAGGGGTAAAACTTCTTTTCGCAGCGAAAAGTTGTGGTATTCGGCTGCGGAAGGGTTTATTTTTTTTCCAAAACGGTCTTCTTCCTGATTAAATCGGCTAAAGAATTGGCTCATTTGCTTTGTCATGGCATAAAACGAGCTTTCATCCAGCTCGAACCGGCCTCCAAGGTTGGCCGACTGGCTGATTGCTTTCTGAGGGCTGATCGAGCACAGCAGAAGAAGGCTAAACAAGATGGGTTTCAATAGGTTCATGAGCCAATTTGGAAAGCAAAATTAATCATTTGAAGGTCAAAATCGGATATAAAATCTAAATGTACCGATTGGGTGCAAAGGTTCGTTTGGTTGGGTGTTGTAAAAGCCCTGCCGGATTGCATTTCCGGCAGGGCTTTTAGGTATGGCGCAATGAAAGGCCAATTTATTTTCGGGTTTCTTTTACCCTTACATCGCCAAGCAATACGTCCCAGAAACCAATCAGGCGGCCGCCAATCTGTGTTTCCTTACGTTTAACATATACGGTGATGTCTTTTTTTGTGGTGTCTTCATACACCAATCTGCCCTCGGCATCGTAGCCCTTAAATTTCTGGAAGATGGTAATCACTCCAACATAAGTGCCATCGGGCTGGCGCTGCAGATCGCTTACGTATTCGATTTTATACCACTCGATTTCCACACGGTCGTAGTTGAGCCGCATCAGGCGCTCAAAATACTGTCTAACTTTAAAATAGAGCACGTCTGTTTGAAAAAGCGAGGACACTCCCATTTCGGCTCCGGCCATAAAAAGCTCTTCAGCGCGGTCAATCACACGGTTGGCTTCGCTCCAGGGGGTAGATTTGTTGCCGATAATACTGATGTATTTACTCAGGTCGCGCACTTTTTCGAGTGCTAAGCTGTCAATGGCTTGTTTTCGTTGCGGACTGATTTCCTGCGCTTTAAGTGTTGATCCGCCAACAAAT
>CAYYDS010000170.1:0-6088 GCA_964470665.1 uncultured Lentimicrobiaceae bacterium
CTTTGAAGTTGATGGCGAAGGGTCAAAAGAAGAGGTCAACCTCCGGCTTCAGGATGCCATTAAAAAAGGTATTCGCGAGATCCGGGTAAGCAAAAGCTAATCGGCACCGAAAGAGAACGTTGATCACGCTTCCTTTTTTGTATTTTTGCAGCCTATCAAGGCATTATGGCAAGTTCAAATTTTGTTGACCAAATACGGGTTTTTTGCCGTTCGGGCAAAGGTGGCGCCGGCTCGGCGCACTTTCGCCGCGAAAAATTCGTACCTAAAGGTGGCCCCGACGGAGGTGATGGCGGCCGGGGCGGACACGTCATCATGAAAGGCAACAAACAGATGTGGACACTGCTCCACCTGCGCTATACCAAGCACCTCTTTGCCGGCAACGGCGAAAACGGCGGCAAACAGCAAAGCAGCGGCGCAAGCGGCCGCGATATGATTTTTGAAGTACCCCTTGGCACAATAGCCCGAGATGGAATAACCGGCGAGCTGCTGGCCGAAATTATCGAAGACGGGCAATCAGAGATCCTTATCAAAGGCGGAAGAGGCGGGCTTGGAAACGTCCACTTCAAATCGCCAACCAATCAAGCCCCGCGTTATGCCCAACCCGGCGAAGCGGAAACAGAAGCCGAAATCATTGTCGAACTTAAAATCCTGGCCGACGTAGGGCTTGTCGGATTTCCAAACGCCGGAAAATCAACCCTGCTATCGGTAGTGTCGGCCGCAAAACCCGAAATTGGCGACTATCCCTTTACCACAATTACCCCCAATTTAGGCATCGTCAGCTATTACGACAATCAATCGTTCATCATGGCCGATATCCCCGGAATTATCGAAGGAGCATCCGAAGGAAAAGGGCTTGGCCTTCGATTTTTGCGCCACATCGAACGCAACTCGGTATTGCTGTTTATGGTGCCTGCCGATAGCAACGATATCGCTAAAGAATACGCCATCCTGCTCAACGAGTTAGAGGCTTACAACCCCGAACTTACCGACAAAGCCCGCCTTTTGGCCATTACCAAAGCCGACCTGATTGACAACGAATTATGGGAAGGCATAAAGCCAAATCTGCCCAACATACCCCATGTGCTGATCAGCTCGGTAAACGGAAAAGGCATCAAGGAGCTGAAAGACATGATATGGAATAATATTATTAAATCAGATTGATAAACAAATAGTTAACCCATCACTCCTGATCTAACCCTTAAAGGAAATGAAGTTGTACGTAAAAATAATGTTGCTCCTTTTTGCCGGCGGATTTCCCTTTATTACCCATTCACAAACCGATTCTACCGCCCTTGAGCTTGCCAAAGAACGGAATAAAACCACCGGCCATATGCTCGATTATCGTTTTAGAGGAGGCACGGGCGAGTTTGAACGACTTCTACTACAACACGTTAGCTATACACCCGAAGCCTTGACCCATTGTGTTACCGGAACGGTAATTCTTTCGTTTACTGTTGATTGCGACAATAAAATGAGCGAAATGCGCATGCGCAACCCAATGTATTACGGCCTGAACGAACAACTGCAAGCTTTTTACAAAGCAACGGAAGGCATGTGGAACACATGCACCGACACGCGTTATACCCGCTTTGAAATACCCATCCTGTTTTCGATCGAAAACCTTGAAACTCAGGCATCCGGACTTATCGAAGTTGAAGGCCAGGGGCCGGGCCTGCGTTGCAAAGGCGATTCTTATTACATCGAACAATACAAAAAATACCAGGAAAAGGGAAAAGTCAAAAAAGCGCTCGAAATGCTGGATGTGCTCATCCACCGCGACCCCTATAACCTACAATACTACGATCTGAAAAAAAACTTGCTTGGCACGGGCGAAAACCCCTGATGATGGATGCACTTCTGAATTTTGACAAAAAGCTGTTTTTATTTTTCAACGGAATCCATGCCCCCTGGCTCGACGCGGTAATGACATTTATCTCCGGAAAAATGGAATGGATACCTTTGTATTTGGTGCTGCTTTATTTCATTATCCGCAATTATAAATGGGAAAGCATCCGTTTGCTGCTTGTTTTGGCGGTATTAATCAGCCTGTCTGATCAGCTGTCGGTACGTTTGTTTAAAGAAGTGTTTCAACGCCCGCGACCATGCCACGAGGCTGATTTACAAACCATTATCCATCTTCTTAATGGAAAATGCGGCGGTCGCTACGGTTTTATTTCCTCGCATGCTTCGAACAGCTTTGCCCTTGCTGCTTATGTTTTTATGGCGCTCAGGCCGTATTATCGCCAAATTGGCTACATCTGGCTGTGGGCAGCCCTTGTTTCATACAGCCGCATCTACCTTGGAGTTCATTACCCGGCCGACATCCTTGTTGGCGCGCTTTTTGGCACGATTTTGGGCTTTTTGCTTTGGCAGATTTATTTGATATTTAAGAAATATTTCTGTTCTACCAACTGTTAAAGTAGTAGTTTTCAGCAATTTACAAAAGTTTCAAATTTCTTTTTAAGTCGGATTAAAAAACTTGATCTGCACACGCGTATTGCGCCAAAAGCCACAGAGCGATGCGGCTTTGCCCTGATTGATTGCCAGCTCGAGCATGCCATGCGTTCCAAATAATGCAAGCAATTCGGCTGTGCCCACATAGGTATAGCCCAAACGTATTTTCTTAATAACATAGCCTGCTATATGTATCTCGAACGATCGTTTTTTACCAATTTGATCAAAAAGCTCTTTAGAAATATTGGTAATGGCATTTTCATATCCGTCCACATGCACCACCATGCCTTTGATTTCGTTGAGCGAGGTTACCGGTTCAAACAAATAACGCTGAACGATGGCTTCTCTTTTTTCGCCCAATCCGGCAAGTGGAAATCCGTGAGCAATGTGGGCAGCCGCTTTTACAAAACGATCGCGCGTGCTGAAAGTGAAATAATTCGTATCCTGGATAATATCAATTTCGTAAGCTTCGTCAACTTCGTTTCCCAAAATCATGTAAAAAACGCCATTGTCGGTTCCAATAAAATACTGATTGCCGCTGCGTATGGCTATATGTGGGTGTTCTTTTGATTCTTCGGTATTTACAGCAACAATATGGATGGTTCCGGCCGGAAATTGCCGGTAACAGTTGCGCACCGTAAAGGCAGCACTTTCAAGGTCAAAAGGAGCAATATCATGCGCGATATCCACAATAGCAGCTTCAGGCAGCTGTGTTAAAAAAGCCCCTTTTACGGCAGCCAGATAATAATCAGACGTGCCCCAATCGCTTGTTAATGTGATAATTGCCATAAACTATTTTTCGAAATCCGGATTAAGCTCTCGAAATTTTGTTGCAAAGATACATTTTCCATTTTGCTTGCCCATCGGAATAAAAAAAATTGATTTTTCTTCTTTTTATTTTCAATAGTTTCGTTTCAAAGCATTTCTACAATTTGCATTACTTTTGCCATCAGTTTTTTTTATTAATTATCAATAATAAACCCTCATAACCGCCCAATTGCATCAAAAAAGCGATGATTATAAAAGCCAATTCTGAAAGCATTGCCCGTGCAGCCGAAATTTTAAAAGCAGGCCGATTGGTTGCTTTTCCTACCGAAACGGTTTACGGCCTTGGCGCCAATGCATTGGATTCCAAGGCAGTAGCCGGCATCTTTGCGGCTAAGCAGCGGCCATCCTTCGATCCGCTTATTGTGCATATTGCCCGTCTCGATCAGCTTTGGGCTCTTATTAGCATTCGCGATGAGCGCATCAGCTTGCTTGCCAATCAATTTTGGCCGGGCCCGCTTACCCTTGTTTTGCCCAAGAGTAATTTGGTTCCCGACATTGTAACCTCCGGTTTGACGAATGTGGCCATCCGCATGCCGGCCAACGACATAGCGCGGCAATTAATCGAAGCGGCCGGTTTTCCATTGGCCGCACCGAGCGCCAATCGCTTCGGTAAGCTTAGCCCCACCCGCGCGCAACATGTTGAAAAGCAGCTACCTGAGCTGGAAATGATCCTCGATGGCGGAAGTTGCAGCGTTGGTATCGAATCGAGCGTCATCCGGCTCGAAAACGACGGCTTTCGTATTTTGCGGCACGGCGCCATCACTGCGACAATGCTTTCGGCTGTTGTACCCATTTCGTCTGCCACAAGCCGGCAGGCCCTGCCCGAGGCCTCGCCCGGACTTATGCTTTCGCACTACAGCCCCGAAACCCGCCTCTACATCCTGGGCGAACATGCGCTGCCAAACCACTTGGAAAATGCTGCTTTTATCGGGTTTAAGCCCTGTGATACAAGCGGATACCGTTTAACGCGTTTTCTCTCGGCCGATGGAAATTTAGAAGAAGCAGCCGCCAACCTTTTCAGGTTTTTGCATGAACTTGAAGAAGCCAAGCTCGATTTTATTGTTGCCGAAGCCGTGCCCGAGCAGGGACTTGGCATCGCCATAATGGATCGTTTGCGCAAAGCAGCTTATCGTTTTCACCAATAAAACACCTTTTAAAAGCACTTTTTAAAGACTTTGAAAGGAAAAACTCAGCCAATTTTCATCAGAAAATCAAACACATCCACCCCATCGGCATAGTCGTTCAGGCCGGGAAACTGCGATTGGCCAAAAGCAACCGTCCGCCCGAAAATATTTTCGCCGGCCACCACACATTGCAGCCCGCTCTCAGCCTCCTGAAGCTGCCGTTTCAGCAAGGCGATATCCCGGTAATGTTCGAAATGAAGCACCGAAACCGGTGAGGCAAAGCCTGGATCTTCGCGCAACAAAAAATTTTCGCCCTCATAAAAAGGAATGCGGTTGATGAGAAAAACAGCTTTGTTGTAGTCGTAATTATTGGCGTATTTGCTGTGCCGCATCAAATGCGGTAGCGTGGGCAAAAGCCGTATAAAATCGGAAGGTGCCAGCGTATCGGGCAGATAAACCTTGGTTACATTGCGGCAACCTAAACCAAAATACATAAAAATATCGTCGGCCAGACCTCTGAAATCGTCCGGCGTTTCAAAACCACTCAACACAGCCACGCTGTTGCGGTTGCGCCTGACGATATGCGGATATTTTTGAAAATAATAATCGAAATAGCGGGCAGTGTTGTTGCTGCCTGTAGCAATAACTACATCAAAATCAGTAAGTTGCCCGTTTTCAAATGCAATTCTGTCTTCAAATTGCGGATCAATTTGCGTTAGCGCCTGCGCAATGGCAGGCAGCAAGGCCTTGTCGTCCGACGAAAGTTTGGCTTTAAGCCGATGCCCCGACATCAGCACGCATAAAAAATCGTGAAATCCAACCAAAGGGATGTTTCCGGCCATGATAACGGCCACTTTTACAGGCTTTTGCATGGTTTCTAAGGGATAGGCCTCAATCCATTTGCACAAGGCTTCTTCGCGAAGCATGGAGGCAATGGCTTGCAATGAAAAACGGATGTTTTCCAGGTTAAACCAGGGGTTATCGTTCAAGCTTTGTGCAACGGCAGCCTTCAAAGCCTTATGTTCGGGCTTATCCGGCTTATTTTCCAGAAAGTCATCTATCGTTTCACCAAGTCTTGCAAATGCCTTTAAACGGCCGGAAACAGGAATCATAAAATGTGTTATTTTGAGCCGTGCTAAATTAGATAATTCTTTCGTGAAATTATTCACAAGCAAGAGAAAAGCTTATCTTTGCTCCAAATATTTAACTTTAATTTATTTACTAATTTTTTATCCCTTATGAAAAAGCATAATTTCTATGCAGGGCCCTCGATCCTGCCCCAGTACACCATCGAGAATACCATCGCCGCACTGAAGGATTTTGCCGGTATGGGATTGTCGTTAATGGAAATTTCGCACCGCAGCAAGCAGTTTGTTGCTGTTGTTGACGAAGCTGTTGCTCTTTTTAAAGAGTTGCTCAACATTCCCGAAGGCTATTCGGTGGTTTTTGTTGGTGGCGGCGCCAGCCTCCAGTTCAGCATGGTTCCTTGTAACATTTTAGGCAAAAAGGCAGCTTACCTCAACACAGGTGAGTGGGCAACCAAAGCCATCAAAGAAGCCAAGCTTTTTGGCGAAGTAAATGTTGTGGCCAGCTCCGAGGACAAACAGTTTAACTACATCCCACGCGGTTATAGCGTTCCATCTGATGTGGATTATTTCCATATCACCACCAACAACACGATA
>CAYYDS010000171.1:0-4615 GCA_964470665.1 uncultured Lentimicrobiaceae bacterium
TTGCGCAGATAAAAGGAATCAAAAAAGAAAAGGCCAATTTCTCATTCATATTCAACGACTTGAGTATGGTTTCCGAATTTACGAGACCCATTCCAAACGATGTATTTAAAATGTTGAAACGCAACTTGCCCGGCGCTTTTACCTTTATTTTAGAAGCCAACAGCAATATTCCCAAGCTTTTTCAGAGTAAAAAGAAAACCATCGGCATTCGCATTCCCAACGATGCTGTATTACAGGCCATTGTAACTGAATTGGGGCACCCAATTATGACTACCAGCATTTTAGATGATGATGTGATTTTGGAATACACAACCGACCCCGAATTGATCTACGAACGTTTTAAAGAAAAGGTTGATATTGTGATAGATGCTGGTAGCGGAGGCAATGTTCCGAGCACGATCGTAGATTGCACCGAATCGCAGCCGGTTATCCTTCGCGAAGGCAAAGGCGAACTGCAATAATTTATTTTTTAAACATACTGTTTGTTTTTACAATATTTTGTTTAATTTTGCACCCTCAAAACGGATGATTTGTTAGCTCAGCAGGTAGAGCATTTGCCTTTTAAGCAAAGGGTCCCGGGTTCGAATCCCGGACAAATCACTGCCCAAAAGGCCGCCTTATTTTTTAGGCGGCCTTTTTATTTTTTCGCAAATCGCCTAAAAAGAAACGGCTGATCTTGAAAAAATGATTCAGTGTTTTTTTGCTCACTACACAATTTTTCCTGACTTCCTGTAAAGGTTCTTTGGAATCAACAAACAAATCATCCACAAATATCATTTCTCAATTTAAAAAAAAGATTTCCCATAATGGGAACTTTTTAGTTCTTAATTTTTTTTAAATTCGTATAAAAAACCGTTAATTTTTTGTGAATTTACTGTATTTTCGCGCTAATATGTTATGATTTAACAGCTCCTAAACTTTACGCATCACCCATTTCCAACTTTGAAACGCATTTTCCCACTTTGGAACTTTTTTTTCGGCCATAAAAACAGTTGAAAAATTTTTATACATAGAACTGGCAATAAATAGCAGGGAGTCAACATACTTATGGAATAGTTTTTGATTTAAGGCAATTAGAAAACAAATTGGGATCATTTGAGATGAATATTCCGGCTCAAATAGAAAAAAGTAAGGTTGCCCACGGCAAAAAAGGCCTTTGGTTAGCCTACTTCTTATTTGGGTTTTTACCTTTCACCTTAGGGCAAAATCTTAAAAACCTTGTTGATCCCAATGCTACTTTTCCGTTGGTTGCCGAAATGCGCCCGGCGCTTCCGGAGCAAAACAACACACAAAACTTTAAGCTCCGTTCCGACTTTGACCGGATCGCCCGTTTCAACAACAAAAACGTAAGGGATGCCGAGCTCATCTTCACACCCGATACCGTAATCATTTATTCCGTAAACGAAACCAGTAAACGCTACAACTACTTTTATTCAAGCTCGGGCAAACGGCTAATGACCTTTATCAGGGAGTATATGAACGGTAATTGGGTGAACGTGGCCTACGAAAGTTGCATTTATAATGCCGAAGACGACCTGCAAAGCTCGGTTTGGCAGCAATGGCAAAACGGACAATGGGTATTTTGGATGAAATACCTTTATAGTTATACCAATACCCACAAAATAGAAAGCTATACCGTGCAAAACTGGACGTCGGCCGGCTGGACCAATGTGGAAAAAACAAGCAACGTTTACAATATTTTTGATAGCAGAATCAGCTATAAAAAAGAATTGTGGGCCAACAACGAGTGGAACAACTATATTTTTGAACTTTACACTTATAATGAGCAAAACATTTTGATTGACGGAACGCGCCAGATCTGGAACGCGGTGTATTGGCTCAACGATCAGTATTACAGCTACATCTACGGAAATAATGCCAACTTGCTTAGCGCAACCATTAAGAACTGGGTAAACGATGAGTGGGTGAACTTTTACAAAGAAAACTACACCTACGCCAATAATATGCTGAGCGATTATATTGGCATGGAGTGGGAAAACAACAGCTGGGAAAACAAGGAAAAATATACCTACAACTATGCCACGAACGGGCTTTTAACACAAACCACAGGACAGTACTGGGCTGCCGGACAATGGGTAAACGCAGAACGCAACCAGTTTTCGCACAACAGCTACGGCGGCATACAGTCCGCCCTGTTCCAAAGCTGGTCGGGAGCCAACTGGCAGGATGCACGCATGCTCGATTATGCTTACGACTCATACGGAAACACCACAAAACTCGACCACTTTGATTGGAATAGCACAGGATGGAATTTTAGTGATGCCGTATTAGAACTATTTTATTCTTTCAGCTATTCAAAAATTTATTTTACCGGCTATCGTGCACTTGCATCTTATGGCTCAATGATGGTTGGGCTTGACCCTAACAAAGCTGTTGAAAGCGCTTTTCAAATCTATCCAAACCCCGCAAAACACTCTTTACACATTGAAACAAAGCTACAGGCAGATGAAGAAATCCGCATTGACTTATACGCTATGGACGGAAGGCTGCTCAACATTTTGTTTAAAGGAAAAGCTGCCGGCCTCCCTCCTCTGATTGATATCGAAAATCTGAATCTACCTCCGGGGCTCTATCTCAGCCAACTAAAAACACAAACCCAAATCCTTTCAAAAAAAATAATTATTCAATAAATATCAAAAAATAACATAAACAATTTGAATATGAAAACAATTCTATCCATCAAAAAAATTAGCATCACATTTGCTCTGCTATTTAGCGGGCTGTTGCTAATGGCTCAAGACGCACCTTTTGTAACCGTTTTACAACCAAATGGCGGTGAAAACATTCTCCTCGGATCAGAATATCTGATTTCATGGAACAGTAACTTCACAAAACCGGTAAAAATCGATTTATACGACTATACCAATGAATCGAGCCCTACGCTTGTTAAGCAAATTACTGCTTCCACCGAAGGATCAACCTTTGTTTGGAGCATCAATCCTCTATCAAGCTATACGGCTGGAACAAAATACAAGATCCGGATAACAAGTACGGTAAACAACAGCTTTTCCGACGAAAGCAACGCCGTCTTCAGCTTGGTTAACAGCCTACCCGGCGCGAAGATTACGATTGAAAACCCAACATTGCCCAATCTTAAATGGGTCAAAGGCAACACCTATATGATTTCATGGTATCCTTACAATGTTCCCGGCCGGGTTCAGGTTAGGCTACTTGATTATTCTTCAGGTACGGCCGTAGATCAAGCCCTAACTCCTTTTATAAATGGATCCACATTTTCGTGGACTATCCCTGCCAGCATTGCTAAAGGCACAAAATACAAAATCAAGGTAATGAGCGAAGATAATAACGAGGTTTACGGGCTTAGTGAAAACTTCTTCGAAATAACCGACATTGATCCGGATGCCGCGATAGAGGTTTTGCAACCCTCTAAGCAAAACATTACCTGGACCAGAGGCGAAACCTATATGATTTCGTGGATTGAAAATATCGTAGGCTCTGTGGATATTAACCTATATTGCGAAGATTGTACCACCACCATTGCGGCAGACAAAGCATCGAATTACGGCAACAGCTGGAACCATGGCGATAACAAAGGCACTGGTTTTCAGCCTTGGGATATCCAAAAATATGGAACCACGGGCCAAGCAGTAATTGCCAATCCGGCTGATGGAGGCATACAAGGAATGGCCACTCAGGCATTTGCCATTTACGATAATGCGGCTACAGGATCATGGAACGATTATACCTATACAATCAGAGATTTTGGTTCGTCGTTTACTATCGGAAGCACTTTCTCGTTTGAGTGGGGCATTGATCCAACCAAGACCGATGGAAACAGAGGCTTTGGTATTGGTCTTGGAAGCACACACGACCTTTACAATCTGAAATTCAATGTTGACCATGCGATAGGATATAATAATCAGAAAGTCTTTATTAATTTCCACCATGATATCATACCCGAAGCTGTTATGTTTCAAAATGACGGAAACAAAGCGATGAAATTTAGTTTCACCTATTTTGATGCCACTACCCTAAAACTTACTGCTATCGGTCCTAATGGTTCCGAAACATTTACCTATGATATACCCATTAATTCTGCCCCAAAATACATCTGCTTCTACACCAACCACAATGGAGTTCAAAAGGAATACTGGTCTTATTTTGATAATTTCAGGATAAGCAAACCAATGCCTAAGACCTCTATTGGCACTAATGTAGAAGGCTCCACCTATTTGTGGACGATACCAAGTGATTTTCCGGTGAGCAACAATAATAAGATCGAAGTGATTGATCACGCTACACAAACCGTAAGCGATCTTAGTGACTATCCGTTTGCTATTATTGATGGCTATCCAAATGGCAATGTAAATATTGAACAGCCCAATGCTTCAGGCATTGAATGGATAAGGGGTTCAAGCTACCTTATTTCCTGGATTTCGAACGTACCCGGAAAGTCGAACATTTATCTGGTAAAAGGCTCGACCGAAACGCTGTTAAAGGCAAACGCCGAAGGCTCAACCTGGACGTGGGCGATTCCAATAAGTATAGCCGAAGGAAACGATTACAAAATTAAGGTTACTAAAGGCTCTACCTCCGGAATAAGCGCCAATGCATTCAGCATTAAAGCTTTCCC
>CAYYDS010000171.1:4625-6003 GCA_964470665.1 uncultured Lentimicrobiaceae bacterium
GGCGAATTGGAAGTTTTGCAGCCTAATTTATCAGGAATTACCTGGCTAAGAGGCCAGTCTTACCTTATTTCGTGGCTTCCAAACTTCCAGTCAGGGCCGGTGAATGTTGAACTGTGGAAAGGCGCCAGCAAAAATATGGATATCGCTACCGGCTATGAAGGGTCAACCTACGTATGGACTGTTCCATCAGGCATCGCCTTGGGCACCGATTACAAGATAAAAGTTTGCGCCAATGCAGGCACGGTTTGCGATATGAGCGACAACGCCTTTGCAATTGCCGACTCACCGGGCGGAACAATCACAATAGAACAACCAAAAGGCGGTGAAATTATATACAGTGGTCAAGGCTATCTGATTGCCTGGATTGATAATATTCCTGAAGCTGTAAACATTCTTTTGTGGGATGGAAGCGCATACATAACATTGGCTTCAAATGTTGTGGGTACAACTTGGGCTTGGAATGTGAACGAAGCAAACGGCACACAATATAAAATTCGGATTAAAAGCATTCATTCCAATCTTATTTATGCAGAAAGCGGCGCTTTCACCATTACCATTCAGCCACTGCCTCCAACCATTTTCCCAAATCCGGCAATTGACTATTTCACAGTGAAGTTGGATGATCGAGCCGAAGGCGATTACATCATTCAGTTGAAAGACAAATACAATATCGTACAATACGAACAAAAAGTGAATGCCTCAGCTGTAAAAGAGTATCGCATTTCGACAAATACATTGCGCAATGGGCTGTATTTCCTCTCAACCATTTCGAATAACGATGCCAAAACACAAAAAGTTTTGATTCAGCGTTAATCCATTTTGTACTCAAAACACAAAAGGCTGCTCGCGCGAGCAGCCTTTTGTGTTTTTATCCGGAATGACTTTAGCTAAACCATCAATTTCGCAGTAAAATAGTTTGCTAAAGATCGTCAGGATCAGTGCGTTGAATGGGTTACTGTTTCAAAAATTTCATCGTAGATTTACTTCTTCCCTTTTCTATCTCAATGATGTACAACCCATTAGCCTGATTTCTAATATCAACGGCTATATTGTTTTCGTTCATTTTTTTGGAAAATACCTTTTTTCCGTTTTCATTATAGATCGAAAGGCCGGCACCGTTTAAATCATCGCCCGACAGCTGAAATGCGCCATCGTTTGGGCTTGGCGAAAGCACAAAGGCTTTTTTCTCCACCTTATTGATAGATGTGGTAAGCGTAGTAAATTCTTCTATTACAGTGGGTCCCCACTCCCCTGCGGCATTTTTGCAACTTGCAATGGCCTTATAAATGGTTTCGCTTTCTAAATTGAGCCATACCCAATCATCTATACCATACATTGGAAACCCGTTGCTGCGGATAATCTCAACGGCGGCCTCCTC
>CAYYDS010000172.1:0-5929 GCA_964470665.1 uncultured Lentimicrobiaceae bacterium
ATCTTTTCTGAGCGAGCTCGACCTGAGCCACAGTGATTTGCTCAAAGCGCTTAAGGCAGGAAAATACGACAACGAAATTGCTGCACGCCTTACAGAGGTAGCCAAAGAAGTGGCGGCAAAATACGAATCAAAATAAACGGTTTATAAGCAATCAAGAATGGCAAACCTGAAAGAAGTCAGAATCAGGATCGAATCGGTAAACTCTACCCGACAGATTACCAGCGCCATGAAAATGGTGGCGGCCTCGAAACTACGCAAGGCCCAAAACTCCATCACTACCATGCGGCCTTATGCCGCAAAGCTGCGCGAATTGCTCCACAAGCTGTCGGGGAGCCTTACCAATACCGGTCAGGACAAACTAACGATTGTCAGGCCCGAAGAAAACATCCTCATCATTCCCGTTACCTCAAACAGAGGCTTATGCGGAGCTTTTAACATTAACGTAATCCGCTATACCACAAGGCTCATTGCCGAAAAATATGCCGGGCAACAGCAAAAGGGTAAGGTATCCGTTTTATGTGTCGGTAAAAAAGGCGACGAATTTTTCAGGGGCCGCGGATATAACGTAATGGATTCGGAAATCCACATCTTCGACCATCTCGATTTTGCGCATACCGCCCCAATAGCCGAGCAGCTCATCAGCCAGTTTGAAGAAGCCAAATTCGACAAAATCATTTTTGTCTATAACCAGTTTCGCAATGCCGGCAATCAGATTCTTACCGAAGAACAGTTTTTGCCTGTTTCATTACCCGAAAATGCAGGCGAAGAAAACTGGGATCAAACTCAATACATCTTTGAGCCCGACAAACCGTCTATTGTGGAAGTGCTTGTGCCGCGTATCCTTAAAATGCAGGTATATAAAATTCTGCTCGACAGCTTTGCCGCCGAGCATGGCGCCCGCATGATTGCCATGCACAAAGCTACCGACAACGCATCCGAAATGCTTAAAGACCTCAAACTCAGCTACAACAAAGCCAGGCAGGCTGCCATTACCAAAGAAATCCTCGAGATTGTTGGCGGTGCCAATGCTTTAGGATAAAGATCAAACTTTTTGCGGACTTATTTGTTTTTTAATCAGTAAATCAAAATAAATATTTGAATCATGATTAAAAAAACAGTAGAAACTGCAATTAACGAGCAAATTAAACGCGAAGAATTTTCTTCGCGGCTTTATCTTTCCATGGCCATATGGAGCGAAAGCAACGGTTATCCCGGAGCTGCCGCTTTTCTTTACCGGCAATCCGACGAAGAACGCATGCACCAGCTAAAATTGGTACATTACGTTAACAACCGGGGCGGCAAGGCACAATTGATGAACCTGTCTTCGCCCGAGAGCCATTACGATACCCTCGCACATATTTTCAAACAGGTGTTGGAACACGAACAGTATATCACTGCTTCCATTAACGACTTGTATGAGATTACCCTCAACGAGAAAGATTTTACTACCGGCAATTTTCTGCAATGGTACATTAACGAACAAATTGAGGAAGAAAAAACCATGACCACCATTCTCGATAAAATCAATTTGATTGGCAACGAACATGGCGGTCTGTTCCACCTCGACAAAGAATTAGAAACCATGGCTGCAGCAAAATCCAGCGAATTGGAGGACTGATGATCAGCCGTTTCGAAACTTCTTTTAGCCCGCTTCTTACACCAAGGCAGCGGGTTTTTTTTGCTCAGGGTATTTTAGATAGGAACGGGCGGTTTCGTTTGGATTTAAATCAAAGAAAATCCCCGCCCTTTTTTAGCAGAGCGGGGATTTCAATTTCATAATAACCCTTTTATTCGGCCAAAACCAACACTCTGTTTTCCATCACTTCGAGCATGCCTCCGGTGATTTCAAAATATTGAAGTTTTTTTTCGGTATCCATTGTTTTTATCCGGCCTTTGCCCAGAGCGGCAATCATCGGGGCGTGGTTGTTCAGGATTTCAAACAATCCGTCAATTCCCGGAAGCTGCACCAGATCAACATCGCCAACAAAAACCGTTTTATCGGGGGTTATGATTTCGAGTTTCATATTTTAGCTACATTATGCTTTGCTTTCCGCAAGCAGTTTTTTACCTTTTTCGATGGCTTCTTCGATATTTCCCACAAGGTTGAATGCAGATTCGGGATATTCATCCACTTCGCCATCCATAATCATATTGAATCCTTTAATGGTATCTTCGATGGAAACGATGGTTCCGGGGATGCCGGTAAACTGCTCGGCCACGTGGAAGGGTTGCGAGAGGAAGCGCTGCACGCGGCGTGCGCGATGCACGATCAGTTTATCCTCTTCCGAAAGTTCGTCCATTCCCAGGATAGCGATAATATCTTGTAACTCCTTGTAGCGCTGCAATATACCTTTAACTCGTTGGGCGGTGTTGTAGTGTGCTTCGCCAACAACATCGGGCGTTAGGATACGGCTTGTAGAGTCGAGCGGGTCAACGGCAGGGTAAATACCAAGCTCGGCAATTTTCCGGTTGAGAACGGTGGTAGCATCGAGGTGGGCAAAAGTAGTAGCCGGTGCGGGGTCGGTAAGGTCGTCGGCAGGCACATAAACGGCCTGTACAGAAGTGATGGATCCGCGTTTTGTAGAAGTTATTCGTTCTTGCATGAGCCCCATTTCGGTGGCTAAGGTAGGTTGGTAACCAACGGCCGAAGGCATTCGTCCGAGCAGAGCCGACACTTCGGAGCCTGCTTGTGTGAAACGGAAAATGTTGTCAATAAAGAAAAGGATATCGCGGCCGCCCGATTTTTCATCGCCATCGCGGAAATATTCGGCAAGGGTAAGCCCGCTCAGGGCAACGCGGGCGCGTGCTCCTGGAGGTTCGTTCATCTGGCCAAACACTAATGTAGCCTGCGATTCGCCCAATTCGTCGTAATCCACTTTATCGAGGTCCCATCCGCCTTTTTCCATGCTTTCGAGAAACTCTTTTCCATATTTGATAACTCCCGATTCGATCATTTCGCGCAGCAGGTCGTTTCCTTCGCGGGTGCGTTCGCCAACGCCTGCAAATACCGACAAACCGCTGTACGACTTGGCAATATTATTGATCAACTCCATGATGATTACCGTTTTGCCAACGCCTGCTCCTCCAAACAGGCCAATTTTACCCCCTTTGGCATATGGCTCAATCAGGTCAATTACTTTGATCCCGGTGTAAAGCACTTCGCTCTGGGTGGTAAGGTTTTCATAAATTGGGGGCTTGCGGTGGATGTCGTAGGAGGTGCTGGTTTCAACCGGTTTTAGCCCGTCAATGGCATTTCCAATCACATTGAAAAGCCTTCCCTTAATGGCATCTCCTGTTGGCATTGATATTGGCTTGCCATACGATTTTACTGCCATTCCGCGCCTCAAGCCATCGGTAGAGTCCATCGCAATGGTGCGGATTGTGTTTTCGCCAATAGCCTGTTGTGCTTCGAGAATCAGTTTTTCGCCGTTATCGCGTGTAACTTCAAGTGCATCAAGCAGATCGGGCAAGTTGGTTTCCTGATCGAAGGCCACGTCAACCACCGGGCCAATGATTTGAACGATTTGTCCTGTGACGGTTTTATTCATCGGAATATCGATTTCTAAATGGGTTTAAACTTTGCGCAAAGATAAGATTTTGAATGATTTTGCCAACAGTAAATCCGAAAAAAAGCAGCTTTATGCTGCCTTTAGAGCTTTTTTAAAAATTTCCGCTCAAAAAGCAGCAGCCAAAGCACGCCAATAGTGATTGCCGCATCGGCTACGTTGAATACCGGCCTGAAAAACACAAAATAGCCGTCGCTACCAAAAAGAAAGTCGGGCAGCCATTGCGGCAGTTTACTTTGCTGAAGAACCAGCAGGGGAAAATAAAACATGTCCACTACTTTTCCGTGAAGGAAACCGGCATATCCGCCACCTTCGGGCAAAAATACAGCAACGGAATGATAGGTGCTTTTGCTAAAAATCACGCCATAAAAAACGCTGTCAATAATGTTTCCCAAGGCTCCGGCCAATATCATTGAGATGGCAAAAACAGGGCCGGGCGGCGTTTTGCGGCGGGTAAGCAAAAAAAGGTAAACGCCTATTGCCACAACCGCCAAAATGCGGAAAAGGCTCAGGGCAAGTTTGCCTCCTTCGCCCGAAAATTGCAAGCCATAAGCCCGGTTGCCGATGTAGGGTATTTCTTGCCCGATAGTCATTGTGAGTTTCACAATGAACTTCGACACCTGGTCAATAAGCAGAATAAAAACGATGATGAAAATTGGACGTTTCACAGATCAAGGAAAATTCAGCAATTAGGCACAATCAATCACAGACTGAAAACGGGAAAAGCGTTCAGGACAAAAAAATGCGTTTACAACGGGTACTAGGCATTACCACCCTGTTGCAACTTAGCTTCGATGCTCAATGTGGCATGCGGCACAATGCGCAGTCTTTCTTTAGCAATAAGCTTGCCCGTAGCCCGGCAAATGCCGTAGGTTTTGTTTTCGATACGGATAAGGGCGCTCTCGAGGTTGTTGATAAATTTTTGCTGACGGGAAGCCAATTTACCGTTTTCTTCTTTTGAGAGTACCTGATAGCCTTCTTCGAGCACTTTAAAGGTGGGCGAAGTATCGTTGGTGCCGTGTTCGTCTTTGTTTGAGAGGGCTTCGGTAAGCAATTTCAGGTCGGAACGTGCTTTTTCGAGCTTATTTAAAATAATTTGTCTGAATTCTTCAAGCTCTTCATCCGAATAACGCGTTCGTTTTAATTCGGTTTCTGGGTTTAGATCGCTTTCTTTCATGTTCTTCAATTTTTTAAATCACTAAATTTTCCTTGTGAATCCGGTATAAATATAGCAACATTTTTCGAAAAGCAGTTGTTTTTTTTGTTAAAAGCAGCATTTAAGCTAAATGCGAAATCCGCAGCTTCACCACCACGCCTTCAACAAGCTCATTTTCAACCACATCATCTCCGGTGAGTTGTTCCGCAAAAACTATCTTTCCTAATGTTTCCGAGCTGATATAATCGTTAAAGTTTTCGACTGAGTCGCGCATTTTCTCATCCACTTCGAGCTCGAGCAGAATATGGTCGGTTACTTCAAAGCCGCTGTCTTTGCGAATATTTTGAACTCTGTTGACCAATTCGCGTGCCATTCCCTCGTTCAGAAGTTCTTCGCTAAGGCTAATATCGAGTGCAACCGTGAGCTTATCCTGACTGGCAACAAGCCATCCCGGAATGTCTTCCGTTGAAATTTCCACATCCTCGGTCGAGAGGCTAAGTTGTTCATTGCCAAAGGTTAGAGAATATGTTCCATCTTGTTCGAGTTTGCGAATGTCGTATTGCGAAAAGCCTGTCAGCACAAGGCCAATATCTTTCATCAGCTTGCCATAGCGCGGGCCGAGTGTTTTAAAATTAGGTTTTATTTTTTTGATCAACACACTACTTTCGTCTCTCAGGTAGTTGAGTTGTTTCACGTTTACTTCCGAAAGGATAAGGGCTTCCACATCGCGCAGTTGTTGTTCCATTTGCGCATTTAAAACCGGTATCATTATGGTTTGCAGGGGTTGCCTAACGCGGATATTGCTTCTTTTGCGCAGCGACAATACCATTGAGCTAAACTTTTGGGCCATTTCCATGCGTTCTTCCAATCCGGCGTCAATACAGGCTTCATTGGCTTGGGGAAAGCAGGAAAGGTGCACCGACTCGGCCGGCGACTTGCCCGTAACGGCATTCAGATCGCGGAAAAGCTGTTCGCTGAAAAAGGGCGCAATGGGCGAAGCCAGCTGAGCCAAGGTAGTTAAACAGTTATACAGGGTTTGATAAGCCGAAATTTTATCGCTGCTGTATTGGCCTTTCCAGAATCGCCTGCGCGAAAGCCTTACATACCAGTTGCTCAGGTGTTCGTCAACAAAATCCTGAATGGCTCTGCCGGCGCGGGTGGGTTCGTAATTTTCGTAGGCATCGCCAACGATATGGATCAGCGAATT
>CAYYDS010000173.1:0-5891 GCA_964470665.1 uncultured Lentimicrobiaceae bacterium
GGCCACGAAAGTTTTTCGTCCATGTCGCTCGCCTATGAAGTAGGCTTCAACGATACAATTTCGTTTTACTATAAGGTTTCGAGCGAAAATAATTACGACTGGCTGAGGTTCTACATCAACGGAGTGCAAAAGGGAAGCTGGGCAGGCGAAAAACCCTGGACATATGCCGCCTTTCCGGTGCTGGAAGGCGAAACGGTTTTTAAATGGAGCTACGAAAAAGACTATAGCGTTTCCAACGGAAGCGATTGTGGCTGGATAGATTACATTGTTTTTCCGTCGGCTAAAATTTATACTGGCAATCAAGAACAACAGGAATCGGATAGCTACAGCCTTCAGCTAATGCCGAATCCGGTTACCAACCAGCTCAAAGTAAGGGTTGTTGCCGCTGCCGATGGGCCATTCACTATCGCTCTGCTCGACAGTAAGGGCGTTCAGCTTTTTGCCGAAAGCTTTAACGGATCAAAAGGCGAAACTTATACGCTAATGCCTGATATAAAGGACTATAGCCGGGGCGTATATTATGTGATGCTGCAACAAAAACACTATAGCATGGTGAAAACAGTTATCTTTTCCGGCAAATAACGAGCTTGGCCATGTGGGGAAATCCGTTTTTTTGCATAAAAAACTGCTTGTTTGGGCTACTGATGGCGCTGCTTTTAATACCGGGGCTGCAAAAACAGCTCGAAATGGTGAAAGAAGCACCTCTTTTTGGGGCTTTTGCCAAACAGTCGGGAAGCGAAAAAATTCCATTTGCCTGGTCGGAATGGCTCAATGGGGATTATCAAACTAAAGTAAATCAGCAGATTGAAGATAATATCGGATTTCGCAACAGCTTAGTCCGATTTTACAATCAGTGGCAGTTCAGCCTCTACAACAAAGCCAATGCCGAAGGAGTTCTGATTGGGAAACAGAACGAATGTTACGAAGAAGATTATTTAAGAGCTGCAACCGGAGCCTTCTATCTGGGCGAAGAAATGTGGGAGCAAAAGGCAAAACAACTTAAATGCCTGAATGACACCTTGCAAAAGCTCGGAAAAAATATGATGATCGTCATTGAACCCGGAAAAGGTACGGTTGTGCCTGGCAAATTTCCAGCAAAATATGCTCATTTAGCTACCGGAAACGACAATTATCATGCGATGTTGCGTCAGTTTAAGCAAAATGGCATTCCGCTTCTCGACCTCAACGAGGCTTTTCGGCTTTGGGCCGATACTTCGGCTTACGATCTTTTTCCTAAAACCGGCACGCATTGGTCGTATTATGGTGCAACCCTTGCCGCCGACAGCCTTTTTAGCCGGCTCGAACTGCTTTATCCGGCTCAGATAGGGCGCTTTACCATTAGCGAGATAACGCCGGCCCGGGAGCTTCGCCATCCCGACGACGATATATGGCTGACAATGAATCTGATAGCTGATCCGCCACTTGGGAATGTAGCCTATCCGAAAATTCGTTTCAACGAAAAACCCGCCAATGCGCCCAAAGTACTCATTGTTGGCGACAGCTTCTTTTTCAACTGGCAAAGCGATCAGTTGGTGCAAAACGCTTTTTCTGATTATAATTTTTGGTATTACAATAAGTTGATTTACAACTATATGGGAGTTGAAACGGCTCAGCTTAAAGACCTCGATTTTGCAACTTCGGCACTCGATCACGATTTAATACTTATCATGATTACCGAACGTTTTCACCAAAATTTTGCATGGGGCTTCGATACACAGCTTTACGAACATTTCTTTCCCGGCCAGCTGAGCCGAAAAGATTTCTTTGCAAACGAGGCACGCATCGGTAATCTTGAGTTTATCCGCATCTATAACGATGCCATAGCCAAAGGAATGCCGCTAGCCGAAAGGCTTGAAAAAGAAGCTGCTTACCGCATGTTTGACGACTGGCAAAAGCATCCCGACCTTTATACCGAAAAGCGCGAAGTGATCGAAATTATTGAAACGGCCATACAAGGCTCGCCTGCATGGTATCGGCAGGTTGCGGCCAAAGCAGCCAAACAGAAAAAAAACGTGGCCGAAATGCTTCGCCTTGATGCAGAATGGGTTTATAACCAAAAATTGGAAGAGAAAAACTAAAGCACAAAGAGGTCGCCTTGGCCTTGTACGCTATAGCTTTAGCCTTTTTTGCCAAGCAATGTAACGACTTTTCACGTACCTTTGCAGCCTAAAAAAATCACCATAATATGTTTGAAGGACTAAGTGATAAATTAGAACGATCGTTTAAAATCCTGAAAGGGCAGGGGCACATCAGCGAAATTAATGTGGCCGAAACCTTAAAAGAGGTAAGAAAAGCCCTTCTGGATGCTGATGTGAGCTATAAAATTGCCAAAGATTTTACGACACGCGTAAAAGATCAGGCGCTGGGTCAGAAGATTTTAACCTCGGTTTCGCCCGGGCAGCTCATGGTCAAAATCATGCACGATGAGCTTACCGCCCTCATGGGAGGCGAATCAACCGATATCAATTTAAAAGGAAACCCCTCCGTAATCTTAATCGCAGGTTTGCAAGGCTCGGGTAAAACAACCTTCTCGGCCAAGCTGGCAAACTACCTCAAAAAGAAAAAAGGACGCCAGGCTTTGCTCGTGGCTTGCGACGTGTATCGCCCGGCTGCCATTAATCAACTCAAGGTATTGGGCGAACAGGTTGAGGTAGAGGTATATTCTGACGAAACACAGAAAGACCCGGTTGTAATAGCCCGCAATGCCATTCAATATGCCAAAGACAAGGCAAAAAATATTGTCATCATTGATACGGCCGGCCGCTTAGCCGTTGACGAACAAATGATGAACGAAATATCCAACATCAAAAAGGCCGTTCAACCCCAAGAGGTACTTTTTGTGGTGGATTCAATGACCGGCCAGGATGCTGTGAATACCGCAAAAGCCTTTAACGACCGTTTGGATTACGATGGCGTGGTGCTTACCAAATTGGATGGCGATACGCGCGGCGGCGCTGCATTAACCATCAAATCGGTAGTGGATAAACCCATCAAATTTGTGGGCATAGGCGAAAAGATGGATGCATTAGATGTGTTCTATCCCAAACGTATGGCCGACCGTATTTTGGGCATGGGCGACATCATTTCGTTAGTTGAAAAAGCTCAGGAACAATACGATGAGGAAGAAGCCAAACTGCTGAAACGCAAACTGGCCAAAAATGAATTCAACTTCAACGACTTTCTGAAGCAGATACAGCAAATTAAAAAAATGGGCAACATCAAAGACCTGGCCGGAATGATACCCGGGATGGGTAAAGCCTTGAAAGATACCGAGATAGAAGAAGATGCCTTTAAGAGTATTGAGGCGATAATCTATAGCATGACGCCCGCCGAAAGAGAAAATCCCAAACTGCTCAATGGAAGCCGGCGCAAACGAATAGCCGACGGAAGTGGAAATAGCATAGTTGAGGTAAACCGGCTGATCAAACAGTTTGAAGAAACATCGAAAATGATGAAAATGATGACCTCGGGCGGCGGTCGTAAAATGATGCAGATGATGCAACAACTTAGGCAACAACGCTAAAAAAATTATCCATGAACGCAAAAGATATTGACGGAAAAAGCATTGCAGCTGAAATAAAAAAAGAAATTGCGGCCAAGGTAGCCGAAATGATTGATGCCGGACAAAAAGCGCCGCATCTGGCAGCTGTGATTGTGGGCAACGATCCGGCAAGCGAATCGTACGTAGCTTCGAAAGAACGCGCCTGTCGCGAGGTAGGAATGACCTCGACACTGTATCGCCTGCCAGAATCAGCCAAAGAAAGCGAACTGGCTGAAATTATCCGTTTTCTGAATAAGGATGACGAAATTGATGGCTTCATCGTGCAATTGCCTTTACCCGGCCACTTCGACACCGACCACATCATCTCTCTGATTGACCCAAAAAAGGATGTGGACGGCTTTCACCCGGTAAATATCGGCCGTTTGCAGCTCGAACAGCATTGCTATGTGCCCGCAACCCCCTATGGGGTGATCGAATTGCTTAAACGCAGCCAAATTGAATTAGCCGGCAAGCACTGCGTAATCATTGGCCGATCAAATATCGTTGGCACGCCCTTGGCAATTTTGATGTCGCGCAAACAAATTAATGCTACCGTTACACTCTGCCATTCGCAAACCAAAAATCTGGCCGAAATTACCCAACAGGCCGATGTGCTGATTGCAGCAATCGGCAAACCTGAATTTGTGAAAAAAGAAATGCTCAAACCCGGAGCTGTTGTCATTGATGTTGGAGTGAACCGGCTTGAAGACCCCTCAACACCAAAAGGCTATCGGATGGTGGGCGATGTGCACTACAGCGATGTGCTCGATACGGTTTCGCGAATAACGCCCGTTCCGGGCGGCGTAGGACCCATGACCATCGTTTCTCTCTTGCAAAATACACTCGCCGCATCAAATAATATTTATCGTAAATAGCGGATAAATTGCCGTTTAAATAAATGAAACTGTTCAAAGTTGGCTTGTTTTTGCTGTTTCAGCTGCCTTTCATTTTGGCGGCTCAAACTCCGGTAGCCGGTTGCACCGATCCCAACGCATTAAACTTCAATCCCCAAGCCACAATCAACGATGGGAGTTGCATGTATTCATCAACCTCAACGAATCTTCCGTTTTTAATGGAACTGCCAAATGCAGTAAAAGAAACCTCAGGCCTGGCATTTTTTAACGGAAAGCTTTGGACGATAAACGACAGCGGCGGCTTACCCGTAATTTATGCCATAGACACCACAAGCGGCAATGTTGCTCAAATGATTACACTAATAGGCACAACCAATGTGGATTGGGAAGATTTGACAACCGATGAAAATTTTGTTTACGTGGCCGATGTTGGCAACAACAACGGCGATCGCACCGATCTGACCATTCATAAAGTGCTCAAAAGTACGATCCCGGCCAACGGAAACTCAAACGTACAGGCAGGCCGCATACAGTTCGTTTATGAAGATCAAAAGCGACTGAGCAAAAATAAAAACCACAATTTCGACTGCGAAGCTTTGATTGCTGCCGGCGATTCCCTTTATCTTTTTACCAAAAACAGAGCCAATGAGCATTGCAACTTGTATAGATTGCCAAAAACTCCCGGCACCTACACGGCTAAAAAGATTGGAGGATTTGATGCGGGTGGGCTTATTACCGGCGCCGATTTCGACCCTGTAAAACAACAACTTGTGCTCACCGGCTACGAAAAAGACACTTACGAACCCTTCATTTGGATACTTTTCGATTTTCAAGGACACAACTTTTTAAATGGCAACAAGCGCCGTATTAACCTCAATGGCCTTTTGGCAACACAAACCGAAGGCATTGCCTTCTATAGCCCATACAGCGCTTTTATCTCGGCAGAGAAAAGCAACGGCTATAACGCAAGGATTTTTAGGCTCAAAACTTCTGTCTGGACCGGTTTTACCTCTGTGAATGAAAAGCCCGACAGCAGATATCAAAAAAAAAAGCTCGAAATAATTAAAAACCCCGTCGAAGGCAAACTGCTGAGGCTCAATTTAAAAGAATTTCACCAGCTGCTGCACCTAAACATCTTTGATGCTTCGGGTAAGATATTAAAAATTATTGAATATAACCCACTGGATGGCAGTCATTTAAACATTGACCTTAGCGCTTTCCGACCCGGTTTATATTACGTTGGCACTGCCACTCAAAACACCTCCTATTCAAGCTCGTTTATACTACCCTAATGACACCAAAACACGATATTTTTGAAGGCGGAAAGAAACTTCCCCTGATGGAAGAATTTTATACTTTGCAAGGCGAAGGCTATAATATGGGCCTTGCTGCTTATTTTGTTCGCATTGGCGGATGCGATGTAGGCTGCGCGTGGTGCGACACCAAACCATCATGGGACGCCAGGCATTTTCCGCCTGCCGATACGGCCGAACTTG
>CAYYDS010000174.1:0-756 GCA_964470665.1 uncultured Lentimicrobiaceae bacterium
ATGAAAGAAAAGGAACAGGAAATCAAGGGGTTGCCAACCAACGCATACCGCGAGCTTGGGCCGGGCGAAGAATACAAACCGCTAATGTCGCCCACAAAAGTGTATCCCGAAGTAAACCTTCGCTCTGTATTGCTTGGCTTGCTGATGGCGATCATTTTTTCGGCTGCAGCCGCGTATTTAGGCTTAAAAATAGGCCAGGTTTTCGAAGCAGCCATTCCAATTGCCATCATTGCAGTTGGGTTGTCGGCTGCCTCGAAGCGAAAAAACGCGCTTGGCGAAAATGTGATCATACAATCTATTGGAGCCAGCTCGGGGGTTATTGTTGCCGGTGCAATTTTCACGCTACCCGCTTTGTATATCCTCAACCTCGAAGCGCATTTTTACCAGGTTTTCCTTTCTTCACTTTTGGGCGGCTTTTTGGGCATTTTGTTTTTAATTCCTTTCCGAAAATATTTTGTGAAAGATATGCACGGAAAATATCCATTTCCCGAAGCCACTGCCACAACCGAGGTATTGATTTCGGGTGCAAAAGGCGGCAGTCAAGCCAAATTATTGCTTGTGGCCGGGCTGATTGGCGGCCTTTACGACTTTATCATTGCCACTTTCGGCTGGTGGGCCGAAGTATTCAGCACCCGTGTTGTTCCCGTTGGCCAGATGATAGCCGACAAATTTAAGATCGTATTCAAAATGAATGTTGGCGCGGCAGTTATGGGTTTAGGCTATATCATCGGCCTGAAATATGCCGCCATTATCACA
>CAYYDS010000174.1:766-3024 GCA_964470665.1 uncultured Lentimicrobiaceae bacterium
TTTAGGTTGGTATGTTATTATTCCGGTTATTTCGCATTTCGCTGATGGTCAAACCATTGCCGTGGGCGCCAATGTGAGCAAGCTGATTGGCGATATGTCGGCCGAAGAAATTTTTCGCAATTATGTGCGTCATATTGGCATTGGTGGCATTGCAATGGCCGGTATCATTGGCATCATCCGTTCATCGGGCATCATCAAAAGTGCGTTTAGCTTAGCCGTGAAAGAACTTAGTGGAAAACAGGCGGCCGTTTCAAACGAAGAACGCACACAGCGCGACCTCCCAATGAAAATCATTATGGGCGGCATTTTGCTCACCACTCTCGTGATCTTCGTTTTTTTCTATTTTGGTGTGGTGCATAACCTCGCTCAAGCGCTTATTGCATTGTTTATTGTGCTGATTATTGCTTTTCTTTTTACTACCGTTGCGGCCAATGCCATTGCCATTGTTGGGACGAACCCGGTTTCCGGAATGACGCTCATGACGCTCATTATCACCTCTTTGGTATTGGTTTGGGCTGGCCTTTCGGGCACTGCCGGCATGGTTGCTGCGCTCATTATTGGAGGTGTGGTTTGCACTGCCCTTTCGATGGCCGGAGGTTTTATCACCGACCTGAAAATAGGTTATTGGCTTGGCACATCGCCCTACAAACAACAAAGCTGGAAGTTTTTAGGCACTTTGGTATCGGCTGCAACAGTGGGCGGAGTGATCATGATTTTAAATGAAACCTACGGTTTTACCGGCGAAAACGCCTTGGTTGCCCCTCAAGCCAATGCCATGGCAGCAGTAATCGAACCGATGATGTCGGGCAAATCGGCTCCGTGGATGCTTTATGCCGCCGGCGCTTTCCTCTCGCTTATCCTCACCATGATTGGCGTTCCGGCTTTAGCCTTTGCTTTGGGAATGTTTATCCCGCTCGAGCTCAACACCCCGCTGCTTGTGGGGGGCATTGTGGCGTGGATTGTTACCAGCCGTTCGAAAGACGAAAGACTCAATCAGGCACGCAAAGAACGCGGCACCCTTATCGCTTCAGGCTTTATTGCCGGCGGCGCCTTGATGGGCGTTGTTAGCGCATTACTAAAATTTGGCGGCATTAATTTTGTAAATGCCGAATGGTTTAATTCTCATGCTGCCGAAGCTCTTGCCCTGCTGATGTTTGTGCTTATTTGTGCCTATGTCGTTTGGGAATCGTTAAAAGCTAAACCCGAAGAAGAAAATTAATTTTTTAAAACACCTTAGCATGAAAGAACATTTAAAAGATCGTTTTTTAAGATACGTCCGCATTGATACCCAGAGCGATGACAGCTCTGAAAGCTGCCCCAGCACAGCCAAACAACTCGTTTTGTTGCGCATGTTGCGCGATGAACTTCTGGCGCTTGGTTTAGCAGATACTTCGATGGACGACAATGGTTATGTTATGGCAACTTTGCCGGCCAACAACGGCAAAACCGGGCCGGCTATCGGCTTTATTGCCCATGTGGACACCAGCCCCGATGTATCGGGCGCCAACGTAAATCCGAAAATCATCGAAAACTGGGATGGAAACGAAATTCAACTCAACGCTTCGTTAAACGTGATGCTTTCGCCGGCCGATTTTCCGGAAATGCTACAATACAAAGGGCAAACACTTATCGTAACGGACGGCACCACACTTTTGGGGGCCGACGACAAGGCCGGGGTAGCCGAAATCATGACGGCAATCGAATATTTGGTGTCGCACCCCGAGATTAAGCACGGGCCCGTTAAAATAGGCTTCACTCCCGACGAGGAAATTGGACGGGGGGTTGACTTTTTCGACGTGAAGAAATTTGCCGCCGACTTTGCCTATACCTTAGATGGCAGCGAAATTGGCGACCTGGAGTATGAAAACTTTAATGCCGCAGGCGCCAAAATCAACATTAAAGGGCGCGATATACACCCCGGATATGCCAAAGGAAAGATGCAAAATGCTGTGTTGATGGCCATGGAACTCAATGCTTTGCTGCCGGTTTTCGACCGCCCGGAAAACACACAGGATTACGAAGGCTTCTTCCACCTAACCCGAATGAGCGGAACCGTTGAAAAAGCAACAATGCAGTACATTATCCGCGATCACAGCCGGCCACTGTTCGAAAAACGCAAGGAAAACATGAAGCAATGTGTTGATTTTATGAATCAACGCTATGGCGAAAACAGTTTTGAGCTCGACATGAAGGATCAATACTACAATATGCGCGAAATGGTTGAACCTCAGTATTATATTGTTGAAATTGCCAAAAAG
>CAYYDS010000174.1:3034-5883 GCA_964470665.1 uncultured Lentimicrobiaceae bacterium
CGCATAAAACCCATAAGGGGCGGCACCGACGGATCGCGGCTGAGCTATATGGGCCTTATTTGCCCGAATATTTTTGCCGGAGGACATAATTTTCATGGAAAATACGAATTTGTTCCGCTCGAATCAATGGTTAAGGCTACTGAAGTTATTCTAAAAATCATCGAAATGAATGCTTAAGTCTGAAGCTTATATCAAAAGCACGCGGATGACACAGATTAGATCGCTTTACACAGAAAACAGAAAAATAAATGTATTCTAAAACGCAGATAATCAACATCTGTTAAACCTGAGTTTATTTGTTAAATCCGTATTATTCGTGTGCAAAGTTCTTTTAAAACAGCCTCTGGATTGGTTCATTCCGTTTTTCTCTCATAAAGTAATAAGCCGAGTTTATTGAGATGCACTTTCAGTTTACAAAATTATTTCTGACCTTACCCCGAAGGCAAAGCCAGGCCGCCCTGCTTATCATCAGGCTTAGCGGTGTATTGTTGTTGTATGGCTTTACGCGCTGGCTGTTCTATTTTGTAAACTTTAATAGTTTTGAGCATCTTAATCTTTGGGAGCTTTTCAGGCTCATGTTTTGGGGAATGCGCTACGATTTGGCCGTAATTGCCATTACAAACCTGCTGCTCATCCTGCTTTCGACCATTCCTTTTCATTTCAGATACCGCGATGGCTATCAAAAGATGTTGCGGATCGTATTTGTTTTTTTTAATAGCTTTGCGCTGATTTTCAATCTTATAGATGTAATCTTTTTTCGCTACATAGCTAAAAGAACCACTTCGGAAGTACTCGGCTTTTTTGGAAATACGGCTGAAAACACGGCTTCGCTCATTTTCACTTTTCTATACGATTTTTGGTATATGCTACTGATTTACAGCATTATCATCTGGCTTTTATATAAACTTTCTGTTTGGTTTGTTGGCCGCAATCCCGCCCCGCTTAGGCAGTTGCGCTGGTATTTGAGTCATTTGTTCATTTTCATTGTATTTATTCTTTTGACGCTTGTTTTTGCCCGTGGCGGCCTGCAAATGAAGCCGCTCAGCATGATTCATGCAGCCAATCGGACCGAAAGCCGCAACGTTGCCCTGCTGATCAACAGCCCGTTTTCGATTATGCAAAACCTGAGTCATCCGTCTTTAAAAAAACTTTCAGACCTCAGCAACGAAGAAGCCAATGCCATTTACCTGCCTGTAAAAAGCCATTTCGTTATCAATCAATATATTGACACAAGTCTTATTCCCCAAAAACCCAATGTCGTAATCCTTATTCTCGAAAGTTTTGGCCGCGATTATATTGATTATTACAACCCTAAACGCAAAGGATTAACCCCCTTTTTAGATTCATTGCTTAACCAAAGCATCACTTTCGAAGGTTTTGCCAACGGCAAACGCTCCAACGAAGCTTTGCCCAGCATTTTGGCTTCCATTCCTTCGCTAATGGACAGGGAGTTTCAGGCTACCCCATTCATTGCCAACAACATACTTGGGATTGGAACGCTTTTAAAAAAACAAGGTTATCAAACTGCTTTTTTTCATGGCGGAAACAACGGCACAATGTATTTCGATAAGTTTTCGAATATAACCGGTTTTGATCGCTATTTTGGCCGCAACGAATATGCCAACGACAAGGATTTTGATGGCCGTTGGGGTATTTACGATGAGCCTTTTCTCCACTATTTTGCGCAGCAGCTCGATGAGTTTCATCAACCCTTTGCAGTTGGCCTTTTCACTCTTTCGTCGCATCATCCCTATCAACTTCCGAAAGGCTTCGAAGGCAAGTTTCAAAATGCAACAAGCGGGATGGAAGCCACTTTCTCATATACAGACTATGCTTTGAAGCAGTTTTTTGCCCGCGCCAAAGAAGCAGAATGGTTTCGCAACACCCTATTTGTGATAACTGCCGACCACACGCCCGAAAAAGCACAATTTGCTTCGTATATGAGCTATTGGGGGCTGTATGGCGTGCCGATTGCGTTTTATTTTCCCGAATTAGCGCAAGGCCTGCGCACGGGAGTCATTGCCCAGCATTGCGACATTATGCCTACGCTGGCCGCGCTCACCAGCAGCAACGACAGCCTTGTGGCCTTCGGGCGAAACCTGTTCGACTCAACTCAAACAGCCTTTGCCATCAATTACATCAATCAGATTTACCAACTGATATACAACGACACCCTCGCGATTTTTGTTGGCAACAAACCTACCGAACTTTATGCCCTGAAAACCGATTCGAGCCTTCAAAACAATATTTTAAACAATACGTCTGCTTCGAATACGCAAATAATAAACTTTTTTAAAGCCATCAGGCAACAATATCACAACAGGATGATAGAGAATATGTTGAGTCCATAAAACCTAGTGAAATGAAAAACGCAAGGAAGAAAAAGATTCGGTTTATCGTAAATCCGATTGCGGGGCACAACAGCAAGGAAGCTTTGCCCGGATTGATTGACAAATTGTTTGGAAAAGAAGCATATATGGTTGAAATTTGTTTCACTCATTTTGCCGGCCACGCAACCGACTTAGCCAAAGAAGCTGTAAATCAAAACTTTGAGCTTGTGGTTGCCGTTGGCGGCGATGGAACCATCAACGAAGTTGCCCGATGCCTTATTCACAGCAACGCAACCCTTGGCATTGTTCCAAGCGGATCGGGAAACGGATTGGCGCGGCACCTAAACATCCCGATTGACATCGAAAAGGCTCTGCTCGTTATCAAAGATGGTCATATGGTGAAAATTGACACGGTAAAAATCAACCACGAAGTATTTGTAAGCATTGCCGGTGTGGGCTACGATGCATTGGTTGCCAAACATTTTGCGCAAGATCCGAACAGGGGTTTTTTTACCTATT
>CAYYDS010000175.1:0-5868 GCA_964470665.1 uncultured Lentimicrobiaceae bacterium
ACTCAAACTCAACTGGTTTTCGGATAAAATTAAACAGTTAACGGAAAAAAAACAAACAGTTCGGAGCGAGAAAGCCACAAAGGAAGCCCTATCTGGCCAAAATGTTTTCGCTGCCCGAGCTCGAAAAACAACAAAATGCTCGACGCGCTGATCACTTCCCGCACCCGTATAAAATTGATGTTGAAGTTCTTCCTGAACGCCGACACAACCGGCTATTTGAGGGGCTTAGAGACGGAATTTGGCGATAGCACCAACGCCATTCGCCTCGAACTCAACCGTTTTGAGGAGGCCGGACTGCTCGAAGCCCATTCCGAAAGCAACCGCAAGGTGTTTAGAGCCAACAGAAAACATCCGCTCTTTGGCGACATCCAAAGCATCGTAAGAAAATACATCGGCATCGACAGCATCATTGAAGAGGTGGTGAACATGCTCGGGCAGCCCGAAGAGGTGTATCTGATTGGCGAACTGGCCTGCGGGCTCGACAGCAATGCGATGAACCTCATCATTGTGGGCAATAGCATAGATCACGATTTCCTGGAAACCCTGGTGGCCAAGGCGCAAAGCCTCATCACCCGAAAAATCGGCTATATCGTCCTCACACCGCTAGAGTTTGAAATACAACGCCCGTACTTTCATCAGGATAAACTGCTGCGGGTATGGGCAAACAGCGACTGATGCAACAAATCCATCAGCCGCCCAACATATTGAATGTTAATAAGATAAGAAACCCGATATGGGACTGACCGGGCGAAGCTGTGATTAGTTTTACAGAGCCCCACAGTGTAGTTTCACAGAGTAACACAGTGTAATTTCACAGAGTCCCACAGTGTAATTTCACAGAGTCCCACAGTGAAACTCTGTGTTTCCTCCGTGAGACAAGTGACCCCAACACCGTGAAACTCTGTGTTTCCCTCTGTGAGACAAGTGAAACTAACTCCGTGAAACTCTGTGCTCCCTCCGTGAAACCCTGTGCTCCAACACCGTGAGACACTGTGAAAAAAAAATATTGATGTCGGTGTAAATGAAGGATTAAAATCTTTATTTATAACAATCAAAGAAAATGCATCTTTAACCCCGATGTTATTATTTCTGCTGGTTATCGTGTTGAATAATAATTTAGTTAGGATTATCTAAAAAATGCTATAATCATACTTATAATAATTAGCATAAAATCGTAATATTATAATTGTAATTGTATAAAATGGTATATTTGCGGTGAATTTAAAGTATAGTTAAAATAGTGTTTGCTTCAAATACAGAAAGTATTGCCCGCCCGCTTTATTTAAAAAGAGTTGAGCCGTTCATAGGTAAAAATTTAATTAAAGTTTTTACAGGGCAACGCCGTGTCGGGAAAAGTTACCTCTTATTTCAGTTGATTCAACTGATTCGGCAGAAAGATGCTGATGCAACCATTATTTACATCAACAAAGAAGATTTGGCTTTTGCAGCTATAAAAACAGCAGAAGATTTGAACAGCCATATTTTGCAGAACAAATCAGAAAAAGGAAAGACATATGTATATATTGATGAGATTCAAGAAATAGAAAATTTTGGAACAGCATTGCGTTCCTTAATATTAAATGCTAATTTGGATGTTTATTGCACCGGCAGCAATGCCAATTTATTATCGGGAGATATTGCCGGACATCTTAGCGGAAGATTTATAGAAATCAACGTTTACAGTCTTTCCTACGAAGAGTTTTTGGTGTTTCATCAGTTAGAAGATAGTGCACAAACCTTAGAAAAGTATTTGAAATTTGGTGGTTTGCCCTATCTTATCCACCTTCCGTTAGTGGAAGAGGTTGTTTTTGAATATTTGAAAAATATCTATACTACTATTTTGTTCAGAGATGTGGTCAATCGGTTCGGGCTTCGCAATACGGTATTTTTGGAGCAGTTGGTCGTATTTTTGGCATCCAATACCGGCAGTATTTTTTCCGCAAAAAAAATCAGTGATTTTCTGAAATCTCAAAAGGTAAATATAGCACCTAATCAAGTCCAACTCTATATACAGCATTTGGTGAGTGCATTTTTGATTCACCAGACAAAGCGTTACGACATTGCAGGAAAACGCTTGTTTGAAGTTGGAGATAAATATTATTTTGAAAACCTGGGAATCCGAAACGCACTTTGGGGCTACCGGCCGGAAGATCGTGGAAAGATTATGGAAAATGCTGTTCATAATCATTTATTACTAAGTGGTTATTCAGTCGAAGTTGGAATTTTAGACAATAACGAAATTGATTTTATAGCCCAAAAACAAGGTGAAAAATGCTATATTCAGGTAGCATTGACGCTTTATGATGAAAAAACCATAGAAAGAGAATTCGGAAACTTGCGGAGAATTAAGGATAATTATCCTAAAATGCTTGTTACAATGGACGAGTTTTCTGGAAATACACATGAGGGAATCGTTACTTTGGATTTGCGAAGTTTTTTAACCAATAAATGGAAATAGATTAATGAAGGTTACTATAAAAAAGAATAAACCATTAAGAAAATAAGAAAACGTTAAGCGATGTATTGAGTTTATCGAAATAAAAAATATGGATATTGAATGCACCTAAAACGGGGAGATATTTTATAATGAATTTCATTGATTAGTTTCACAGAGTAACACAGTGATTAGTTTCACAGAGTAACACAGTGTAATTTCACAGAGTAACACAGTGTAATTTCACAGAGTCCCACAGTGAAACTCTGTGCTCCAACACCGTGAAACACTGTGTTTCCTCTGTGCAACACTGTGACCCTAAACACTGTGAGACAAGTGACCCTAACACCGTAATCCGAAAAAGTAGCTATATTTTAAGATTAAAATCCAAAAAAGTTGGTATATTTGTGGATTAATAGCTTAAAATATCAAAAAATATGATACCACGACTGTTGTCAGATATAGTAAAAAACAAATTACATAAAGGCAAAGCCATCATTTTGGCGGGTGCCAGACAAGTGGGTAAAACCACTTTATTAAAACAAATTTTTCAGCATGATGCCGATGTATTGTGGCTGAACGGCGATGAATTAGATGTGCAAATGCTTTTTGAAGATGTCTCTGCTACAAGGTTTGCAGCAATTATAGCCAACAAAAAGGTAATTATTATTGATGAAGCACAACGTATTGAAAATATTGGTTTGCGATTGAAATTGATTACCGATAATTTACCTGATGTTCAGTTGATTGCAACAGGGAGTTCTTCTTTTGATCTGGCTAATAAAATCAACGAACCACTGACCGGTAGAAAATGGGAATATAGAATGTTTCCTTTATCGTTTCATGAAATGGTAAATTATCATGGTCTTTTGGAAGAAAAAAGGATGCTGAAACACCGTTTGGTTTATGGCTATTATCCGGATGTAGTGTCGCATGTAGGTGAAGAAAAGGAGATTTTGAAGCATTTATCGGATAGTTACTTATATAAAGATGTGTTGATGTGGGAGCAAATTCAGAAACCTGACAAAGTGCTGAAGCTGCTTCAAGCCCTGGCATTTCAAATCGGCTCTCAGGTATCTTATCATGAGTTGGGGCAACTGTGCGGATTGGATTCAAAAACTGTTGAAAAATACACCCATATACTTGAACAAACGTATGTAATTTTTAAACTTGGCTCCTTTAGCAGGAATTTGCGAAACGAATTGAAAAGCAGCAAGAAATTTTATTTTTATGACAATGGTGTCCGCAATGCTTTGATTGCCAATTTTAATTTGGCAGAGGGCAGAAATGATATGGGTGCATTGTGGGAAAACTTCATCATCGCTGAACGCATCAAACACATTCATTATTCCGGAAAATGGATAAATTATTGGTTTTGGCGTACCAAGGATCAAAAAGAAATTGATTTTATTGAAGAAAGTGACGGGAAAATCTGTGCTTACGAATTTAAGTGGAACAGTGGAGCTAAATACAAACAACCTATTCAATTTGTGAATAACTATCCGAATAGTAGCTTTCAATTGATTCATCCTGATAATTTTGAAGAATTTGTGATGTAAGGGTTCTTTTTAAGATCACAGAGTAGCACAGTGATTTGTTTCACAGAGTAACACAGTGTAATTTCACAGAGTACCACCGTGAAACCCTGTGCTCCAACACCGTGAGACAAGTGATCTAAAAACCCTAATTATGGAAATAAACCAAATAACTCACGAAATCATCGATTCAGCCTACAAAGTCCACACAGCCCTCGGCCCCGGACTGCTCGAATCAGCTTATCAAGCCTGTTTAGTTTACGAGCTACAAAACAAAAACCTCAAAGTAGAAATTGAAAAGCCGCTACCCCTGATCTACGAAACCATAAAATTGGATTGCGGTTACAGATTGGATCTATTAGTCGAAAATAAAGTAGTTGTCGAATTAAAAACGGTCATCGCATTGAATGAAGTACATACGGCACAACTACTTACTTACTTAAAACTTACAGGCTGCGAAGTAGGATTGTTGTTGAATTTTTATACGAAGAGTTTGAAGGATGGGATAAAGAGATTGAGGTTGTGAGGGGTGGATCACAGAGTCCCATAGTGATTTGTTTCACAGAGTAACACAGTGTAATTTCACAGAGTCCCACAGTGTAATTTCACAGAGTAACACAGTGATTAGTTTTACAGAGCCCCACAGTGATTAGTTTTACAGAGTAACACAGTGATTTGTTTCACAGAGTAACACAGAGTAATTCCACAGAGTACCACAGTGAAACTCTGTGTTTCCTCTGTGCAACACTGTGACACTAACACCGTGAAAGAATTTTATCGAATATGAGTGATTTGATAATTATATTGTTCCTTAGAAGAAATACAACAATTGCTTATTAGCTCAAAACTAAATAACAACATGGAAAAACCCAGAATTATTGAACTACCAAAAATCATAGATAAACGAGGTAATTTGTCGTTTTTTGAATTTCCTAAGCAATTGCCTTTCAAGATTCGAAGAACCTATTGGATTTATGACGTACCAGGAGGAGAAACCCAAAAACAACAGCAACCAAAAAATGCCAATGCATAAGCCAAATACATTTGTGCCTAACAGCACAAAGCAAATTAGAATGCCACGAAAGATGACTTCCCTATCCAACCAAAGAGAAAAAAACCGGCAGACAGCAAACGGGTGGGTGTGTGAAGTTTGTTGATTACAACTCGATTACAGCTAAAAACCCATAATTTTATGCTGATAAAAAAACGAACATTTACAGTTGAACCGTCTGTGAGAAAGACCGTTTTATTGTGGCTAAGCAATTTACAATAGATTTGTTTTAGGTTATCTTTTTCTCTACTAGGAAAGCAAAGCATGTATAATATATAAATAATGAGTTTAAAGCAAAAAACATTACATGGGATGGGGTGGAGCTTTATTGACAATATAGCTGCATCAGGCATATCATTTATAGTAGGGCTTGTCTTGGCACGTCTTCTTTCACCGGCAGAGTTTGGTTTGATTGGGATTATATCTATATTTATTGCTGTATTCAATTCTATAGTTGATAGTGGTTTTTCAAATGCTTTAATAAGAAAGAAAGATACTACAAACCTTGATTACAATACTGCTTTCATATTTAATTTAATAATCAGTTTTATTCTTTTTGGATTATTACTTCTTTTAGCTCCCTTCGTAGGAAGCTTTTTCAATCAACCAGAGTTAGTGCCATTAACCCGAGTAATGTCGGTAGTGGTATTTATAAATGCTTTCACGTTGGTGCAACGAACAATATTAATAATTAAACGCTATGTCAGCCATAACAAATCAAGATTTCTATATAAACGTTCCAAAAGAAGATTTGAGCCTCTTCAAAAAACTTGCTCATAAAATGGGATGGACATTCACTTCTGTCAAAGAAGAGACCTCACTTCCTTGTTATGCAACTTTCGAAGATG
>CAYYDS010000176.1:0-5799 GCA_964470665.1 uncultured Lentimicrobiaceae bacterium
CATCAGCCGCTCTCTTTCCGATTGATCATATAAAAGCATGAATCCCTCTTTGTTTTTTTCGAAAGCCTCGAGCCAGCTTGTTGTATCGGGTGCAGCAATTTTTATCACACGCTGCGGTTTCGACCATACATCATTGCGTGCTTCAATAACGGCTTCTTTAAGCTTCGGATCAAATTCGATCACAAAAAGGTTGCGGTGCTTTTTAAACATATCCGAAAGCTTGGCCACGTTGATGGATGTAACCTTAAAAGTGGGTTCGCCTTGGGGTAGGCCATATTGTTCGCGGCCAAAAAAGTTGCGAATTGCCAAACCTGCAGGGCCATTCCATTGTTCTTGGTTTTGCGTTACAACCAAAAGCTCCGAGGTGGCGCCTACCGATCGGGGGATGCGTTGCTCGGTTTCGCTGCACGAAGCGAAAAAGGTTAGCAATACGATGGCAAAAAATAATTTCTTCATCTTCAACGTGTTTTAGCTTCTTTTAACTTCAAAAGTGCAAATGAAACTTAAGCGCGTGCCCCTTTTTTGTTCAATCTTTTTAGGATACGACAGCTACCTTAAGTTTTTGACCCACCTGGAGCTTCGATTTATTAGTCAGATTATTCAGTTTTTTTATCTGTTCAACCGTTACCCCGTCGTATTTGCGGGCGATATCCCAAAGTGTGTCGCCGCTTTTAACAGTGTGTATGATAAAATTTGTTTTTCCGGGAGCTTTCGTCTTTTCGGCAATTTGTTGTTCTGCCGGAAAAACCCGGAGTTTTTGTCCAATCTGTATGTTGTTGGATTTTAGATTGTTCCACTCGCGCAAATCCGTTACGGTGCATTTGTATTTGGAAGCTATAGCCCCCAGGTTTTCACCTTTTTTCACAATGTGGGTTTCCGAGCGGGTGGTGCGTGCAACAGGTGTTTCGCCAGGAGTATTTACCGGTGTGCCGGAGCTAAAAACCACCAATTGCTGTCCGATGTGCAGGTTTGTGCTTCGCAAATTGTTCCACGTTTGCAGTTGTTTAACCGTTACACGGTATTTGTTGGCGATCAAACCCAGGTTTTCGCCTTTTTTCACTGTGTGAACGCTGCGGTCGCTAATTTTTTTTATTTCTGCCTGAAGGGTTTCTTTTTCAACCCCTTTCTTCGTTTTGAAGGAATACAGAGTCTGTTCGTTGTTGATAAAATCTCCGATATACTCCGAGGGTATTCTGATCATATAGGGGTTTTCGGGCGAAGCCGGAATGATGCCGGCTTTGAATTGCGGATTGAAGAACCGAAGGTCTTCTTTAGGGATTTTGAGCATTTCGTTCAACTGATCGAACGAAAGTAAATCTTTCACCGTAACGGTATCTGTTCCCACCATCATCATGCCCGGATGTACGGGATACAGATTGTGCTCTGCGGCATAATTCATGAGGTAAGTAACTGCAATAAATGCAGGCACATATCCGCGTGTTTCGCGCGGGAGGTATGGCCATATAGCCCAATAATCTTTGGCTCCTCCGGCTCGGCGTATGGCTCGGTTTACGTTGCCGGCGCCCGAGTTGTAGGCCGCCAAAACCAAAAACCAGTCATCGTAAATGTTGTAGAGGTCATTTAAATGCTGGCAGGCGGCCTCTGTAGCTTTCAATGGGTCGAAACGGTCGTCAACGAGCGAAGTAACTTTGAGGTTGTAAACTTTGCCCGTTCCGTACATAAATTGCCACAAACCTTTGGCTCCCATGCGAGAGCCGGCAGTGGGGTTGAGAGCCGATTCTACCATGGCTAAGTATTTCATTTCCAGTGGAATGTTGTAGCGGTCGAGCATCTCCTCAAACATAGGAAAATACACATACGATAAGCCCAACATCCGGCTCGAAAGGCCGCGTTTTCGCACTGCATACAAATTGATAAAGTCGAGCACATGTTTGTTGTAAACCAAGGGGATATTGGTTTCGCGGGCCAACTTTTCAATTCGTTCTTGATACAGGCTGTCCGAAAAAACCGGAACATCATAAGGCGCATAACCATAAAGGTTGAGCCTTTCGGCGTCGAAAATATGAACGCTGTCGTTGAAATATCTGATCTGATAAAGACTGTCGAGCATCCTCACAATTGGCGAATCCTCGAAAAAAGGTTGATTTCCTAGGTCATCAATAAACAAGCCGGAAAAGCCGTTTAAAGTATCGCCGGCCATCATTTCGGTTGAATCGGGCAGTAATTCTTCAATTTCTGATTGGGCAAAAGTTAAGCCCGACAACAGAAGTAGCGAGCTTAAAAAAAGTAGTCTGAGATAAATCATAGGGAACTCCCATTTTTGGCTAATAGTTAAATATACCCAACGCGAGGCTAAATAAAATATTGCCGGTATCATGATACATTGCTGCAATTGTTGCGGGTTTGATGATAAGGAAAGCCTGCAAAATTGCTTTATTCGTTTAATTTTAGTCTTCTTTTTCTTTCTTTTTGGGTTCGTTTTCGTCCACACCATTAAGGCCGTCTTTAAATTCCTTTACGCCCTTGCCGATTCCGCGCATGAGCTCAGGTATTTTTTTGCCGCCGAAAAGCAGGACAATAACTAAAACAATAATCAGAATTTGCGACGGGCCGACTACACCCAGTAAGATGGATTGAAGCATGGTATTTTGATTAAAACGTGGCAAATATACGCTTTTTTTAAACGAGGTGTCAAGCAGCTTTCTTACCTTTGCACGGGCTTTAAAAAAAATGCCCTTCTCTTAAAATTTTGTCTTATGCGCATTCATTCTTTCCCGTTTATTTATGTTTTTCTGGGTGTTTTTTTGTTTTTCCAACCGGCTTCAGCTCAGCATAATGGTGCCAAAACAAAAGATTTTCGCAAGCTGCATTATCTTTCCGAAGCCGAGATGCTGCTGCCTGTTGAAACCGGTGTAAATTTTACCGAAACGCCTCCTCCGCCTGCGCCTGTGCGCATGGTAGGCGAGTTTGAGCCCCAGCAGGCCGTGCTTATACGCTATTCTTTTGGCATTCCGTATTCGCTTATCCGTGAAATGGCTAATGATATTGAGGTGGTTACACTTGTAGCCAGCAGCAGCCAGGCCAATACGGTGCTCAACCTTTATACCACAAACAATGTAAATACGGCCAATTGCAGTTTCTTAATTGCCCCAACCGATTCGTATTGGACGCGCGACTATGGCCCATGGTGTGTTTTTGATGGCGACAATGAACCCGGAATTGTTGATTTTCCTTACAATCGGCCCCGCCCGAACGACAATAACGTTGCTCCAAAAGTTGCACAAAATATGGGCATTAATCTTTTTGGGATGAACGTAACACATACCGGCGGCAATATGATGGCCGATGGCTTGGGAATGGCTGCTTCAACCGAACTGGTTTATGAAGAAAATGCCAATGCCGTGAATCAGGTGAACACAAGAATGCACGACTATCTTGGTATTGAACGCTACGATGTGATTAATGACCCACAGGGCGAATACATTAAACATATTGATTGTTGGGCAAAATACCTTGCCCCCGACAAGGTGCTCGTTGGGCAAGTGCCGCAAAGCGACCCCCGCTATAATAACTATGAAGCTGCGGCCAATTATTTTGCTACAACGCCAAGTTCTTATGGATACCCCTACAAGGTTTATCGCGTTTATACCCCGGGCGGTTCGCAAGCTACACCTTATACAAACTCACTCATTCTGAACAACAAGGTATTTGTGCCCATCACCGGCAGCCAACACGATGCTGCGGCTATCGCTTCCTACCAGCAAGCGATGCCCGGATATCAGATCATCGGAATTACCTATTCGGGATGGCTCGATACGGATGCTTTGCATTGCCGCACCCACGAAATAGCCGACGTCGGGATGCTGTTTATTGACCACAGGCCCTTGCACGGACAACTGGCCGACCTGGATTCTGTACAAATCTCGGCAAAGATCATTGCCTATTCGGGTCAGCCTTTAATTGCCGACTCCTTAAATGTGTTTTACAGCATCAATGGAGGAGCCTATCAGTCGAAACCGCTTCATTCGATTTCGACTAACCAATATGCCGCCTGGATTAAAGGCTACGGAAGCCACGACACCATTCAATACTATATTGCAGCTGCCGACCAGTCGGGAAGAAACATTCGTCATCCCTATATGTCGAAGCTCGATCCGCATCAGTTTATTACAGGCCAACAGCTTATGGGCGCTTTAACCATTGACCCCGATACAGTGTATTTTATTGATAGCATGTTGAATGAGTTTACCATGACAAATACGGGGCAATTGCCCGTTACGATTGAGGATGTTGTTCGGGGCCTTTATGTATGGTTGGAGTATCCAACTTCATTTCCTGTCGTGCTGGAACCGGGCGAATCTTATTCTCAAACTCTGGCTTTAGATGTGATATTACGATCGGGAATTACCGGCTTTGTTGCCGATAGTGTGATGATCTATTCTTCGATAGGAGCATTCAAGCTGCCGGTGATGATTAATGAAGAACTCCTTGTTTCGTTAAATGATATTCCTTCAATGGATTTTGAAGTTGGCCCCAATCCTTTTTCGGATCGAATAACTTTCCGCTTTAACACAACAATGGAAGGGCCGGTATGCTTTAGCCTGTACGATGGTTTTGGCCGTCAGGTGTATAAAGATTGTGGGGTTTTTCCGGCCGGCAAACAACAATTCAGCTGGGATGCAAAAGCCAATTCGGCAATTCGTTTGTCGGACGGAATGTATTTCTTTAAGTTGGAAAACGAAAAGCAAACAGCTAAAGGTAAGCTGATTTTCAAGGGCATATAATAATAAATCGGCCTTTTAAACCATCACCTGCGAAAGGTAAATAGCTGCTGCAGAGGCAATTATAATGATCCAGAACAAGAGATTTCGAGGGAGATCGTCTTTTTCGGGCTGATAATTAAAGTCGTTATTGGCCATCGTTTGCTTAATGTGTGAGCAAATGTAAAATATAATTTGCGCCAATCAGCACATTTTGAAAAAAATATGGCATCAGGGTCTTACTCCGATACGTTTCCCATCGCGGAAATATACGATAAACGCATCGGGTGTTGAATGGTTGCGCCGGATGTTTTGCATTGCACTTACTGCATCCTGATGGTTGTCGTAATATTCTGTAACATAGATGTATAAGCCATTGAAGGTGCTCTCTTCGATAACCTTTTGATCCATCCTTGTTTTGGCCGCAAGTTTGGCAATATCGTAGGGTTTTGAGGCAGCTAATAGCTGTACGCGATAGCCGGTTTTCAATGGTGGTTTTTCGGGGATTACTACAGCAGGAACTTCAATTGTTTTTTCCTCTGTTACAATGGGTTTGGTAATTTCTTCTATTTTAATTACGGGTAATTCCTGTGCGATAGGCTCTGTTTTTTCGGAAATAATCTGCACCGAAGGTTGCTGTATTTCCTGTGGTTCTTCTACCTCCTGGATGTGGGCTTTGCTCCTCGACTTTTTAAATGGTTTTGCGCCGAATTTATAGGTTAGCCCAATGCTGGTAAAATTATATACATCAAACTCAAATTGCGAAACTGTAAGGTCAATCTTGTCGTTTGTGAAAGCTTTGTTGCTGCTTTCGATACTGAGTGCCCATTTTTCGCTCAATAAAAAGTCTATTCCCAAACCGGCCGAAAGTACGGGCTCGAGCGTGCGGCCTTTAATTCCCATTCCATGGCCATGCCCCGAAGTGGCCAAGACGTTATTAGTCGTAAGGTCGTAAAGCTTTGAATTAAAGTTGGATACGCCAACGCCACCCATTAAATAAATGTCGGCAATACGACCATTTCGTTGGGAAAAAATGTTAATGGGATACAAAAACAGATTGAGCGAACCTTCGATCATA
>CAYYDS010000177.1:0-5780 GCA_964470665.1 uncultured Lentimicrobiaceae bacterium
GTGCATCTTATAATTACAAGAAATTTATTCATGTTACCTGATACTCATTTAATATATTGAATATCGGGTTGAATAAACAGGTTTTTTGATATTTGATATTGATAGGTTAATTCAATGGTGGTTTCACTGCAGATTATTTTTTTAAATTGCTCATGTGCAATGGCCAGGCCCAGCACATCTTTTCCCTTTTTGCTGAACAACCCCGCATAATTCAGCCCTAAACCGAGGTAAAAATCAATGGTGCTTGCTTCAGTAGGGCTATAGCCCAGCTGCGAGAATAGCCCGAAACTACGCATGTTTTGTTCCCATAGTATTTGATCGGCATGGGCATAAATGCCGAATAGATTATGATTGAGCGAATCGGGGAAGTTTCTATTGAGGTTTTGTTCAATAATATGACTGTGCGAAAAAACACCAATTTTGTAGGTCCCGGCCCGATCTTTAATAGCTGTATTGTATTGATATTCTGAGATTGCCAAAAGACCATCGCCCGAAATAAATTGCCATTTAACATTGTAAGGATTATAATCAAAATCGCTGGGACTGCCATCGTAAAGGGCGTTAATCCAGGACGAATTCTCCGAAATATTCCACTTTGTGGTTAAACCTAAAGTTGTTAAGGGAAAGATAGGAGCAGCAAAATTATTTGAAATAATGGGCAGTACACCAAACGAACTATTCAGAAAAAGCGCTCCATGTTCAGAATTGGCAAATTCAATGTTCAAATCCTGCAATCCCAATATAAATTCAAGCTTGCCGATGGCTTGCTTAAACCAAAATTCCTGAATATAGGTGTGATCTCCGGCTTCAATATTCGAAACTACCTGCATATCGCCCAATAGGTCGGAAGATGGTGTGCCGCCGTGTGTGTTTGCCGCGTTGATATAAAATTGGCCGCCTTTCCATAGCCTGGCCTTTTCGAAATCAAAATCCAACCTTAAATTTGCCATGCCTAAGTAGCACGAGCCGGTTTTGATGCCGCCCGAAAGGTTATTTATGTTATCGCCAATGTAGGAGGCTTCGAATTTGAGGGGATCGTAATTTTCGGTATGGGTTGAATCTTGTGCCCGGGAGTAAGCTGTTAATCCCATTAATGAAGCGATAATCAGAAAAGTTTTTTTCATCTTTAATACCGTTAGAAAATTCACAGTGCAAAATTATGGCGACGAAATATTCTTTGAAATCCCTAAAATTGATGAATTTTAGCTGCGTTAATCCTTAGAAATACCGTTTTCGTCAAATTTCGAGCCGTTGACACCCGTAGTTGCATCAGAAAAAAAACCAAAAACACCGGCTTAGAATAAATTCAGGCTGTTTTCCTTGCTTAGTTTACTCAAAATTTGCTGTTGCAGCAACTTCAGAATCTTTTTTTTCGGATAATTCTGATGAACGAGCAGGCCAATAGTACGGTATGGTAGCGGAGGGCACAGTTGCCTTACATAATGCAGCTCGTTTTCGGAAAAATGAGTAGTAGCTAAAATTGGCAATAAAGTGCTGCCGTTGTTGGCTTTTACAAAACGGATGAGGCTGTCAATCGAATTAGCCTTAAAGCTGATGTTTAAGGACGAATTGATGCTTTGATTTGATTTGCTGCATATTTCGAGCACCTGCGATCGCATGCAATGGCCTTCTTCCATCAGCCAGAAATTATCCATGTCAATTTTACTTACAGCAATTTCTTTTGACGTATTGTTTGAGGTGTCGTAAAGTACAAAAGGCTCGTCATACAAAGGATATTCGTTTAGTTCGGCTGCCTCAACGGGAGTCGAAACAATGCCGATATCAAGATCGCGCAATTTTAGCTCACGTATAATTTCATCGGTGGTCAATTCTTTTACCTCAATCTTTAAGTCGGGATGATCGTTCGCAAAATCAACCAGAAACAAAGGAAGCAAAAAAGGCGCAACAGTAGGAATGCAGGCAATTTTAAGCGTGCCTTTTACTTCGCCTTTAATTTCGCGAACCAATTCGTTGAGTTGCGAAATCTCGTTTGTAATGATTTTAAGGCGCTCAATAATTTTTTTCCCTTCCTGTGTAACCTCCATTGGCCGTTGCTTACGGTCGAAAAGAGTGATGCCCGTTTCTTCCTCAAACTTTAGGATCATCGTGCTGAGGGTTGATTGCGAAACAAAACACTTTTCGGCTGCAATTTCAAAATGACGATGTTCGGCAACTGCGAGGATATAATGAAATTGTTGTATATTCATCGGTTTTATAGATAATGATATCGAAAATATAGTTTTTATAGAACAAAGATAAGTACGATCTTTGTCGTGCAAACATAAAAAAATACTGAAATGAAAGATCAGGAAAGAAAAAAACTCACATCGGTTTCCGGAAGGCCGATAGCAGAGAATCAGAATGTTAAAACTGCCGGCAAAAGAGGCCCCATGCTTATGGAAGACTTTTGGTTTCTCGAAAAATTGGCCCATTTTGATCGTGAAGTCATTCCCGAGCGCAGAATGCACGCCAAAGGTTCGGGTGCTTTCGGTACGTTTACCGTAACGCACGACATCACCAAATACACAAAGGCAAAACTGTTTTCGGAAGTTGGCAAGAAAACTCCGGTTTTTGTTCGTTTTTCAACCGTAGCCGGCGAAAGAGGAGCTGCGGATGCCGAAAGAGACATCCGTGGATTTGCCATTAAGTTTTATACCGAAGAAGGAAACTGGGATTTAGCCGGAAACAATACGCCGGTCTTCTTTTTGAGAGATCCCTATCGTTTTCCCGATTTGAACAAAGCTGTGAAAAGAGACCCGAAAACAAATTTAAGATGTGCAAATCACAACTGGGATTTTTGGACACTCTTGCCCGAAGCGCTGCACCAGGTTACCATCACAATGAGCGACAGGGGAATACCCAAGTCGTACCGCCACATGAATGGTTATGGCAGCCACACCTTTAGCCTGATAGATGCCAATAATCAACGCATTTGGGTGAAATTTCACTTTAAAACCGAGCAGGGTATCGAGTTTCTAACCAACGAAGAAGCTGCCGGAATCATTGCTAAAGACCGCGAAAGCCATCAACGCGACTTATTCAATGCCATTGAAAAGGGCGATTTTCCGAAATGGAGATTGAAAATACAGCTTATGACCGATGAGCAGGCCGAAAAATGTGCTTTCAACCCGTTCGACCTGACAAAGGTTTGGCCTCATGGCGACTTTCCTTTAATTGATGTGGGCGTTATGGAATTGAACCGCAATCCTGAAAACTATTTTGCCGACGTAGAACAGGCCGCCTTCAATCCGGCCAACGTTGTGCCCGGCATTGGTTTTTCGCCCGACCGCATGTTGCAGGCCCGCCTGTTTTCTTACGGCGATGCCCAACGCTACAGGCTGGGGGTAAACCACTACCAAATTCCGGTAAACAAACCAATATGCCCCTTCCACAACCCGCATCGCGACGGCGCAATGCGTGTTGATGGCAATGAAGGATCTACATTGCACTATTTCCCAAACAGTTACGGCCAGTGGGAAGAAAGCAAAGAATTTGCCGAACCGGCTTCAAAACTCGAAGGCGATGCCTATCATTACGATTTCAGGGAAGACGATAACGATTATTACAGCCAGGTAGGAAATCTGTTTCGCATCATGAGTCCCGAACAACAGGAGCGTTTGTTCAAAAACACGGCTGCCGAAGTGGGCGGTGCAGAAAAATTTATCCAGGAAAGGCATATTGTAAACTGTTTTAAAGCCGACCCAAATTATGGAAAAGGCGTAGCAAAAGCGCTCAATATTGACCTTGCCGCTCTCGATCTGCAATAGGCAAGACGGCGCAACTTAAATATTAGGGCCTACTCTGAGCCGTAAGCGGAGCGGTAAAACCTTTATTAAGAAGGTTTTATCGCTCCGCTTTTTTTTAGGTCTTGACTTGCCATGGTATTCAGGAAAACCTTATGCGAAGTATCTTTCGCTCAAAAAGCGATTAAACTGCTTCTGTATAGAAAATGACAAAAGCTATACATATAAAATGCAGTCTGTATAGAAAATGCCAAAAGCTTTGCAGGTGTTCGATTTTTCCGGCATTGGTGGTATGAGGCTGGTAAATTGGCGAGTTGGCTTCTGATGTTCCGGGGTCATGCCATGTTGCAGGCCTTCTTCGCCCATCAGATCCAGCTTCTTCTTCCATGAATAATAGGAAGCCGCGTAAATGCCATATTTCTCAATAGTGGCAGTAACGCCCTTTTCTTTTGCTTCTGCAATGATGCGAAGCTTTTCTTCGATTGTAAATGTTCGTTTGTTCATCAGCATAAAGTTTTAGATTTTTATCTATAATCAAGCCTGATTATTTAGGGGGCTGAAACACCGCTCTTTCTCCACTTGCTGATACTATTTCTTCATTCATACGTTGTTCACTTATTCTTTTTCGTTTATCACATAAACACTTCCTTTTCCTTTGCCAATCATTGTAAGCACTTGTTCATCTCGCAGGTATCTTAAATCCTTTTTCAAAGTGCTTAACTGAATGTCGGGAAATTGCTTTGCTAAATCACTTACTTTAATTGGCTGATTGCCTGTAATAAATTCTTTGAGTTGTTTTTGTCGTTCGTTTAAGTAACCGCCTTTTGATTTAAACACATTATATTTCTTTTCCAATTTTTGGGTAAGTGTTTTCAAACTTTCCAAAAAGAAAACGAGCCATTTATCAATGCGTTCGTTTTCTGTTCCTCTGTTTTTTTGCCCTGTCATCAGGACTTCGTAGTATTCTTTTTTATTTTGTTCAATGTGATTTTCAAAAGAAATGTATTGAATGAAAGCATAATCGTTCTGCAACAAGCAAAGTGTTGTAAGCAATCTTGAAAGTCTGCCGTTTCCGTCTTGAAATGGGTGTATGCTCAAAAAGTCGTAAATGAAATTTCCAATTACGATTAACTGATGAATGTTTTTTTGCTCCAACTGTGTGGTTGTCCATTCCACCAGATCACGCATTTCGCCCTCAACCAACGCAGGTTCGGTAGTAGCAAAAATGGTGCGTTGTTCGCCTGTTGGATAAGTGGCAACTACTTTATTGGAAAGATGTTTGTAACCGCCTCTGTGTCGCTCGTCTTTGTTGCTGTATTTTAGCAACATTTGGTGCAGTTGTTTGATATAGCTTTCGGAAAGTTTGATGTCAGAAAAGTTATCGTAAATGAGTTCCAACACTTCGTAATAGCCGATTACTTCCTGCTCATCACGAGTTTTGAGTTTAGTAATTTTGATGTTGTTCAGAAGTTCTTGAACTTCTTTGTCCGTAAGTGTTGCCCCCTCAATCCTTGTAGATGAACCAATGCTTTCAATGGTCGCAATTTTTCGCAGTTCTTTCAAATAGCGGTTTTCCTTGTTTTCAACGGTGTTCCACTTTCCTTTAAAGCCGTCAATATAGCCGATAAGCTGTAAGATTTTTTGATTTGTGGCAAAGTCAAAGTTGAGTTTCTGAATGAATTTATCCATAATATGCTTGTATTTTATCCAAATAACAACGATACAAATATACGAAATGTTTGTATAGTATCCATATTATATTCAAAAATTGAGTGGCAGGCGGGCTTGGGGGCATTTGCAAAAGCAAGCTCTTTTGCAAGCTTTGGTTTTGAGCATTGGCTCGTGGGGCTTTGGCAATGTGCTGCAATGTGGGTGGGGTTTCTTTCTTCTTTTGCGGGTGGGAAGAAAAAAACAAAATAAATTCCATCAAATTTGCACTGTCCTGTCAAAAAGCTAAATCCTTTCTTGTTTTTATTTTTTCAATATCGTATCTGTTTGGTAGTCTGTCTTTTTACACTTGGTACCAACGGTTGCGTA
>CAYYDS010000178.1:0-5772 GCA_964470665.1 uncultured Lentimicrobiaceae bacterium
CCATTTGGTGCACATATAATAAAAATGGTCTGACGATTGCAGATATGCCCAGTCGCGCCGGACATCGTCGTCTTCGCTTTTTGCAGCTTTTGAGGCAAGTTCATACAGTCTGTCGAACGACTCATCCTGAAGTTGGTTTCCGAGCCATGCCGTGAGGTCGCGTTCTTCGTCGGCCCACGAGATGGGATTCGGAACATGAATTGCCGATATGGGCTGAAGGCTGTCGGCCAGCTCGGAAGGAGTGGCAAATTTATATTTTGTATTACTTAAGATGCTGTTTGGCAGCGATTTCATGAAGTCAAAGATGCCCGTGGCAGCCCATTGATGTTCGCCAAAAGTTTCGTAATCCATAAAGATGTTTACTACTTCTTCTTTTGGATTAAAGTCGTTGAGCCATCCGGCAAATTTGTCGGCTGTTAAGGGCCATTCGGCCCAGCTTTGCTGCCCAAAGCGAAATGAAATGTCATCGCTCAGGTGGAAGTTGCGAACCAGCACCTTGAGTTTCGGGTTTATTGCATTAGCATACATATAGTTGGGGCTTTTCCAACCTAAAACGTGCTTTGCGCCTTCGGTAAGCATTACCTTAAAGCCCATATCGGCCACCTGTTCGCCTATCTGGTCGGAGTAGATTAGTTCGGTATTGCGAAAACTTACCGGTTTTACCCCAAAGGTTTCTCCAATTTTGCGGCTGTGCATTTCAACCTGTTGCCGAAACTCTTCCGGATTTTTCAGCGAGCTAAGCGAATGGGCATAGGTTTCGCCCAAAAGCTCTACATTGCCCGTGGCTACAAGTTTTTTGAAGCTTTCTAACACATCCGGAGCATACAATTCCATTTGCTCGATGGCAATGCCTGTGATGGAAAAACTAACCTTAAACTTTGCCCCGTATTCTTTGATGTGTTGCATCAAGATGGCATTCATGGGCAGATAGCATTTTTCGGCAATTCGCCGCATGATCATCCGGTTGAAGTATTCATCATAATACTGATGGTTTTTCCCGATGTCAAAAAACCGATAGGTTCTCAGGCGAAAGGGCTGATGTACCTGAAAATAGAAACAAACTGATTTCATATCTAAGGATTTTTATCTTTAATTCAATTTCGGCTATAAATTGTTATTTTATTGTAGGGCAGATTGGTAAACATTTTTGACGTTTTTTGCGGCATGTTCCCATTTCAGGCTGTCCACTTCTTCTTTGCCTAAGGTGATAAAGGTGTGCGAGAGGGCTTCGTAATGACAAAGCCCGTAGATTGCATCGGCCAGGCCGTCAATATCCCAAAAGTCAACTTTTAGGGCGTGTTTCAGCACTTCGGCCACTCCCGATTGTTTCGAAATAACCACCGGCACGTTGCTGCGCATGGCTTCTAAGGGTACGATTCCGAAAGGTTCCGAAATTGATGGCATTACAAAAACATCGCTCATGGCAAACATTTTGTCCACATCATCGCCTTTGAGGAAGCCTGTAAAATGGAATTTGTGGCCAATGCGGAGCTGGGCTACGCGCTGCACCATTTTGTTTAACAGATCGCCCGTTCCGGCCATCACAAAACGCACGTTGTTGTCGCGCTGAATGATTTTTCGTGCTGCCTCAACAAAGTATTCCGGGCCTTTTTGATAGGTAATTCTGCCAAGGAAGGTAACAACTTTTTCTTTTACCTGTTTGTCGGGCAGTTCGAGTTCCGATTTGTCAACCGGTTCTACGGCATTGTGCACAGTTACAACTTTTCGGGGGTCGATGCCGTATTTTTCGATCACAATTTTTCGGGTGAGGTTGCTAACTGTAATCACCTTGTCGGCAGCTTCCATTCCGCGTTTTTCGATGGCAAAAACGTCGGTATTGATGTTTTCGCCACTGCGATCGAATTCGGTAGCGTGCATGTGTACAACCAAGGGCTTGCCCGACGATTCTTTTGCGGCAATGCCGGCGCTGTAGGTGAGCCAGTCGTGGGCATGAATGATATCGAAATCGTATTGGGTGGCTATGCTCGAACCAATTAGGGCATAGCGGGCTACCTCTTCCATCAGATTGGTTCCGTATTTGCCCGAAAATTCGTATTTCTGGCTAAATACAGGCCCGCGAAAGGCTTCGGTAACTTTTTTATGTTCTTCGTTTAATGTTTCAAAAAGCTCGGGGCCAACATAGGGAATGATGTTTGAGCCAATTTCCATGTATTGAACACGTTCCCAAAAGGTTTTGCTTTCTGCGCTATCGAGGTTGATGGCAACATCGCTGGCGTTGACAATGCGGACGGCTTCTTCACTTTCGTCGCCATATGCTTTTGGCACTACAAACAGAACTTCAACGCCATGTTTTGCCAGTCCTTTTGTCATCCCGAAACAGGCTGTTCCTAATCCTCCGGTTATATGGGGCGGAAACTCCCAGCCAAACATTAGTACCTTCATCTTGTGTTGTTTAAGGTGTATTTATTGTTTCTTTGTTTGATCAATAAGCTGTTTCATCTGGATGAGAGCGGCCACGCTCCAGGCTTGCGAAATAGCGCCTTTGGCTTCATGCGGCGGATCGCCGTCATAAATTTCCGAAACTGTTCCAATGCCTGCTTCAATCAGCGAGGGCTCAAAGCCGCGATACAATTCTTCTATCAGCGATATGCCGCCTTTGCCGTGCAATTTGATCCATCCGCGGCTAAAATGCGATAGAAGCCAAGGAAAAGCCGTTCCTTGATGATAGGCCATATGGCGCTCGTGCGGGTTGCCTTCATAAACACCTTTGTATTTCGGATCGAGGGGCGTGAGCGTCCGAAGCCCGCGATCGGTAAGCAAATCGGATTTTATTTTGTTGAGCACATTGTTTTGCTGTTCTTCTGTAAGCGGAGAGTAGGGAAGGGCTACAGCAAAAAGCATATTTGGTCGTACTGTCCAGTCGGCTTGGTTTTCGTAAACAAAATCGGCGAGCCAATTTTTGTCGCTGACGGTAAAGGTTTTTTGAAAAGACTCTTTAATAAGCGCAGGTAAATGACCCCATTTTTGAACAAAATCTTTATCGTGTGCTTTTTGAGCGACTTCCAAGGCAAATTGTACGGCATTGTACCACAAGGCGTTGATTTCAACAGCATAACCCGAGCGTGGTGTTATGGGTTTTCCATTGTCGAAAACATCCATCCACGTGAGCGCCATGCCGGTGCCTCCGGCATAAATCAGTCCGTTTTCGTCCATGTGGATGTTAAAATCGGTGCCGTCGCGGTAGCCTTCGAGTACGGCTGTCATGGGTTTGCGGTATTTTTTCCAGATTTCGGTGCTGTTGTTTTTAAATGCGGCATACTCTTGCAAGCACCAGAAAAACCATAGCGGACTGTCAGCAGCTTCGTAGTCGGGCTTGTTATCGCGGCCAATATTTGGAAACAGCGGTCCCTTCATGCTAGCGACCATGGTGTCGAGCACGTTTTTAAAATTGGTTTCGTCGCCTTTTGCAAGGGTAATGCCCGGCAATGCAATAAAAGTGTCGCGGCCCCAGGTTCCAAACCAAGGGAAACCGGCCATGAGCTCGGTTTTGTTTTTTGATTTTACCAAAAACTGCTCCGAAGCGTTGAGAAGGCAGTTTTCGAAGTTGTTTCGCGGAATTCGTTTTTTTACTTCCTGATTAAAGATTTTATTCAGGTTTTCAACCTTTGTTTCCTCTAATCCGGCTGCAATCACAATGCTCTCGCCTTTTATCAGGTTTACATCAAAAAAGCCGGGCGAAAACAAATCTTCCTGATAAGGAAGGCCGTTTTCTTTTTCGCGCAGGTATTCTACATTGTAATACCAGTCGGGGATATGGGTGTAGTCGTTTGCTTTTGAAAGCTGAAAAAACAAACTTGAATACCCGCTGTACATTTTCCACGAAGCTCCGTAGGGGATGCTTTCGTAACGGGTGTTTACGTCAATGTTGGCTCTCGTAAGCTGGTGGATGTTGCGAAATGCCAAAAAGGGCTTGAGCCTTAGAGTGGTTTTGCTGTGGGCTTCTTCGAGGGTGTAGCGGATTAGAATACGATCTTCGTTTTCGGCAAAAAGCATCTCTTTGCTCAGCACAACGCCGCCCACGCGATAGGTGATCTTTGGAATCGGGTCGGATACAAATTCGCGTAAATATTTGTGACCCTTAGGGTTGTAAACTCCATTTGGATACATTCTTACCCCAAAATTGAAGCTTTCATCGTGCTGAATAATGGTCTCGTCGAGCGAAGAAAGCAGGATGTGGTTGTTGTGGTCGAGCCAGGGTTGAGGCACCACAAGTAGCCCATGGTATTTTCGGGTGTTGCAGCCCGAAATGGTCGTAGAGGAATAGGCTCCCGAACGGTTGCTGCGCACAAGTTCGTGCGTAAGGCCAAAGTCGAGCTTAACTAAAGTGGATTTTGATAGATATAAGTAGCTCATAATGTGATGGTTGCTATCAGATACTTAAATAACGCTTTGAAATACAAAAATATAGATAAAAAGCTATTTGTAAACAGCTTTATGGGAATAAAAATTGTTAATAAAAATAATTTGCTATTTAATTCATTTTTAATATGATAGGGAAATGAAAGTTAGCTTTTTGTAATTTATTTTCTAAAAATAAAGGCGTAAACCGCCGGAATCTTGAAAAAATGATTTTTTTGAGCGTCGAATGGCATATGGAAAAGCCAATTGATGCAAATGAAAACTGATTGATTCTGCCCGCTTTTAGCCGGGGCGAAATCATCTTTTTGAGCCACTAAAATGCGGGCTTAATTTCGAAGGAAAAAATAACAGAAAAAGTTTACTTCCTATCCTTTTGAATCGCCAATGAAGTAGTCGTCTTTTTCGGCAAAGAGTACGTTAAAGGTGGTTAAGCTGCCATAAATGCGGGTGATGTATTGCTGAAGCTCCACTTTTTCGTCTTCCGAAAGCTTTGAAGCGTTGATTCGCTGCTCCATAACCCGAAGCCTGTCGCGCACCATCACAATTTTATGAAAAAAGGTGTCAATGGGTATTTCTTTGGCTTTCAATTGTTTATCACCGGGTTGCAAAATCATCAAGCCGCCTTTCCATTTGCTTCCAATGGATACAACTTCTTGAATGTCGGATAAATTACGAATGATGCGCCTGAAAACTTTTTCCACTTTTTCGAAGCTGAGCAGATCGGTTTCGCTGCTTACAAAATCGAGCACTTCGATGCCCTGAAAGGATTTTAAAATTGTTTTGGTGCCATAATCCAGAAAAGTAATCTCATATGAATCGGTATATGCCTGAATTACAACACCCTTGCCATATTGCGGATGGCTTACGCGAGTACCAATTCCAAGTGTGAGGTCGAGCGACATAAGAAATAGCTTTTGATTGAATTTGCTGCAAAATAACGAAGAATTCCGCAAAAGACCTACGCCCTGGAGCGTCAAATGTGCTTTTTGGTGTTTATTGTTTTTGGGAAAGGGGAGCTTTGCTAATGCTTATTTAACAGCCGGCGGCCTTGTCGCTTTTGTTTTGCGCTACCGAAAGCAGTTGATTGTGAACCCTTTTAACTTGCTCTTTTAACTCTTTTAACTGCTTGTTTATCAGTATAAAATCGCTCAAAGCCATTTTTTTTTCGTCGGGCCATTGCAAATTCATTCGTTGCTTTAGTCTGGCTTCATCGCTTTTATCGCGTTTTAATAGCCGCTTCAGCCGGGCGGCTTCGGGTGCAGCCACATAAATTACTTTATCGAAACGCTTTTCGAGGCCTTTTTCAAACAGTATGGCCGTTTCGTAAAGCGTGTAGGCGGCTGATTGGTGTTGCGTTTTCCATTGCCCGTATGCTTGCTGCACCATCGGGTG
>CAYYDS010000179.1:0-5759 GCA_964470665.1 uncultured Lentimicrobiaceae bacterium
CCTACATTCCTACCGCATGAAATCATCTAATTTATTTGCTTTTTTACCTTCAAAACTAGCATTGATCTTGTTGTTTGTTTCAACCGTGGCTTTCGGCCAATTTGATCTTTCGCTCTCCGTTGCGGGCGGCTTGAGCAAGTTGAATGGGCAAAGATTTCAAAATGAGAACATTGAAAGTAATTTTCGATTTTCTTCCGGGCTCGATCTGCTTGTGCAGTTCAATAAAAGCAAACACATTCAACCCTTTGCCGGCTGCTCCTTTTACCTTCTGCAGAGCAATCTTGTTTATCCGCAGGGTTATAATATTTTAGAGTTAGATAATCAATTCAGCTTTAACTTTTTAAGAATTCCCATAGGTGTTGAGGTGCCTGTATTTAAAACGCTTGGTCTTCGATTAGCGCTTATCAACGGTTTTTTGGCAGGGGGAACCGAAACGAGCCCCAAAGCAGCAAAATATGAATTTGGGCTACAACCCGGCCTCAGTTACAGCTTTGATAAATGGAAAGTCGGCTTAAACTATTACCATGGACTTACCGAAGTTTTTGATCAGGCTGAACAATCACAAAATACCGATTATTTGAAAATTTTGAACAGCGCATTTTACCTTACCATTGGGTATAAACTATTCTCTTTTTAGTTTTTGAAGCATCCGGCTTTTTCTAAGGAGGCACATTTGTATGCTGACATCCTTTTTCAGGAACTATTTTTTATAAGCGTTCACATTGGTCGTTTTGCGGCAAATGCGGCAGGAATGGACAGGATAAGCTTGATTCCGCTTTTCTGAGCCAGGATTGCCGGGCTCTGATGCCACAATATTTCTGTTGGGGCATGTTGGCCATGATCGGGTCAGCCTATAAAAAGAAGAAACCCAAAATTGATACCGAACAAACTAATTACATTGGGAAGCATGAATGGCGGCTCCACTTTGGCCGCGCCATCGTTGCGCTGCCATTCATGCTTAACCAAAACAAAAAAAATGATTACTTTTGAATTTAGAAAAAGAACTCCTTACACACAAAAAGGGATTTGATCTGTGCGAATAAAGTGAATCACATATAAACACCTCATTATGAACGATTTTGAAATAGCTCAGCAAGCAAAAATGCTACCTATTGCCGAAATTGCGGCACAACTTGGAATAGAAGCCGACGATCTTGAACTTTATGGAAAATACAAAGCCAAGTTACCGCTAAAATACATAGACCGCTCGAAATTTGGCAAACTCATTTTGGTTTCGGCTATTTCGCCCACTCCGGCCGGCGAAGGAAAAACAACGGTATCAATCGGCTTGTCGCAAGCACTCAACCGCATCGGCAAAAAGTCGGTAGTTGTGCTACGCGAACCCTCGCTCGGGCCCGTATTTGGGTTAAAAGGCGGTGCCACTGGCGGCGGCAAATCAATGGTATTGCCCATGGAAGACATCAACCTCCATTTTACCGGCGACTTTGGCGCCATTGAAAAAGCCCACAATCTTCTTTCAGCGCTTATTGACAACAACATCCAAAGCAAAACCCGCTCGCTCAACCTCGACCCCCGAAGCATCTCGTGGAAAAGGGTTATGGATATGAACGACAGGTCGTTACGCTCTATTGTTGTTGGGTTGGGAGGCACTACGCATGGCATACCGCGCGAAACCGGCTTCGACATTACGGCAGCCTCCGAAGTAATGGCCATTCTCTGCCTTTCAACCAATATCGGCGATCTGAAAGAGCGCTTAGGCAATATTTTTATCGGTTATACATTTGATAAAAAGCCGATTTATGCCCGCGACCTCAAAGCTAACGGAGCAATGGCAGCCCTGCTCAAAGACGCCATCAAGCCAAACTTAGTACAAACCCTCGAAGGCACTCCGGCCATTATTCACGGCGGCCCTTTCGCCAATATCGCACAAGGCACCAACAGTGTTTTGGCCACCCAAACAGCGCTTTCGCTCACCGATTATACCGTTACCGAGGCCGGCTTTGGCTTTGACCTTGGCGCCGAAAAATTTCTCGACATCAAATGCCGGCACGCAAAACTTTCGCCCAACGCAGCCGTGCTGGTAGCCACTATCAGAGCCTTGAAATATCATGGCGGACAAGCCCTCAAAGATATTCAAACACCCAACGTGGAAGCATTGGCCAAAGGCATTGCAAACCTCGAAAAACACGTCGAAAACATAAAACTGTTTTCGTTAAACCCCGTTATTGCCATCAATAAATTTACTACCGATACGGCTGAAGAACTCAATTTCTTGCTCGAATACTGCAAGAAAAACAACATTCCGGCAGCTATAGCCGATGTTTGGGGCCAAGGCGGCGCCGGAGCCGAAGACCTGGCACATCTTGTGCTTAAAGCCTCGGAAGACTGCTGCCCAAACTTCCTGCCGCTCTATCCGCTTACCGACAGTGTGGAGAAAAAAATCGAAACCATTGCAAAAAAAATCTATGGAGCCGAAGCCGTTGACTACACCCCAAAAGCCAAAGCCCATCTGAAGAAAATTGACAGCCTCGGGCTAAACGATCTGGCCATCTGTATGGCAAAATCACAAAAGTCGCTATCTGACAACCCCGAGCTCTTAGGCCGTCCAAAAGACTTTGTCATTACCGTAAGGGAAATTGAAATTGCTGCCGGAGCAGGCTTTTTGATTCCAATCACCGGCGACATCATGCGAATGCCGGGCCTACCCGAAGTTCCGGCTTCCGAGCGCATGGACCTCGATAGCGAAGGCAATATTACCGGGCTGTTCTAAAATAGCATTTTTTGTTGCCTGTTAACCAAATTGCCCGAATTAACCGCCAGCTTGCAACGGCCAAACAAGGGTCTCAATTTTCTTTTTAATTTCTTCGGGCGAGGTATCTGAAGCAAACACAAATTCAGGCCGAACATCGAAAAGTTGATTCCCGGCTTTAAACAAAGCCTCGCCTCCACCGGTGATGTTGAGCATCACAACAGCCTCGGTATCTATGCTTCGGGCCGCAACAGCCTGTTGCAACGAAGCCACAGCCACAGCCGCTGCCGGGTGAATATCAATACCTTCCACTTGTTCAAACAAATCGGCAGCAACTTTTGACTCATCGTTGTGAACCAACAGCACATCGCCTGCGGTATCGTTTAGCGCATCAAACAAGCCTCCTATCACAGAATAGGGTGGCTTTCGATTAGACAGTACCGAGGCCGTTATAATTTCGGCATGACGCCTTGCCAGCACATCATCGTAAGGCAAAATTGCCCGCGATCCGGCCTTCCAGGCATCATAAATAGGCTGAAAAGGCGCGTTTTGCGAAACCATCAAACGCATCTTGTGATTGCCAAAACGGCCATCCGCAATAAGCCTCAAATTTGCCTCCCAGGCTGCAATAGCGCCGGTGCCGCTACCCACTGCCTGAAAGTAAAAATCGGGGATGCGGCCAATAAAAGCGGCGGCCGAAAGCATGGTTGTGCCCATTCCATCGCGACGGGCAATATTTTTTGCGCCTCCTTCAGCATAAAAACCATCAAAACCACAAATGAGGTTCGACAAATGAATGGCATCGAAATAGTCGCTCCCCTTGGCCGTGCAAACGAGTTTTACAAAATCGTTCAAAGGGCTGTCGAACCAAAGCGCATCCAAATTGTCTTCGGGCACACACAGCAACAGCGGGATGTGATGAGCGGCACAAACGCCGGCAAAAGCTCTGGCCGTATTGCCGGCCGATGCAACAACCAACACTTTATTTTGCATTTCGGGCAACATTCGGCCACAAACCGAAAAAGCCTCCGTTTCTTTAAACGAGCAGCTTTTCATAAGCGCAGCCTTTTCGGGCCACCATCCGCTAAAGGTGATATAGAGGTTGCGAAGCCCCAAAAAATTGGCCAATCCATAGCTTTTGTAGGTAACCGGAGCCGACGAATTTTCGATATAACGGTTTACCGGCAGCCAGTCGGAAAAACAAAATAAGCCCAAACTGCTGTCTTTCAACTCAAGCTGTTGTTTTTCATAAACAGCCCTCACCAAGCCCGCAAGCTGCGTATCAGGCTCTTCGAGCAGCCAGCCTGTGTCCTTAAAAACACGCCCTGTTGCCAGCGACTGCAAATGGTATGAAGTAGGTTTGAAGCCCATTTCCATAGTATCTGTATTTTCGGCAAAAATAGGAATTTAGGCTAAAACACACGACGCATGCCAAATTCGCCCAAACGCAAATAAGACTCCTGATCCGCTCAAAATGCCCTATCTTTGATGACTCATCCAACGCATCCTATTTATGACAGCAAGTCTTCAAGAATTCTTTGGCCCCGAGGTCTATAACTGGCTTGTTTTGCCCCTGCTCATTGCCATCGCACGCATCATGGACGTTACTATTGGCACCATTCGCCTCATTTTTGTGTCGCGCGGCCTCAAAAACGTTGCCCCATTGCTGGGCTTTCTCGAAGTAACCATTTGGCTGCTCGCCATCGGGCAAATCATGCAGCAACTCGACAATTTTATGTCGTATATCGGCTATGGAGCCGGCTTTGCAACCGGAAATTACATTGGCATTCTGATAGTTGAGAAAATGTCGCTTGGCAATGTAGTTATCCGCATTATTCCCAAAAAAGACAATCTGGAGCTGATCAGCCACCTTCGCGAAGCAAATTATGGCGTAACAACAATTGATGCCGAAGGGAAAACCGGGGCAGTGAAAATTCTTTTCAGCATTGTTAAAAAGAAAGACCTGAAAGAAGCGCTCGAAATCATTAACACCTACAACCCAAATGCCTTTTATACCATCGAAGAGGTGCAAAAGGTAAACGAAGGCCACTTTAGGCCAAGCCAGCGAAAAGGCAAACTACTCGACAATCTTTTCTCGCTTAATCAGCTACGCAAATGAAATGCTGCCAAAAAAATCTTTTTGCACGGTTTTTGTAGAAGCAAAACAGTACGAAACAAAAAAAAACATGGATAACGACGATTTTAAGAAACAGCTCGACGAGCTTTTCAGGCTATACAACAAATTAATCGAAAAGTATCCAACGGATGACTTGAGCACTTTCGACAAAATGCAACTCGAACAGATGCGTGTTTTCTTGCGAAACTACGAAACAATGAAAAACCATTTGTCATTCGAGCCTTTCGACCAGGTTAACGAGCCGATGCGACAAATGATCAGCATGTTTATCAAAAGATTGCGCGAAGAACTTGGCGAAACAGAGCCCCATGTTCCGGTTAAAAATGAAGCCGTTATCAGCGTTGATGAGATTGACAGCTATTTGCGCAATCCCAATCTCAGCGAAGAACAAATAAACCATTTGCTTGACGAACGGGCGCGTCTTGCGAAGAAGCAAAACAGCTAAAGCACATAAAGCGCAAGGCACTGCTCATGAAAATAAACCTCAAAGAACGCTGGACAAGCTATTGGCAAAAAAAAGGGTGGTTTAGCAAAATTTCCGACCTCATCTTCATTTTGCTCCTCATTGGCATGCTCATACCTGCCAGCCGGAGAGAAATAAGTGCCTTTATGGCAGGGCTAACGGCTTCGTCGCCAAAGCCAATTGACCACAACAAACAAAGTGCGCTAAGCAGCAGCGAATGGGACTGGCAGCTTCTGGCTCCCGACGGGCAGCGCATCAATCTCAGTCAATTCAAAGGGCAGGCCATACTTGTTAATTTTTGGGCCACCTGGTGCCCGCCATGCATTGCCGAAATGCCTGCCCTTCAAGAGCTTTTTAATACCCATTCCGGCAAAATAAACTTTGTGCTGATCAGCGACGAAAAGCCCGAAACAATACAGCAATTTATGGAAAAAAGGGGCTTTAATATG
>CAYYDS010000180.1:0-2759 GCA_964470665.1 uncultured Lentimicrobiaceae bacterium
GCCTATGCAAGGGCCGCAAGCGTTGGCCAAAACCACACCACCAATTTCTGAAAAGGTGTTCAGATAGCCATCGCGTTCAACGGTATAACGCACCATTTCGGAGCCTGGCGTAATGGTATATTCCGATTTAACTTCCAAAGCTTTTTCCAACGCCTGCCGGGCCACTGATGCCGCCCGCGAGATATCTTCGTATGAAGAATTGGTGCACGAGCCAATAAGGCCAACTTCCAACTTTTCGGGCCAGTTATTCGCTTCAACGGCTTGTTTAAATTGTGAAAGCGGGGTGGCTAAGTCTGGCGTAAAAGGGCCGTTGATGTATGGTTCAAGCTCAGAAAGATTGATTTCGATGAGCTGGTCGAAATATTTTTCCGGCTGCGCATACACTTCGGGGTCGGCCGTAAGGTAGGCTTTAATTTTGTTGGCTTCGTCGGCAACGATAGCGCGATTTGTAGCCCTCAGGTATTCCTCCATTTTTTCGTCGTATCCAAAAACGGAGGTAGTTGCTCCAATTTCGGCGCCCATATTACAGATTGTGCCTTTACCGGTGCAGGAAATGGTATGCGCTCCCGGGCCAAAATACTCAACAATAGCGCCGGTTCCGCCTTTTACGGTGAGAAGTCCGGCTACCTTCAAAATAACATCTTTTGCCGAAGCCCAGCCCGAAAGTTTTCCGCTAAGTTTTACCCCAATCAGTTTAGGAAATTTAAGTTCCCAAGGCATTCCTGCCATCACGTCAACTGCATCGGCACCGCCAACGCCGATAGCGATCATGCCCAAGCCGCCAGCATTTACCGTATGGCTGTCGGTTCCAATCATCATTCCACCCGGAAAGGCATAGTTTTCGAGCACAACCTGATGGATAATGCCGGCTCCCGGCTTCCAAAAGCCAATGCCGTATTTATTCGAAATGCTCGAAAGGAATTCGTAAACCTCACGGTTCGAGTCATTTGCAATGCGCAAATCTTCTTCGGCGCCGCTTTTTGCTTGAATAAGGTGATCGCAATGCACCGTGGAAGGTACCGACACCTTTTTTTTGCCGGCCTGCATAAATTGCAAAAGCGCCATTTGGGCAGTGGCATCTTGCATAGCCACCCTATCCGGATTAAAATCAACGTATGAAGCTGCACGCTGGTAGGCCTCAGCCGGCAATTTACCGTCTAAATGAGCATATAAAATCTTTTCGGTGAACGTCATTGGCCGTTGCAAAAGCATGCGCGCAGCATCTACCTTTTTGGGCATTGCCGCATATACTTCCCGAATCATGTCGAAATCAAATACCTTCATCCTCAAATCCTATTTGTTTTTGTGAATATAATAACAATTAAATCAAGCTTTTATGCAAAATTAGTGATTTTTGTTTGCCCGCAAAGCATTGCTTTAAAACTACGGAGCTGCTGTTAATCAAGTTGTTTGGTCTTTGCATAAACTTTTCGCATGCACATGAAGCTGCAATTTTGTACTTTTGCTTCCCTATGCCCATTCACTTTTAAAGAATGAAGTTATCGGTTATCATTGTCAACTACAATGTAGAATTTTTTTTAGAGCAATGTTTGGCTTCGGTTCGTAAGGCAACTGCCGGACTGGATGCCGAAGTTTTTGTGGTTGACAACAATTCGGTTGATGGCTCGCTGCGCATGGTCAGGCAACGTTTTCCGGAAGTAAAACTCATTGCGAACACCGAAAACACGGGTTTTAGCAAAGCCAACAACCAGGCCATCCGCATCTCGACGGGAGAATATGTTTTGCTGCTAAACCCCGACACGGTTGTTGAAGACGATACTTTTCGAAAGGTTGTTGATTTTATGGACGAACAGCCCGAAGCAGGCGGGCTTGGCGTGAAAATGCTGGATGGTCAGGGCCGGTTTTTGCCAGAGTCAAAACGGGGATTGCCCACGCCCCGCACTGCGTTTTATAAGATATTCGGGCTGTCGAAGCTCTTTCCGCATTCCAAACGTTTTTCAAAATACCATCTGGGCTATTTAGACGAAAATAAGATACATGAAGTGGATGTGCTTTCGGGCGCTTTTATGTTGCTACGACGTGAAACATTGGACAAAACCGGCTTGCTGGACGAAACTTTTTTCATGTATGGCGAAGATATCGACCTTTCCTATCGCATCACATCAGCCGGTTATAAAAACTTTTATTTTCCCGAAACCCGCATCATTCACTACAAAGGCGAAAGCACCAAAAAAAGCAGCATCAATTATGTGTTTGTTTTTTACAACGCCATGATCATTTTTGCTCGCAAACATTTTAGCCAACAGCGGGCGCGTACTTTTAGTTTTCTCATCAATATTGCCATCTATTTCAGGGCTTTTCTGGCCATTTTGTCTCGTTTTTTCCGCAAAATTGCCCTACCTTTCCTCGATACGCTTTTTACTGCCGCAGGCATTCTTTTGATAAAAAAATACTGGGGCGAGCTTACAATTTACAGGGATGGAGGCGAATATCCCGTTGAATTAGTTTCGTTTGTCATACCGTCTTATTTGCTTATATGGCTTGCATCGGACGTTTTGAGCGGTGGATACGACAAGCCTTACCGATTGATTAAAGCCTTGCAGGGCAGCCTTATAGGAACACTTTTCATCCTCATTTTGTATGGTTTATTGCCCGAAACTTTCCGCTTTTCGCGGGCGCTGATTTTCTTTGGCGCCCTTTGGCATCTTGCCGTTTTAGCGCTTAGCCGCATCGGCGGTTATCTGCTTCAAATTGAGGGCTTTGTGTTGGGAGGAAAAGAAAAAAAACGCTTTCTCATC
>CAYYDS010000180.1:2769-5695 GCA_964470665.1 uncultured Lentimicrobiaceae bacterium
GCCATGCGTGTGGAAACCATTTTAAAAAGCACGGCTTTAAAAACCGACTTTATCGGCATTATCTCAACAGAGCAAAAACCCGACGAAAGCGGCTCATCAATTGGCAGCTTGGAGCAAGTTGCGGATATCATCACCATATATCAGATCAACGAGGTGATTTTCTGCTCAAAAGACCTTTCGCATCAAACCATAATTGATAAGATGACGGCCTGGCAATCGAGCGGCATCAGCTACAAAATTGCGCCCGAAGACAGCCTTTCGATCATTGGCAGCAACTCAATAAACACCAAAGGCGACCTTTATACCGTTGCTATTCAGGGTATTGGCTCTGTGGGCAATCGGCGCAACAAAAGGGTTTTTGACCTCATGGCCGCAGCTGTACTTATTCTTTTGTTTCCATTTGTGCTGTTTTTGCCATCGGGCTTCAATGCGTTGCTGAATGCGCTGCGGGTTTTTAGCGGCCGCTTGTCATGGGTTAGCTACTGCCAGCCCCTTTCGCAACATATGCGGCTTCCGTCTATCAAAAGAGGGGTGCTGTGTCCGACCGATATTTTCGACAAACCAATTGTTGAACCTGAGCTTTTAGACCGCATTAATCTGCTCTATGCACGCGATTACACCGTATTTAAAGACCTGAATATTCTTTTCAGGGCGCTTAAAAAAGCCGGAAGAAAAATAAATAAAGGCATTTAGAATCAATTATCGGCCAAAAAAACTACCTTTGCCGCTTTGTTTTACTTAGGTTCATTCCCAGTATGCTTAGCAGACGCCATCTTCGCGTAAAAGTTCTTCAGGCACTTTATGCTTATTTCCAATCAAATAACAATCGCCTCGATCAGGGTGAGAATCAACTGCTGCTCAGCATTAAAAAGCTATACGAGCTTTTTATCTATCAACTTTCTTTTTTGGTTGAAGTGCGGCGTTTTGCCGAATTTCGAGTGGAAGAAAATAAAACCAAGCACCTCCCAACTGCCGAAGACCTGAACCCCAACCTTCGCTTTGTAAATAACAGGGTTTTGTGTAGCCTTGCAGAAAACCGCGAATTTTTAAAAAAAGAGCAACTTTATAAAATAAACTGGTCGGAAGAAAAAGAATTGATCCGAAAGTTTTACGTGATGATGCGCGAAACGGAAGCCTACGCAAAATACATGAGCAAGGAGAGCAACAGCTTTTCCGAGGATAAAAAGATGGTGTTATACCTCATTGAGGAACTTTTTGCCAATTTTGAACTGCTCGAGGCATTTTACGAAGAAAAAAGCATCTTTTTTGTTGATGATTATCACTTGGTAAGCTATCTTTTAATGAAGTTTATCAAGTTTATGGATAAGAGTTTCGACGCCAATTCGGAGCTTCCCAATTTGCTTAAAACCGAAAAAGAAGAAGGCAACGAAGATCTGGCTTTTGTTAAAAGCCTGTTTCACAAAACGATACTTCATAGTGAAGAATGGAACAAGCTCATTGCAGGCGCTACTTCCAACTGGGAGCTGGAACGCATAGCCGTGATGGATATTATCATTTTGAAAATGGCGCTTACCGAACTGAGCTATTTTCGCTCAATTCCGGTAAAGGTAACCATGAACGAATACATTGATATTTCGAAATACTTCAGCACGGCGCGCAGCAATGTTTTTATCAATGGTATTTTAGACAAATTGCTTGCCGATATGAGTGCCGAGGGCTTGATAACTAAAACCGGCAGAGGCCTGCTCGACAATTCAAACTAAAAACCGGTGCAGCAGCCTAAGGGGCAGGTTCGAGCCACATTTCATATTTTTTTGCCGCACGTACTTCTTCAGCCGAAAAAAAGTCGTTGAAATAATTTCCACGCACAAAATCGTTCATTTGATTGCAATAGAAAGGGCTTGCCGGTATTCCCGAAATTCCGGTTGGTATCGCTACATAACTCTGGCCAGGGTTTCCCATATTATAAATATGCCGCTGCGAAGCGCCGTGCACCACATCAAAAGGTTGATGAAATGAATAGCCCATCGGATTAACGGTATGGAAACTACCTCCTACTTCCACATCCCCTTTGTTGAAACCGAATATTTTATCAAGTATAGCCACTTTTCCCATCGGGTGTTTTAAAGTGAGGCGATGCAAACTTCCCCACTTCCACTTGTCAGTATTAGGTCCAAGTTGCGTTTCGAGATCGCTAACCGTTTTCGCAAAGGCTAGATTTACCATATCTTCAAAGCTTTCCTTTTCGCTCGTCAGGCTGTTATCCATCCAACCCGATCGAGGTTTCTGTAAAAAGAATTCGAACAAATGCCGCATCAAACCGGAAGGAATTGTTTTAAAACCGCTTTCGCCCAATTCGTCTTCCATTACCGACCTCATAAAATTAAGGAAGAAAAACTCAAAAAGCGCCGGTTGTACCAATGAGGCATCCATAGTGCCATCCCAATTTTTTAGGCTGTCGAGCATTTTGTTTTCATTTGCGCTGAAGTTGGTTGATTTTTCCAGCACATTCAGGATCATTGGCAGGTTATTTTGCGCAAAGAGCGATCGCTGATCGGTTTGAATCTCCATGAAATCGCGGCTGTCGAGGCTGGTTTTTGCTTCAATCATCTGCCTAATTCGATCAATCCGGCCCGAATTGTCATACCAATTTCCAATGTAATAGGGATAGTCGGGCGAGGTAGTGCGGTTGTTGGCCGACGACACATAGCCCGAAGGCGGGTTAAAGCTATAGGGCAGCGAATCGAACGGCAGCTGGCCAATCCATTCAAACTGGTCGGTGTCGCCCGGCACGGGTTGAATACCAAAGCCTTGATTGCGAATGGGTACACCGCCAGCTGTTTGAAGGCCAATATTGCCTTTTGCATCGGCATAAACCACATTTTGACTTACGGCAAGCATGGTTGTGAGTGCTTTGCGAAAATCGCCCCAATTTTTCGCGCGATTCAACAGATAAATACTTCGC
>CAYYDS010000181.1:0-5654 GCA_964470665.1 uncultured Lentimicrobiaceae bacterium
TCCATTTTGTTGATGCCGGCCTTGTATTTCTTGGCAAAAAACGATTCGCGGGCCATTGCCAAAATGGCCGACGAGAACATGGCCATAGGATGGCTGCAGCATGGCCAGGCATCAATTACCTCATAAACGTAGCGTGGCAGAATGCGGCGGCGCGAAAACTCGTCAACAAGGTCGAGCGCCTGGGCTTCGGTGGGGATATCGCCCGTGAGGAGCAGGTGCAAGAGCCCTTCCACATATGGCATTTCGGCGTTTTTTGGCTTTGGCAACAACTCAAACACCTCGGGCAGTGTGTATCCACGGTAGCGGATGCCTTCGTTCGGGTCGAGGTAAGAAATGTCGGTAACAAGGCATTTGATGCCCCTCATGCCGCCAATAATCTGGTTGACAGTCACTTTATCAATCACAACATTGCCGTGTTCTTCCAAAAGAGCTTTGGTGCGCGGGCGCCAGTCGTAGATTTTTTCTTTGAGGATGCTTTTTAGGTTTGACATAAGAGTAAATGAGTTTTAGAATATTTGATTTGTTAAACGTCTTTGCAGTTCCAGATTAAGGGCTTCCAAAAAGTCTTCGGTATTTAGATAATGCTCGCTTTTTAGGTTGTTGCCGTGGACAAGCAGAGCCAGATCTTTTGTCATTTTCCCCGATTCTACAGTGGAAATACAAACCGATTCTAAGGTGTGTGCAAAATGCATAAGGTCCTGATTTTCATCTAATATTCCACGATGTGCAAGGCCGCGTGTCCAAGCAAAGATGCTGGCAATGGGGTTGGTGGAGGTGGGATTGCCCTTTTGGTGCTCGCGGTAGTGGCGCGTAACGGTTCCGTGTGCGGCCTCGGCTTCCACCGTTTTGCCGTCGGGGGTAATAAGTACCGAAGTCATCAGGCCCAACGAGCCAAATCCTTGCGCCAGGGTGTCGCTTTGCACATCTCCGTCGTAATTTTTACAGGCCCACACAAATTTGCCGCTCCATTTAAGCGCCGAAGCTACCATATCATCAATCAGCCGATGTTCGTAAACGATGTTGGCGGCCTTAAACTGTTCGTAAAAATGGGTTTGATATACCTCTTCAAAGATGTCTTTAAAGCGGCCGTCGTACTTTTTGAGGATGGTGTTTTTGGTGGAAAGATAAAGCGGCCAGCCTTTGGAAAGAGCTATATTGAAGCACGAAAAGGCAAATCCGCGGATGGATTCGTCGGTATTATACATGGCCAGAGCCACCCCGTCGCCTTTAAAGTTGTAAACTTCGTAATGCTGCACATCGGCCCCGTCATCCGGCGTAAAAGTTATGGTAAGCTTGCCTTTGCCCTTGGTAACGAAATCGGTGGCGCGGTACTGATCGCCAAAAGCATGGCGGCCAATTACAATCGGGTGTTGCCAGCCCGGAACCAAACGCGGAATGTTGTTAATGATGATGGGTTCGCGAAAAACAGTGCCGTCCAGAATGTTGCGGATAGTGCCGTTTGGCGATTTGTACATTTCCTTCAACCCAAACTCTTCAACCCTGTTTTCGTCGGGGGTAATGGTGGCGCATTTTATGCCAACATTATATTTCAAGATCGCTTTGGCTGCATCTACCGTAACCTGATCGTTGGTGGCATCGCGATGCGCTATTCCCAAATCGAAATACCGAATGTCTATGTCAAGATAAGGCAAAATGAGCTTGTCTTTAATAAATTTCCAGATTACCCGTGTCATCTCATCACCATCGAGCTCAACCACAGGATTGGCAACTTTGATTTTTGTCATGTGAACCGTCTTAAATGTTTAAAGATAGATACGTTGATGCTTCAATAAATAGAACGCTAAAAATATAAAAACTTTCAATCAAACAGGATGCTGAGTTAAGCTGAAAGATGCAGAAAATGAAAAATAAGACGAATTAATTGTTAATAACTTGATTATGAGTAACAAGCAATTGCGCCAAGTATGATAAAACTGAATTGCCATTGCAAAAAATCAAAATCAGTGGGCCTTTAAGGCGTGTTTTATCGGTTTTTTGACTCCCTTTTTTTTTAGTTGGAAATTGCAAACCATGCTGACGCAACAAAATACGCTGATTGCGATAGAAATGCGATTGTTTTTCGTATTTTTGAAAGGTTTTCGAAAAAGACGTTCTACTGATTGCATCTAAAAGAGTTGCGCGACACAAAAAGACATGTAGTTTTACTATCTTTAGCATGTTTTCAAGGGGATCAATTTGTAAAAAATAACACGATAAACAACCAAAACTCAACAGCATGAAACGAAGCTTATTTTTCTTCTTTCTTTTAGTGTCGGGCCTTACCTACTCGCAGCCTTTTTTTCGCAGCGGCGTTTTCCTTGCCCATTCAACAGGGACTGCCATTTGGGGGCCAAATGGCTCGCCCACCAGCATCCCTCTCGAAATCCAGGCTTATAATGCTTTGCACGGCTTGAGCGGAAACGAGGCCATTGCAATGAACCGAACGTCGTGGCCCGATAATCCCTGGGAAAACGAGTGGGAGCGCTGGCACCGGATTTTCAAAGGCCTCGACCCCAATGCCGATATTTTTCCCATCATTGCCTCAAACCGCATTGTGGTTATCAAATCGTGCTATCCGTCGTCTTCGATGCAAGATTGGGGAGCGCCTTCCGACACTTTAAATCCTACCAAAAAATCGGTTTACAACTATAAATGGCATTGGAGGAATATTGTAAACGTTATGGCTCAGCATCCCGAAACTTTTTTTGCAATGTGGACCAACGCGCCGCTCAACGAAGCCAATACAAACCCTGCGCAGGCCATGCTTTCGAAGAATTTTAGCCTTTGGGCAAAAGACACTCTGGCAATGGGTCTCGATCCGGTAATGGGAGCGTTTCCGCCCAATGTGTTTGTGTTTAATTATTTTGCCAAACTCACCGATGCCAATGGATACCAACTGCCACAATATGCCGCCAGTGCAAACGACCCGCACCCCAATGCCAATGCCACTGCGCTGGTTGCACCACAATTTGTGAATGAGATTTTTTCGGCTGCCATCATCTACGAACAAGGCGCCAATTCGTTGCTGGTATCGCCGCAAATGGCTGAAGCGCCTTCACAATCCGGGATTTTGCTTTTTTCGGTTGCCACTTTGCTTAATTGGACAGCCCAAAGCAATGCATCGTGGTGCAACGTTACGCCATCGGGCAGCGGTAGCGGCAACTTAATTGCAAGTTATGCTCAAAACCTTGAAACAACCACACGAACGGCCGCCATAACTGTTTCGGCCAACGGAGCTGAAAGCCAAACGGTTTATTTGGTTCAGGCCGGAGCAGCTGCCTTTTTAACGGCCGAACCTCTTGTGCAGGAAGTTGAGGCCGAAGCCGGAACGGCTTATTATTCCGTGAATTCGAATGTAAACTGGATCTGCCAATGCGATGCTTCTTGGGTTTTGGTAACGCCATCGGGCAGCGGTAGCGGACAAATAAGTGCCGATTATGAAGAGAATATGGTTGCAGAGGCCCGCACGGCAATTTTAAGCCTTATTGGCGAAGGACTTGACCCTCAACAAATTGAGCTGATACAGGCCGGATCTACCCTCGGCCTGGACGCGCCAAACGCGGGAATACCGGAAATCGTTCCAAACCCCGCACACGGCCAAATATGCATTAAAGGTTTAACACCGATAGGGGCACAGCTCAACTACAAATTGTTAAATAGCGCCGGAAAACTTGTGCAACAAGGCAAAACAACTATCGGGCAATCTACTCTCTTGAGGCTGAATGGATTGAAAGCAGGAACTTATTTTGTTGAACTCGAAAGCGAGTCCACAAAGTTTAGCACGAAAGTGCTTGTTTATTAATGGGTTTTCGATGTGAGCCAGCCGGGTGTGCCGGTGAGAAAACCCATGCAGAGCAGGTAAAACTGTTCTGCGGCTTCGGCATGCACCCAGTGTGAAGCATTTTCGATGGTGATGATCTCGGATTTTGGGAATTTCTTGCGGATTTCGGGATAATCCTCCGGAAGGATATAATCGCTTAGCCCACCGCGAACAAACAAACTGGGTTTTTCAAAGGTATTTTCGGTTTCAATGGCATCGAACATGCGATCTAAGTTTTCGCTTAATCCATTGAGGTTGAGGCGCCACTCGAGCTCCTGTTTGTCGTTTCGATGAAGGTTTTTAAGCAGAAACTGCCGAATACGAATCTCGCTTACTCTTTTCGCCAACTCTTCTTCAATCAGGCTGCGGCTGGGGTATGCCGTGGGTTCAATGGCCAGCATGGCATCAATAATATTGCGGTGATGGGGGCGAGCTCCATATCCCCTGAGGGCAATATCCACAACGATTAAACGCCTTATTTTGGCCGGATTTTCGAGGGTGTAGCGCATGGCTACTTTGCCGCCCATGCTGTGACCGAGCAAAACAGGATTTTCAACCTGTTGATCCTCAATTAATTCGTTTAAATCGTCGGTAAGGGCAAGGTAGTTAAAAACATCACTATGTGGCGAGAGGCCATGGTTGCGTTGATCGGGAATAAAAACCTCGAAACCCTCGTCGGCAATGCGTCTCCCGAAAGTTACCCAATTGTCCGAGATACCAAAAAGGCCATGCAGAATAATGATGGGTTGATTGCCGGCCTGGCCGTATCGTCTAAAAAAAAGTTTCATATTTCAGTATAACAAAAAACAGCTGTGTTTGCTTTATGGCGGAATGATTTCTAAATGCTTTAAAGTTTGTTTTAAGCCCTTTCTAAATCGCGCAGATGTTCCATTTTTTTCGTTTCGAGGAAGCTTTTAATGCCGCCCAAATGTTCCTTTACCCTTTTATGGCCAAACTCGTAAACCTTGTCCACAAGGCCGTCCAGAAAGTCTCGGTCGTGCGAAACGAGTATCAGCGTGCCATCATAGTCCATAAGAGCGGCTTTTAGAATGTCTTTGGTTCGAAGGTCGAGGTGGTTGGTAGGTTCGTCGAGTATGAGCAGGTTTACCGGTTCGAGCAGAAGTTTGATCATGGCTAATCGGGTGCGTTCGCCGCCCGAAAGCACTTTTACCTTTTTGTTCCAGCTGTCGCCGCCAAACATAAAAGCGCCCAACAGATCTTTTATTTTGGTGCGGATATCGCCTTTGGCAACGTCATCAATGGTTTCGAATACGGTGAGGTCTTCATCGAGCAGCGAGGCCTCGTTTTGGGCAAAATAGCCGACGGCCGTATTGTGGCCTAAGCTTATTTTGCCTTCGTGCGGTGTTTGGCCCATCAGGCATTTTACGAAAGTTGATTTTCCTTCGCCGTTTTTTCCAACCAAGGCAATGCGTTTTCCGCGTTCGACCACAAACTCAACATCGGAAAAAACCAATTGATTTTCATAGTTTTTGCTTAGGTTTTCCACAATAACCGGATAGCTTCCGGAGCGTGGCGAAGGCGGAAAACGCAGCTTCAAAGCCGAGGTGTCTTCTTCGTCAACTTCGAGCAACACCATTTTTTCGAGCATGCGAACGCGCGACTGCACCTGGTTGGTTTTGGAGTAGGTGCCTTTGAAACGTTCGATAAACTCCATATTGTCTGCGATAAATTTTTGTTGTTCGTCGTATTGTTTAAACGTTTTGCGAATGGTTTTTGCAAATATTACTTCTGTGCCGTAACGGGTACGGAAAATATTAATGGTTTTTTCAAACGATTTGTTAGAGTTTTCTTTTCCTACTCCTACACCATGGTG
>CAYYDS010000182.1:0-5544 GCA_964470665.1 uncultured Lentimicrobiaceae bacterium
GTGATGTACTTCACAAAAAAAAGCTCGGATTGTGTTGCAAAGCCAAGTTTTTTCAAATTTTGTGTTTTACAAGACGTAAAGATAGCGTAATTTTGAGCGCAAAAAGTTGACAAATGCATTTCAGGATCTTATTGATTTTTGCCGCCTTTTTCCTTCCTTTCGTGATTTTGGCCCAAAAGCCGTCGAAGCATGAAAAGGCGCTGATCCGTTCGGGAAATTCGGATGAAAAATTATATGTCTTACAAAGCACTATCTCCAACGATCTCAGTATTCTTCGCAAAACTGCCGAACCCATTTCAAAAGTGCGCAAAGGTTTATGGAAAAAGCTGGCAAACCGAATGTTAGCCACTGTAAATGATCCTATGCATCAAGGCGTTGGCATTGCTGCACCTCAGGTGGGCATCAGCCGCCGCCTTATCGTTGTGCAGCGTTTTGATAAGCCCGGACAGGCTTTTCAGGTGGTTTTGAATCCTGAAATAGTATCCTCTTCCGATTCGACCTGGAAAATGGCCGAAGGATGCCTTTCGATCCCCGGACTGCGCGATACGATAAGCCGGCCATGGCAAATAAGCCTCCGTTATCAAGATATCAACGGAAAACAGTTCACCGAAACAGTTTGCGGTTTCACTGCGCGCATCTTCCAGCACGAAACTGATCATTTGAATGGCATTTTAATTACCGACTACAATCACGATTAAATACCAATAATATGAACGCATTAAAAAAAGAAAAGAGCTTTATTTTAGTTTTATTATTGTCAATCAGCGCATTATCACCTTCATGTACAAAAAATGAAACGCCGCCTCCTCCTGAAGAATATCACATTAGCGAAAACTTCAAACGATATACTGTATTTGCTAAAGGCAGTTATTGGATTTATGAAAGGAAGAGCCCCCAACCCATAGCCTACGATACGGTGGTGGTTGAGAGCACAAAACTTGAAAAGCGGGTTCATAGCCTCGGCGGAAATCAATATTATTATGATGCCATTGAATTTGGTTTGTCGTCGAAAGAGCTGGGCTTTTTAAAAGGCGAAATCACGTCGGGGCCCGACTCTTACAGCGGAGAGAAAGCCGAAACCTACCGGCTTTTTTTTGCGAATGGTACTTATTTGAGTATTTTAATTCCGCATCATCCGATAGACAGCCTTATTCACCTTGGTGGAACAGAAGGCGATTATTTAAACAAAGCGTTTTATTCCGAATTTTCTTTAAATCAGAATTTCTATTCCGATGTATATGAGACTCAGGTAGTTGAAAACCCCGCCTCGCCTCAATCAATTGTGTATCATTTTTTCTTAGCCAAAGATTATGGATTAATTGGCTTCAGTTCGCAAAATTTCAGCAATGGCTTAGTTGAAGAGTGGGCGCTTAAATCGGCTTCGCTCTACCCTCTCGATCAAAACTAACGCCGGTTGTCAATTCGGTTAAGCGCCTCAATAGCAAGCGAATGGTTCACTTCGCGCCGCAGCACTTCCTGATAAACCTCGCGGGCATTGGCATATTGCCCCAAGTCTTCCATTGCCCTTCCTTTGTTGTATAAGGCATCCACATAGTTGGGATCGCTGATGAGGGCTTCATCAAAATACTCGATTGCCCTTTCGTTGTTGTTCTGGTAAACCAAATTGAGGTATCCCAGATTAAAAAGCACGTATTTGTTATCCGGAATCCACTGTAAAAGTGAATCGTAGTGCAAGGAAGCCTCTTCCACACGCTCGTTTTCTTGATAATACAAGGCCAATTGATACCTCGCCCTATACTGTTGCGGAAATAAGCGGATGGCTTTAAGAAGGTATTGTTCGGCTAAAGGGTTATGCCTAATCGTATGGATGACACCAAGTTGCATCAAAGGCTCGAAAAATTCTTCCCTTTGGTTAAGGGCAAGTTCGAAATTGCGAACCGCATTTGCAGTATCTGTATTTGCAAGGAAAATTAATCCTTTCACAAAAAGTGCATCGGGATTAAATGATTTTACATCCAACGAACGGTCGGCATAGATCATTGCCGACGATTTTTCGTCCATCATCAGATAGAGTTCGGCAAGCCTGAAATAAGGCACCGGGTTTTCGGGGTCAATGGCAGAGGCTTGTTGTAAAGCTCCGCTGCAAGCATCGGCCTGTCCCATTTTCAGATACACCTCGGCCAATGTAAGAAACAATTCGATATCCTTATTATCGAGCTGCAAAGCCCTGTTCAAATCGGCAAGGGCCTGTTCATAATCTTCATTTGCCAAAAAATAGCTTGCCCGTTGATGTAATGCTTCTTTATCCGAAGGGTTTTTTTCGATGAGCTTATTCAGCTCGTTGAGCTCTTTAACGGTTTGAGAATTCTGTGCCGGGTCGGCCTTTTTAGGCTGACAAGCTGCCATAAACGCTATGGCAAAAGCGAGCAATAAAGGCCATTTTATTTTCATGGGTATAGAGCTGGCGTTGTTGTTTAACGCGGTTTTAATATATAAACTGCAAAGAAAAAACCACTCTTAACTCTCTTCTCAGTTTGTTTTTTCGAGTGCTTGAATGATTTTGGCTTCAAGTTCGGCAGCTAATTCAGGATTTTCGTTAATAAGGGTTTTCACGGCGTCGCGCCCCTGGCCCAGGCGTGTTTCGCCATAGCTAAACCACGAGCCGCTTTTTTTGATGATGTTTAGTTCAACGCCTAAATCAATGATTTCGCCGGTTTTCGAAATGCCTTCGCCATACATAATATCAAATTCGGCCTTGCGGAAAGGCGGTGCAACCTTGTTTTTAACCACTTTTACCTTTACGCGGTTCCCTGATACGTTTTCGCCGTCTTTTATCTGGTTCACTTTCCGGATGTCGAGCCTTACCGAGCTGTAAAATTTAAGGGCGTTGCCTCCGGTTGTGGTTTCCGGATTGCCAAACATTACCCCTATCTTATCGCGAAGTTGATTAATAAAGATACACACAGCGCCGGTTTTGCTGATGGTGGCCGTTAGTTTGCGAAGTGCCTGCGACATGAGGCGTGCTTGCAAGCCCATCTTCGAATCGCCCATTTCGCCTTCTATCTCACTTTTTGGCGTGAGCGCTGCAACCGAGTCAATCACAATAACATCAATAGCGCCTGAGCGAATAAGGTTTTCGGTAATTTCGAGGGCCTGTTCGCCAAAATCGGGCTGCGAAACCAACAGATTTTGTATATCAACGCCTAATTTTTGGGCATAAAAGCGGTCAAAAGCATGTTCTGCATCAATAAAAGCGGCAATACCGCCTTTTTTTTGCGATTCTGCTATGACATGTAGCGCTAGGGTTGTCTTTCCCGAGCTTTCGGGGCCATAAATTTCGACCACTCTCCCTTTTGGAAGTCCGCCAACGCCAAGGGCAAAGTCCAAACCTAAAGAGCCTGTCGAAACCGACTCTATTTTCTCAACTGCGTCATCGCCTAACTTCATAACGCTTCCTTTTCCGTAGGCTTTTTCGATATTCCCGAGGGTTGATTCAAGGGCTTTCAGTTTTTCCAAACGCAGCTTATCGGCGTTTTCTTTTGCTTTCTCGGTTGTCATATTTACACGTTTTTAGATTGATATAATCTGATTGGTATGATCGTCTGTTTTCACTTTTTTAATCACTTCTTCTATCGTTCCGTTTTCATCTATTACGAAAGTAGTGCGTAATAGGCCTTCGTACACTTTGCCGTAATTGTTTTTTTTGCCCCAAACACCATACGATTTGATGATCTTAAGTTCGGGATCGGCCAACAACGAAAACGGGAGCGAATATTTTTCGGCAAATTTTTGATGCGAAGCTAAGCTGTCGGGGCTAACACCTATTACGGCATAACCTTGAGCCAGCAATTGGTTGTAATTATCACGCAAATTGCAGGCTTCAGCAGTGCAGCCCGGCGTATTGTCTTTCGGATAAAAATACAGCACCATCTTTTTCTCTTTAAAGTCGTGGCTATCAATGAGTTTCCCAAACTGGTCAATCCCTGAAAATGAAGGAGCTTTATCGCCTTTTTGTAACATACCAGCAATTTTAAGTTCTAGAACAAAAGTACTGTTTTTTCTAAAATCAGCGAACGCTTCTCAGTCTTTCTTTTCTTTTATTTCGGTGCGATAATAATCGCACAACCATGCTAAGCCGCATTGGTGGCATTTTGGGTTTCGTGCCGTGCACACATATCGTCCGTGAAGAATTAGCCAGTGATGCGCTTTTGGAATAAGTTGTTCGGGCAGGTATTTTACCAATTGTTTTTCGGCAGCTAAGGGGGTTTTTGCATTTTTCGTTAGCCCAATGCGTTCCGAAACCCGAAACACATGCGTATCCACAGCCATTGCCGGCTTATTATAGACAACCGATGCGATTACATTGGCTGTTTTTCGCCCTACGCCCGGAAGCGTTTGCAGCATTTCAATTTCGGAAGGAACAAGTCCGTTAAAATCCGAGATCAGCTTTTGTGCCATTCCAATAAGATGACGGGCTTTGTTGTTTGGGTAGGAGCATGATTTTACCAGTTCGAATACCTGTTCTTGCGATGCAGCAGCAAGATCCTGCACAGTAGGGTAATGCTTGAAAAATCCCGGCGTTATCATGTTTACTCGTTTGTCAGTACACTGAGCCGATAAAATAACGGCAACGAGCAGTTGATAAGGGTCGTCAAAGACCAGCTCTGTTTCGGCAACAGGCATCGTCTTTTCGAAATACTGTATTACAGCCTCGAACTTCTCTTTTCGTTTCAAAATTTTGAATCTTTCAGTTTAGTTAAGCGTGAGCTCTAATTTTTCGTTGCTACTCGTTGTTTTCACATCATATGCAGCAGCAAAGCAGTTTAATGCCTTAATTGTAGAGAGCCTTGCCGATTCCGTTTCGCCTTGTTTTAAAGCCTTGCTAATCAAAGCAATAAACTGAAAATGGTTTTCGGAATCCTGTTGTTGAAAGAAATTTGATAGGGTAGATGTTTTCTTCATGAATGTTTTTTGGTTACTAATCATGAAGATAACGAAAGTTTTGAAGAAGTATTTTATTAGGTGAAAAATAAAAACAACAAAACCCCGTACACAAGAATGTACGGAGTTTGAAGTAAGGGGTGGCGACGACCTACTTTCCCACATTTTACTGCAGTATCATCGGCGCTGACAGGCTTAACTTCTCTGTTCGGAATGGGAAGAGGTGGACACTGTCGCTATAGTCACCATAAGAACTTTATGTTTATTGCCCCTGCTTTTTCGGGGTGGCAATAAAAATGACTCATGTAATAAAGGAAACAACAAATCAATTTAACAACTCGCGCTTTAAATCAAAATCGAAGTTTTGCATCGTTCGTCTTACAAACGTAACTTATCGCTATCTTTAGAAAGCTTACGGGCAATTAGTACTGCTCGGCTTTGATGTTACCACCTTTACACCTGCAGCCTATCAACCAGGTAATCTCCCTGGACCCTTAAAGAAAGCCTCATCTTGAGGTAAGTTTCGTGCTTAGATGCTTTCAGCACTTATCTTCACCAAACATGGCTACCCTGCGATGCAGCTGGCGCCACAACAGGTACACCAGAGGTTTGTCCAACCCGGTCCTCTCGTACTAAGGTCAG
>CAYYDS010000183.1:0-5437 GCA_964470665.1 uncultured Lentimicrobiaceae bacterium
GCATTATCCGCGATAAAGCCAGCGACACATGCCCGCCGCCAATGATGTGAATCAAGGGCTCGGAGCAAAGAATTTCGGAATATTGCCAAACTTTGCCTTCAATGCTAAAGATGGCCTTTTTCGGATGATCCTTTTCGCAGCTTTCAAGGTTGATTTTGCCCGTTTTTAGCCAGCTAATTCGCATTCGATGGTGTTTTGAAATACAATCAGCAATGCTAACGATCTGTTCCTTATGCGATTGTGCAAGCTTGAAAATGAGAAATGTTTGCTCGCCGCCACAAATCATTCCATCGGGCTCTTCACTTGCAGTCGAATTGTAAGCATAGTTTATGGCTAGTGGAAGGGCTGCTTCTTTATGGTAAAGCTCCAAAGTAAGGAGTTTTAAGTCGTTTTCAACTTTTCCTCCACCAATCGTACCAAATGTATAGCCATCAGTAGTTACAGCCATTTTTGCCCCCGTTTTTCCGGGCGCATTACCCCGTGTTTGAGCCACAATGATGAGTAATACGTTTTTATCTTCATCAATTTGCTTAAGGATAAAATCCCAGATAGCCGTTTTTTTTAAAATTTCTTCCATGTGTTTTGCCAATTCTCTTTATACCAGCGATTTACTTGATAATAGGTAATTGATTTAAAGCCGTGAAAAACTATTCGCTGTGATCGTAAAGCATCATAAACAGCCTTTCGTTAGTTAATGGGGCAAGATAATTGATTGGCGCATCGGGTTTGAAAGCTCTAACCGCATTGATCAGGGCAAAATATGTGCCTATTCCGTACATAAAAGGCGGCTCGCCCGTTGCTTTGGCGCCCAAAACACCTTTTGACGGGTCGGGTTTTTCGAGGTATTTAACGCTAATATTTTGAGGCGCAGCCAATACATCAGGTACTTTATAAGTGCTTAATGTATTGGTAATCAGCTTGCCATCTTCTGAATGACGTATTTCTTCCATCGTCATCCAGCCAATGCCCTGCACAATGCCACCTTCCATCTGGCCCAGTTCGATGAGCAAATCAATCGAAGCGCCGGTATCGTGAACAACTTCAACAGAATCAATGCAATAATTGCCTCGCAAGCAGTCCACACTTACCTCTGTTATGGCGGTCCCACTGATGTGATAGCTAAAAGGCTCTCCTTTTTCGGTCTTTTTATCGAAATATATTTCGGGTGTGGCGTAAAAAGCATGCGCCGATAGGCTGATGCGCGCCAGATAAGCTTGCTCTACTAATTGCTCCCAATTGAGGGAAATTGGTTTTTTGTTGAAATAAACGATTTCATTTTCAATTTCATAATCCTCTAAAGAGCCTTTGCCCATATGCTTTGACAAAAAGCGTAACAGCCTGTTTTTTACTTCGCGGCAGGCTAATAGTGCAGCGTTTCCGTTAAGGTCGGTGCCGGTGCTGGCCGCCGTTGGCGACATATTGGCTATGCGGCTCGTATTGGTGCTTTCGATGCGAATGCGCTTTTCATAGACCCCAAGCGAATGAGCTGCAATTTTTCGAATTCGTTGGTTTACGCCTTGACCCATCTCTACGGCTCCGGTGCTAATGCCAATGCTTCCATCATTATAAAGGTGCAAAAGCGCAGAAGCCTGATTGAGGAAAATGCTGGTAAATGAAATGCCGAAACAAATGGGCATCACCGAAATACCCTTTTTATGAGTGATATTTTGGCTGTTATGTGCTGCAATTTTTCTGCATTTGCCTTCAAAATCATAATCGTTTAGCGCTTTTTCGAAACAAAGCTCCGCATGATTGTTTTGCATTTTCATTCCATACGGGAAATGCTGCCCGCTTTTGATCAGGTTTCTTTGCTGAATGAGATTGGCCGGAACATTTAAGTGTTTTGCCGCTTCGTAAATGGCACTCTCGATTACAAACATGGCCTGTGGTCCGCCAAAACCTCTAAAAGCCGTGTTTGGAGGTAAATTTGTTCGGCAAGAAGCGGCTGTAGCCTTTACATTTGGAATGAAATAACTGTTTGTACTATGAAATAAGGTGCGTTCGAGCACCGAGGGCGACAGATCGGTGCATGCGCCGGCATTTTGGTAATAACTGACTTCGTAAAAAATAATCTTCAGCTCGCTGTTCAACCCGATACAAAAATCGGAACTGTAGGGATGCCGTTTGCCTGTGCTATTAAGATCTGTTTTTCGTGGCAGCGTTATCTTCACCGCGCGATTGCAAAGATAAGCGCCCAAAGCTGCTATTGCAGCCCAGGCATTAGCCTGATCTTCTTTGCCGCCAAATCCGCCTCCCAAACGAAGCACTTCCGATTCAACCTCATTTAAAGGCAAAGCGAGCACCTCGGCCACTGTTTTTTGCACTGCCGATGGCGATTGGGTAGAAGAAATAACCTTTAGCTTCCCTTTTTCGAGCGGTATGGCCAAAGCTGTTTGAGTTTCGAGGTATAAATGCTCTTGAGCGCCCGATTCAACCGTACCTTTAAAAATGTGGCTGCATTGGTCTTTGGCCTTTGCCGTGTTGCCACACGAAAAAATCCGTTCATGCCCAATGATCTCTCCTTGTTGATAGGCTTGCCGTGGACTGGTGATAAACGGGAGTTTTTCGTATTCCATCTTGATTTTTGAAACGGCTTTTTGCGCTGTTTTCCGGTTTTCGGCCAAAACAACAGCAATGGGCTGCCCCACATAACTAAATTCCGTTTCGGCAAGCAAAGGTTCGTCGGCAATGATGTGGCCGATCTGGTTTTTGCCCGGAATATCGTCCGAAGTAAGTATTTTCACCACCCCTTCGGTTTTTGCAGCTTCATCTGGGTCGAAATTTAAGATCTTTCCGTGCGGATAAGGAGCCGTAAAAACTGCGGCAAATAAGCCGTGTTCCGGCAAAGGAATATCGCCGGTGAAAAGGGATAAACCTTGAACGTGCAGTTTTGTGTCGTTGTTGTTCATGGCGCGATCAGCTTAATTATGATGATAATTCGGCAAACTTTTCGAAATGCGCTTTTATCAATTGCTTTAAAAGCAGGCTCTTATAGCGGGCAGAACCCCGCACATCGGATATGGGCCGAATTTCGGCAAGGGCTATTTCCTGTGCTTTTTCTATTAAAGCAGGAGTAAGTTTTTCCCCTTTCAAAAAGGCTTCTGTTTTTGTTAAAAGCTTGGGAATAGGGGCAACCCCTCCCGCAGCCAGATGCACTTTTTCAATAAGTTTGTTGTTTAGGCTTATGCTTATGGCGCTGTTTACGCTTGCAATATCGAGATGGCTACGTTTCGACACTTTTTCGAAGTTAAAAAAGCCGGCATTTTCGTTTTGCGGGATCAAAATTGCCTGTACCCATTCGCCTGCGTGCAAATCGCACACTTTGTAGTCTTTAAAAAAACCGTGAAGCTTGATTTCGCGTGTATGTTTTTCGTTTGCAATCAGCAGCGTGGCGTCTAAAGCCAACAGAATGATGCTCAAATCACCTATGGGCGAAGCATTTACGATATTGCCACCCAGTGTGCCCATATTGCGAATAGAGGTACACGCGATAAGCCTTGCATATTCGGCAATGTGCGGAAGGCGCCGGCCAATGATGCTGTTTTCACTAAATTCGGCGATGGTGATTGCTGCTCCAACGTATAAACGCTCGTCAACAGATTCGATTTTTCGAAGTGCAGCATGCTTGTTTAGCCGGATAATGTCCGTTGCTTCAAAATCTTCACTCTTTTGAACGTATAAGTCGGTGCCTCCGGCCACAACTTTTCCTTGATGCGGCATATTTCCGGGCTCTGAGGGCAAAGCTGCAAGCTGAGCCAGCTTTTCGGAGATATTTAGAAAGTATTTCGGAAGAATGTTGTTTTTCACCAAATACTCCAAACGCCGCTCGGAGCTGTGTGGAGGTAAATGGTTGTTGTTGAGTGTATTCAAAATTTTTTCAACAGCCCGCTCAATGGATTTATAACCGGTGCAGCGGCAAATGTTTCCCGAAATAAAAGCCAGGGCATCGGATAACATAAATTTTTCGGCTATAAGCAAATATCCGCTAAGTGAAATAATAAATCCGGGTGTACAAAAGCCGCATTGCGTGGCGCCTTCATTCACGAAGAATTCCTGGATACGGTTCAATTTTTCCTGATTCAGCCCTTCGATAGTAACCAAATGCGAGCGATCAATCTCGCCAAGCGGAAGAAGGCACGAATTAACGATGCGGTATTGAATACCCCCTGCTATCGGTTTTCCCAAAAGAACCATACACGAACAACAATCGCCCTCGCGGCAACCTTCTTTTGTTCCTTTGAGCCCAAGCTTTTCGCGTATAACGTCAAGCGTTACAGCCCCCGAAGGCAGCTCGAACTTTTTGATTTCGTTGTTTACGATGCTTTGAATTTTCATTGTTTCCTTCGTTTTTTCGCTTATGCGTATAAAAATGGACTAAATCATTCGTTTTTCACCTTATATAATCAGTTTGTTGCGATGCGCCGTAACAATAAAGATGTAATGCCCGAAGCCAGAAAAACGCCGGCAGGGTAGGCAAAAAAACCTACGATGGCCGAAAGGTGCAGGTATTCAACCGACAACGGAACAGAAGCGCCATTTAGAAAAGAAAAAGACCGGCCGCAAGCAAGCGATAAATAGGGAAACAAAATGGCCGTTAGTGAAGCAAGAAAAGCGCCGCTTAAAAATAAAACGAGGTGCGAAGAAGCTTTGTGGCCCGGCAAAGAGCGGTTGAAAAGCAAAAACAAGCCGGCAGCGAGCATCAGCGAAAGCACAGGATTGATAAACCAAGGGTCGGAAAGCGATTTTCCAAGCAAAATTGTTGCTATAATCTTGAATAACACAGTAATAGCAAGAATGAACACGACCGAACTGATTTTTTTACGAAAAAAATAGGAAGCCGAAAGAAAAAAGAAACCCAGGCCAATTAAAAGCGAACCCGTAACGCCGCCCGGATAAAGGTTTTTAATAAAAGTTCCGCTTGCAAATTCGGCAATGCCCCACAGGCAGCCAAGCGCAAAGAGAAAAATGAGCGCTGCAAGAATGTTGTTGTTTGTTTTCATCGCTGGAATAAATTAAGTCATTTGAAATAAAACGCCATAAAAGGGATTGCCTTATCACAAAAATACAAAAATGATTTTTCTGAATAAAAAAAATAAAAAATTGATATTCAAGGAAGTACGAATATTATGGTGATAATATTTCGATTTTATTTGTAATTTTTTAACTGAAATGGAGCTTTGCAACCCGATATTCAATAATCTGTTTTTAAAGGTGCGCCCTTAGCGGTTAAAGGAATTTTTACTACTTTTGCAGGCAGAAAGTCCTGAAATAAAAAAAGATGGGAAACCATTGTATTTGTTTGGGAAAAAAATGTATTTTTGCAGGCTCAAAATTGTAACGGAAAAAGAATATGTATTTAGACACGAAAACGAAGTCGGAAATTTTCGCAGAATACGGTCAGTCGGCCACCAACACCGGATCGGCTGAAGGCCAGATT
>CAYYDS010000184.1:0-5428 GCA_964470665.1 uncultured Lentimicrobiaceae bacterium
CATCTTTCGCCCTGCAGCCAAAATAGATGTGATGGAAGCTGTTTTTAAGGCCTTCAAGCTGAAAATGATCATCCCCGAAGGTTTTTTTGTTGCAAAACAAAGCCCCGGTTTTATCTGGATTAGAAAAGAAACCGAAGAAATGAGCCAAGGTATCCTGCTCTATCAGCGCCCATATCACGACACCACACAGTTTACCTTAAACCACCTGGTTTGGCAGCGCGACTCGATAACCATGCAGCATATTCCGGGCGCAAGCGAAGGCTCTTTCATGACAACCGAAAAAGAGTTTACACCGCCCATAAGCAGCGTAACCACTCATTTTGTGAGCGATTATGCGGTTGAAGTACGCGGAATGTGGAATGTTGTCGGCGATTTTATGGCCGGGCCTTTTGTGTCGTTCACTTTCGTTCATCCGGCGTCAAAACAGCTTGTAACTGCCGAAGGTTATGTTTATGCCCCGGGCAAAGACAAGCGCGATTTGCTCAGACAGCTCGAAACGCTTTTATACAGCATAACATTCAACTGATATTCAAGCAGTTATTTTGCCTTGGTGTATAACACCAATATCTTCCCAACCGGTGTTTCCGAAAGAGATACAATGGTGTCGTTGCGAAAAACCCCCATTTCGTTCATATTTATCCCTCTTGCATCGAAACTGTAAAATATTTTCGCACTTTTTGTGTCAAAAGTATAAAACGCGTTGAATTTGGAGTTGTCCACATTTATAATAAGTAAGGTGTCATTCTCAAAACTCAATGTGGTAAGCCTTTCGAGCTCGGCCACCTGCTGAAGGGTTGAGGGGTTTACCTTGCCCTCATCAAACTCCGTTTTTACATCAACCACCGTCCACAAACCTATGAGGCGGTTACTTTGTTTATTGCTGTTGCATCCGCTAAAAAGCAAGGCAAACACAAGCAGGAAAATTCCCTTCTTAAGAAAAGACATGATCATAAAAAACAATGTAATTGTAAATAATTTCCTCTTTTAACCGGAACACAAAGCCTGTTATGCCGGCCTTTATCCGGTTGCAAAGATAGAAAAACCATTGGCCAAATTAAATAAACTCATTATTTGCATTTTCTGGCCCGAAAAAAAGCAATTAGAAAAAAAATCTTTTTAGCGTGAATAAAAAAGTTCAATTATTCTAAATTCAGCAGTTTAATAGAAAAGCTTCACACTTTTCTTGCAAAATCAGCAAGAGTTGCTAAATTTGACGAAAAAAAAATTCACATGGCTGAGAATCCCGGTTTTCGATCGTTTTTCCCTTTCATGGCACAAAGCTTGCTTCATATTTTTTACACTATTTAAAACTTACTAATTTCTTTTTCTTACTAACTAAATCATCCATTAATCCTTAAAACGAAAAAAAATGAAAAAAACAAAATTGATTGTGCTGCTCTTAGGCCTGTTGTTTGTAATTCCCTCAAAAGCAGTGTTTTCGCAAATTAAATCTGACGATGTGCTGGGCTTTTGGCTTAATGCCGAAAAAGATGCTCAGGTTGAAATCACGAAAAAAGGCGACAAATACTTTGGAAAAATTGTTTGGCTAAAAGATCCTATTGACTCCAAAACCGGCGAGGCCAAAACCGACACCAAAAACCCCGACCCTGCAAAACGCAGCCGTCCAACGATGGGTTTAGGACTACTTAATAATTTCACCTTCAATGGCAAAGACGAATGGGGCGGGGGCGAAATTTATGACCCGAAAAGCGGGAAAACCTACAGCAGCTACATGAAATTAGGCAATCACGATCTGTTGAAAATTCGAGGCTATATCGGCGTTTCACTTATAGGGCGCACTACCGAGTGGACACGCGTTAAAAAATAACAATACCAACGTTTATCGAAACAATATATAACAAAAGGGGCTGCCCGTGCGGAGCAGCCCCTATTGTTTTTATTCAAACGGGTTTGAGGTTTCTACAACCCACTAATTTCGTCGCAGATTTCGGCAGGTATTTCGTAATCAATGTAGGTGTAATTGTCTTGTGTAACAACTACTTCCGTACCATATTCCTGACCATCGTAAACGATCCACACATAATAGCTTTCGCCGAGATAAATGCCCGGAATGCTGGCCATCCCTTCAATCATTTCAATCGGAATGGGATTTAAAGGATTTTGTACCGGCATATAATAAGCCGTAAACGAAGGCTTGATTGTAACTATGGGATCGGTAGGGCAAAACAGCGAAATATGGATATTTACGGTTTTCATGTTGGGATCCTGATTCACAATCAGACCAACATTTATTGGCTGGCTGCTGCAAAGATCCTGTATAAAAGTGGGTTGCGAAGCCGCATCAACACTAATGAAAGGCGAGCCCTCGGTATCCCACACAATATACACGGGCAAACCGGCCGGTGCGTTTGTGATAAAATGAGGCTGATCGTTTTCGACCCAGAACAAAATTTGATCAATAAACGAGTTGTCGTCCTGCCTATAAACACTCCCTTTGATGAGGAAAGGGCCGGGCAGCGGCAAATTGCTTACAAATTTGATAGGCATTCCGGTTGGGCAATAAGTTTCGGTAAACCAGGCAAAATTGTAATACGAAAGGTGGCTGAGGAAGGAAGTGAGTTGAAGTTTTCCATTCACCAATTCGGCTGTAGCCATGCCTTCTTCTCTCCAATCGCCGGTTTCTTCGTCCAAACTCCACACCGGAATCACGTCTCCTACTGCAATGTTCGAGCGGGTGATCGGGTTATAGGTTTGCGGGCTCACTTCTTTTACCAATGTTATTTGTCCATCGCTAAAAGTAGAAGCAAAACGTCCGTTATGATCTTCGATTTCGAGGGCAACAACGCCGGCCGAATAAAACACACCTCTTTGATACGAGCCATCAAGGCGGTTTACCCTGGGCAGCGAGCCGCCGGGGAGGCAGCGCTGTGCGGTTGCATTTGTATTGTCGAATCTTACCAAAGTAACGCTGAGGTTGCCATTCAGCTCGCCACCCAATGCATCGCGCACAAGCATATTTTGCGGAATAATAACGCGCGCATTTCCTTCGGGGGTTTGAACTTCGGTACCCACAACAACGCGTCCATTCTGTGTAATAGTGGCGTTTGGCGCTTGCCTAACGATTACCCCCGATGGTGGATTGGTAAGTGAAACAACATTCACATTTACAAAATTCCGCCCTAAACCGGTTACATTTACTCTGCCAACTGTGCTGAGATAACCCGGAATGCGGGTGAACAGATTGAGACTGATTGGGTTGGTTACAGTTGGGTTGGTGCTCTGGCCCGGTATATAAGCCAGCGTAGCTACTCCACGAGTGATGGCAACCTGGTTGTTTTGGTAGGCAATGCCGAGAGCGTCAATCACCAAATCCCGGCTCGAACCGGCATAACGCATATAAGCGCCGCTACTGGCGTCGCCACTTAAAACCCTGCCGGTTGTAATATCTGTAAACTGCACGTCGGTAGTGGTTTTAATCAGGTTGTAATCAATAATCAGTTGCAGCCCATCGAGCGGGCTTACCGGCTTTTTGCAGGCATTAACCGGCAAAAGAATTGTTGCGGCTAAGGCAACAAATGCCATTAGATTAAAAATATTTTTTGTTTTCATCGCAAAACGGTTTATTAAAAGATTCTATATCCAAGTTGGAAATTGATGATCGGATAAAAATATATCCATGATAAGTTTTCGTTAAGTTGATCAACTTGTTCCTGTGATGAGGTAGGTTTGAGCATGCCTGTTGTTTCAAAATCGGCAAACGGCTGTTTGATATACGTTGTGCCGAGTTCAAAGGCAAAAGACACCCTATGGTTTTTCGAAATTGCCCGTCCTAAGCCTAAGCCAAAATAGGGCGAAATTGCTAATTGGGGCTTAACAGATAAGTCCATGCGGCCCACATCCTCCGGGCTCACTTCAACCGAACCCACATAGAGCGGTTTGGACGAAAACCCGCCTGCTTCAATTTTTGTAAAGTTGTAGATGCCACCCGCCGAAAGAAAAAAGATGCGGCCAAAATGAAAATTGGCCAGCAGATTTGCACCCCCAATCTGAACCTTTCCGGAAGCGTCTATCACATCTTCGACGGATTTTATGTCAAATAAATAACTGAAATACGAAGCCCCCAAACGCAAATGAATGCGGGGTTTTAGCTGTACAATTACTTCGCCTCCCGCACCTAATGTGTTGGCCTTAAGCCCAATAGCTACGCCAATATCTAATTTGGGCGAAGAGTGTAGCGTTGAATCTTGTGTTTGTGGTTCTAAAACCTGTGCTGTGGCACCGGCCATGAAAAACAACACAAAAATTAAGGAGATAATGGATTGTTTTTTCATATAAAGGCATATTTTGGTTCGAATGATTGAATATCTCAAACCAAAAGTATATCATTTTCCAATGAAACACAATTTATTATAAGGTTTTTGTTCTTTTTGCTTTTTTTGCACCTTTGTTTAACATTTATTTATCGTTAATTGCAATTCAATGCTCGGCTCATTAACACAGAAAGAAATCATTTGCTTTTTGCGATAAACTCGTTTTTTTGCTCTTTTCTCGTTATTTTTGCGCCCTTATCAAACAAAAATCAACATTCAGCATCCCATGACTGCACTTTTGAACGAAGAATCATTTGGCGAAGAGAAGCGTTCGCTTAATTTCATCGAAACCATTATTGAAGAAGATATTGCAAATCGGAAAAACGACGCGCGCGTTCACACCCGTTTTCCGCCCGAACCGAATGGTTATCTGCATATTGGGCACGCCAAATCCATCTGCCTCAACTTCGGGATGGCTGAAAAATACAACGGAAAATGTAATCTGCGTTTTGATGATACCAACCCCGAAAAAGAAGAAACAGAATACGTAGAAGCGATCATGGACGACGTGCGATGGCTTGGTTTTCAGTGGGATAAAGAACCCTATTACGCATCGGATTATTTTGATCAGCTTTATGAATGGGCGGTTTTACTCATCAAAAAAGGGCTGGCCTATGTGGACGATCAGCCGCAGGAAGTCATTAGCCAGCAAAGAGGAACTCCAACACGGCCCGGCATAGAAAGCCCCTACCGCAACCGTAGCATAGAAGAAAACCTGGACCTTTTTGAACGAATGAAAAACGGCGAATTTCCGAACGGAAGTCGCGTACTCAGGGCAAAAAACGACATGATTTCGCCCAATATGCACATGCGCGACCCCGTGATGTATCGCATACTCCATGCCGAACACCACCGCACCGGCGACAAATGGAAAATCTACCCGATGTACGATTATGCACACGGGCAAAGCGACTATCTGGAAGGCATCACCCACTCGCTTTGCACCCTTGAGTTTGAAGTACATAGGCCACTTTACGATTGGTTTCTCGATCACATTATTGACACAAGCTACCGGCCCCGACAAATTGAGTTTGCCCGCCTCAACCTCAGTTACACCGTAATGAGAAAACGAAAACTACTCGAATTGGTTAAAAACG
>CAYYDS010000185.1:0-5422 GCA_964470665.1 uncultured Lentimicrobiaceae bacterium
AACAAGAAAAAAGACGTTGTTGGCCGTGTGGTTTTCAAGCCTCTGAGCTTTCTTAAACTTGGCGGAAGTTTCCGCTACGGATACCCCTCGATGAACAACAATAAAGATACGCGCACAACCTGGGGAGTGGAATTGCAAGCAAAAAGCCACAACTTTACCCTGCTTGGCGAATATATCAGCGATGAAGGCGACTATAACCGCGACCTCGGAGGCGGTTGCAGCGGAAACCTCATCGAGTTGGGCAAAGAAAGAAGCGGCGGTTACCTATTGGCATCCTACAACATTGAGTCATTAAAACTCGAGCCTGTTTTCAAATTCGACTTTTTCGACTCCGGAAACAGTGCAAAATACAAAGAATCAAACCTCACTTTTGGTTTAAACTATTATTTCAACGATTGGACACGCCTGCAAGCCAACTACATCTATCGTGCAGAAGAACCGATCGAACTGAAAAGCGACGAATTTGTTATTCAACTTCAAGTTAAATTCTAAAAACTTTTTTTAGCTATGAAAAAACTCAGCATACTCCTGGGCATCATTCTTGCCTTTGTTGCAACAAGCTTTGCTCAAGATCTGATTTCGGTCAACGATTTGGCAAAAGAACTTAAAAATCCTGATTACATCATTGTTTCGGGCGAAGTAGAAACAGAATATGCCAAAGTGCACATCAACGGAGCTCTAAACGTTAGCTACAAAGCTTTCTTTAAACCGGGCGCCATTGAAGGGCTCATGGTTTCGGATGCCGAAATCGTGAAAATTTTGGGCGAAGCCGGTATTTCGGAAAGCAAAACCATTGTGCTATACGACGAAGGCTCGATGAAATATGCCGGACGCCTGTATTTTATCCTTAAATACATGGGCGCACCGAAAGTAAAAATTCTGGATGGCGGCCTCGAAGCATGGAAAGCAGGCAGAAAGCCCGTTACCAAAAATCCCAGTGTTGTTGCAAAAGCAAGCTTCAATGGCAAACCCGATAAATCTATCATTGCTTCGGCTGCCGATGTGAAAGCCGCAACAGGCAATAAGAGCGCTATCTTGGTTGACGCCCGTGAAGTTGGCGAGTTTAAAGGTGTTGAAAACAAAAGCCCCGGCCATATTCCCGGCTCTATAAACCTCGACCACAGCAGCCTGCTCGATGCCAAACATATGTTGAAACCCAAAGCCGAGATCGAAAAAATGCTTACCAGCTTAGGAATCACCAAGGATAAAAACATCATTCTTTATTGCGCTTCAGGTGTAAAAGCAAGTAAAGTTTACTTTATCCTCACCTCTTATCTTGGTTATTCGAAAATTAAGATTTACGACAACGGCATGAACGAATGGAAAGACGCCAAGAATGAAATAGCTAAATAAGCTTTCAAACCGCGTTTAAGCATAATTCAACAGACATTCCCGTTGCTTTCCGCAGCGGGAATGTCTTTTTTTGGCCTTTTGCTTACCTTTGCACAAAACTTATTCATGTCAGAAGCCCAAAAGCCTAAAAAATTTCTCAACCTGCCACAATATCCGGGCGGGAAAAAAGCATTTGCCGAATTTATTGCAGCCAATATGCGCTATCCGGAAGAAGCGCTTGCTGCTCAAATTGAAGGCACCGTCATTGTGGAATATGAAATTGACTCCTTAGGCATTGCCAATCCGTTGAGGGTATTGAAAGGTATTGGCTATGGCTGCGATGAAGAGGCCATGCGTATCATAAGCCTTTTGCGCTTTTCGAGACCGAAAAATCGCGGAGTAAGGGTTAGCACCACATCAAAAACAACCATCCAATTTCGACTTCCCGCTCAAACGGTGATTGCCTACACCGTTAAACCTTCCGAAAAACAAGTTGAAAGCAAGAACGAAAAAAAACCGGAGGTTTACGGTTATACCATCAAGTTTTAGGTGCCTTTTATATTGCCCAAATCAAGCTTTCTTTATGGAAAGCGGCCTATATTTGCAGCAAATTACACCCTTTTAGGGGAAAAGCCATGCAAGCCAGCGTTTTGCGAACCGTTTATTTTTTCCTGATTATCGGCCTTTTCTTTCAACGTCCAATAAAGGCGCAAGAGGCAGGTTTTCGGATGGATGCAAACAAAGGCCATGTTTCATTGTATTTCAAACAGATCAACAACCTGATCATCGTGCCTATTGAGCTGAACGACAGCCTACGTCTAAATTTCATTCTCGATACCGGTGTTAGGTCCGGCATATTATTTGTTGAAGACAGTGCCTTTTTAAAAAACCAAAACTGCCGTCAGCTAAAGATTTCCGGCTTAGGGCAGGCGGGCGAAATTCCGGCTTGTATTATCAACAATGCCCAAATCAGGCTTTCGGGGGTTGTAGGCAAGGGGCTCAGCCTGATTGTGCTCGACGGTAGTTTTCTCAATTTAGAAAGTCATTTGGGCTATCCGGTACACGGGATTTTGGGATCCGATTTTTTCAACCATTTTGTGGTTAAGATTGATTATGTCAGTTCAAAAATTAGCATTTACGAAAAAGGGAAGGCCTCTATTTCGCGGAAATATCAAGCTATACCTTTGCAAATTGAAAGTGGGCGCCCATACTTCAAAGCCAATTTTGTTCAGGAAACCGGAAATTGTGCGCAAGGCTCCTTTTTGATGGATACCGGCGCCAGCCATGGCATCCTTCTCGAGCCCGATGAGCAGCGCGGCATTCACTTGCCATCAAAAACAATTCCCACCGTTATCGGTTGGGGTTTATCGGGTCAAATTGACGGTCTTTTAGGGCGTATTAGCCAGCTGTGCATTGGCCCTTACTCCTTTAGCAATGCCATTGGGTCGTTTGTTGATTTCCTCCCCGCCGCCTCGCCAAGCTTGCCCGATCGCATCGGATCTATTGGCGGTGAAATTTTAAGTCGGTTTACTCTTATTATTGATTATCAGGGAGAAATGTTGTATTTGCAACGAAACTTTCACTATAAAAGGCGTTTCGATCACGATATGAGCGGAATGGAAGTGGTGCTCGACAAAGCCACAGCGCACAGTTTCAGGGTGGCGCACGTGCTGCAAAACTCACCGGCTGCCGAAGCCGGCATCGAAGTTGGCGATCAAATTGTGGCTCTAAACCGCAAGGGCTCCGGGCAGCTTAGCCTCGAAGAAATTCAAGGGGCATTGCGTGTGAGCAGCGCCGAACCACTGCAACTTGTTATCCTGCGCAATCGCCAATACCTGAGTTTCAGCCTCCGGTTGCGACGGCTTATCTAATTCTGATCTGCTTATTTTATCAAGCCTTTTATCCGCATCTCTGTTCGGCGATTCAGCTGCCGGCCACGTTCGGTTGAATTGTCGGCAACGGCTCGATCCGACCCATAACCCCGGCTTTCGATGCGCATTGGATTGATTTGTTCGCTTACCAGAAATGATTTCACTGCTTCGGCGCGTTGCAGCGAAAGTATCCGGTTTGTGGCAGCCAAACCGGTATTGTCGGTATGCCCCGAAAGCTCGATTATCAGGTTTGGATTTTCTTTCAGAAAAGCAGCAAGCCGTTTCAATTCGCTAAAGGAAGCAGGCCGAATTATTGCCTCTCCGGTTTCAAAAAACACATTGTTGAGTGTAACCTTCTCGCCTATTGCGATGGGATCGAGCCAAACAACAAATTCGTTTTTGTCGTTTTGCAACGAAATATCAGGAGGAAAATGTGCCGAATAAAGCAGAAATCCCGGCATAAAAACCTGTAAGCCATAGGTTTTATTAGGCATCAACGGAATTAAAAAACTGCCTGAATCATCGCAATCGTCATCAAACACAAGGCTTCCGTCGGCAAGATCGCTAATGTTGTAATGCGCCTTGAGTTTTTGGCCTGTTTCGCGATCCTGAACAACAACGTGTGTAAACCATACTGCTTCGGAAATTGCCGAAACTTCGTGCAAGCGAAAAGCAAACAGATCAAAACCCGCCTCATCATTTTTTCTGTCGGAGCTTACGATGGCGTTTTTCCCATCGGCCGAAACAACAATGCCCAGGTCGTTTCCCGTGCTGTTTAAGGGATATCCGGCATTTTGCGGTTGCGACCAACGCCCGGCATCATCGAGGCTGCAAACAAAGATATCGCTCTGGCCTAAGGATGGGAAATGGCCGTTACTACTGAAATACAAGGTTTTACCATCGGGATGGATAAATGGCGCCATTTCGTCTTTCTCGGTATTTATGGCGCTCCCCAAATTGATGGGTTTGCTCCAGCTTCCATCGGCCAGTTTTACAGATTTGTAAATGTCCGATCCGCCAAAACCTCCTTTGCGGTTGCTGGCAAAATAGAGTTCTTTGCCATCGGGGGTTAGTGCGGGTTGCGATTCCCATGCCGCCGTATTCATATTCGATCCTAAGCTAATGGGTTCAGACCAGGCATTATTTTTGCGTATAATCCTGTACAAGTCGCAGCTTCCTTGCCCCTGCGGCCAACCGCAACCACTAAACCAAATCTGCCGCCCATCAGCCGAAAGGCTCGGAGCACCAGTATTGCCGCCTGCATTTGGAATGACAACCGGCAAAACTTCAAGCACAAGGCTGTCGGCGATAAATGCAAAATAGAATTGTTCATCCAACCGGGCGTTATCGGTTTTCTGCGCTTTCGCACGCCGGGTAAACAATAGCGCTTGGCCGTCAATCTGTAAGCCGTTGATATATTCGTCGCCATCGGAATTGATTCCGGAAAAATCAAAACTCATTGCGCTTGCAGAAGGATGATTTACTATGCTATCGGCCTGATTGGCAATTAGTTCCCAATTCAATGCCTGCAACCAGGCCTTTCCGTTTAAAGGAACAAAACGGCGGGCTATTGCGAAAAAATGCTTTGCAGCGCTAAAATTACCATTCTGATAATGCAACTCGCCTATTAAGCCATAAACGGGCGGAAAAAATACGCTGTCGAGCGATGCGGCTTTTTCGTATGAGGCAAGTGCAGGCTGAGTTTGTTTTTCAAGCGCAAACAACTCACCCTGAAGAAGATATGCTTCAACAAAATGGGGGTCGCGGTTCAAAGCCTGTGAAAGATACTGAAGTGCCAAGGCAGTTTTTCCATCCGAATAGCTTTTTACGGCATCGTTGTAGGCTGACGAAGCCTTTTTCGAATGGGTTGTAAGCTTTTGTTGGGAAGTTGCCTGCAAAGTCAAAGCCACTGCAAACAGCAACAACATCAGGCGTATCAAGGGATAAGCATGTATTTGTGGCTTTGCAGGCTCATGCGCCATTTGGGGTTTTTCATGATGTATGCTGTAAGCCATGGCATTATTTTTTGCGAAACGCTCCATTCGGGCTGTAAAAATAGCAAACATTGGCTGTTGACCAATCCGGCATTTTTTTCGGCCCATTCCAAATCTGCCTGATTTTGAATGACTACCTTAAGTTCGTTTGCCTTGTGATAGATTTCGGGGCGGGGCGGCGCATTTTTTTTCGGAGAAAGGCAAATCCAGTCCCAATTTCCTGTA
>CAYYDS010000186.1:0-5373 GCA_964470665.1 uncultured Lentimicrobiaceae bacterium
TGGCATTATCGAAACACCTGTTTTTATGCCTGTTGGCACTGCAGGCACTGTAAAAGCGGTGCACCAGCGCGAGCTTAAAGATGAAATAGGCGCCGGCATTATTCTCGGAAATACGTACCATCTGTATCTCAGGCCGGGCACCGAAATTTTGTCTCAGGCAGGCGGCTTGCATCGTTTCAATGGGTGGGATCGCCCTGTTTTAACCGATAGTGGTGGTTATCAGGTATATTCGTTGAGTGCGCGCCGCAAGCTTACCGAAGAGGGAGTGGTTTTTCAATCGCATATTGACGGAAGCCGGCATCGGTTTACCCCCGAAAATGTGATGGATATACAGCGTGTAATTGGCGCCGACATCATTATGGCATTCGACGAGTGCACGCCTTATCCCTGCGAATATGGATATGCCCTGCGTTCGGCCGACATCACTCACCGATGGCTCGATCGCTGCATTGCCCGCCTCAACGAAACATCGCCTCGCTATGGGCATAGCCAGTCGTTGTTTCCAATAGTGCAGGGGAGCACCTATCGCGATTTGAGAAAGCGATCGGCCGAAACCATTGTCTCCAAATATGCCGATGGAAATGCAATTGGCGGCCTTTCGGTAGGCGAGCCACACGAAGTGATGTACGAAATGACCGAACTTGTTTGTGCTATTTTGCCTGCCGACAAACCCCGTTACCTCATGGGAGTTGGAACGCCGGCCAATATACTCGAAAGTATTGCCTTGGGCGTAGATATGTTTGATTGCGTGATGCCAACGCGAAACGGACGCAACGGCATGTTGTTTACCTCCGAAGGGATCATCAACATCAAAAACGAAAAGTGGAAAGACAATTTTGGTGCACTCGACCCGAATGGGTTGGTTTTTGTGGATAGCCAGTATTCGCGTGCATATTTACGCCATCTTTTTGCTGCAAAAGAAATGCTGGGCGCTATGATAGCCAGTGTGCACAACCTTGGCTTCTATCTTTGGCTTGTGCGTGAAGCGCGAAAGCATATCTTAGCCGGAAATTTTGCCTCATGGAAAAACGAAATGGTTCCGCGGCTGATGCGCCGTCTTTAGATTGAGTTATGAAAATCATTGATTGGTACATCTTTAAAAAATTCCTGGGAACTTTCTTTTACGCCATTTCCCTGCTGATCATCATTGTCATTATTTTTGATGTAAGCGAAAACATCGAGGATTTTCTTAAAAATAAGGCCCCCCTCAATGCCATTATTTTTGATTATTACCTCAATTTCATACCCTATTTCATCAACCTCTTTGTTTATCTGTTTACGTTTATCTCGGTCATTTTCTTTACCTCAAAAATGGCCGGCAACACCGAAATCATTGCCATACTCGGCAGTGGAGTTAGTTTTGCGCGAATGTTGCGGCCTTATCTTTTGGCTTCGCTGATTTTGGCTTTGATGTCGGCTTATTTAGGTAGTTTTCTCATCCCCCGAACCAATGAGCTGCGGCGGCAGTTTAAAGGCAAATACATGGAAGAGCTTACCAAAGATCGCCGGCGCAACATCCACCTGCAGATCGAAAAAGGAGTGTTTGCCTATGTGGAAAATTACAATAGCTCGCAGCATACCGGATACCGCTTCACTTTGGAAAAATACGAGGGCCAGGAGCTGGTATATAAACTCTCGGCCGACCGCATTGAGCGCGACACTGCCGATAGCTTGTGGCACATCATCACTTATGCCGAGCGTTTTATTGACGGACAAAAAGAGCAGCTAAAAAAAGGAGCTAAAAAAGATACCTTGTTGCCGCTTAAAACCACCGATCTTTACGAAATCAAAGAGGATTTTGAGGTGATGAATTTTTGGGAACTCAAACAACATATTGAAAAAGAGAAACTTAAGGGCAACGACCAAATCACGCTCTATCAGGTGGAAATGAACAAGCGCATTGCCTCGCCCGGAGCCATTCTTATCCTCACTTTCATTGGCGTATCGCTTTCGAGCCGCAAGCTAAGGGGGGGCATTGGCATGCATCTGGGAGCCGGCATCGGACTGGCTTTTTCTTACATCCTTTTTATGCAGGTATCTACTGTTTTTGCTACTTTCGGTAACCTTCAACCCTGGATGGCGGTATGGATACCAAATGTTATTTTCCTGCTAATTGGAATTTATTTGTATTTTAAGGCTCCGAAATAATCAACAGATTTAAAAAAACAGATAATGCCCATAATCAATGCACTGATGTCGTGGCTGATGAGTAAGCGTATTCATCAAATAGAGCTTTTTATTAAATACCCGCACGAAGTTCAGGAAGAATGGCTTAAACGACTCATTGTGCAAGGAAGAAATACGGAATGGGGGCGAAAATACGACTACAAAAGCATATTATCGTATCAAACTTTTGCCCAACGTGTGCCCGTGAGCACCTACGATCAGCTGAAACCCTATATTGACAGGCTCAGACAAGGCGAGCAAAACGTTTTGTGGCCCGAAGAAATCAAGTGGTTTGCCAAATCGTCGGGAACCACCTCAAGCAAAAGCAAATACATCCCGGTGAGCAATTCGGCCCTTGAAGAATGCCATTTCAGGGGGGGGAAAGATATGCTTTCGCTCTATGTAAACAATTTTCCGGATACGCAGGTTTTTGATGGTCGCGGCTTGGTGATGGGAGGTAGCCATCTGCTCACCGAGGTGAGCAACAGCTCGTATTACGATGGCGACCTTTCGGCCATTCTTATTCAAAACCTCCCGTTTTGGGTGCAACTGATGAAAACACCCAACCTCAACGTTGCACTGATGGACGAATGGGAATCGAAAATCGAGAAAATGGCAAGCGAAACCCTTCGCAACGATGTAAGAAGCATATCGGGTGTGCCGTCGTGGACAATGGTTCTTTTGCGTAAAGTGCTGGAAATAAGCGATTCAAATAACATTAAAGACGTATGGCCCGGCCTCGAAGTGTTTTTTCATGGAGGGGTAAGCTTTGAGCCTTATCGCAGCCAGTTTGCAGCACTCATACCTTCGTCCGGCATGCATTATATGGAAACCTATAATGCCTCGGAAGGCTTTTTTGGCATTCAAGATCTCTCTGATCGCAACGAACTGCTCCTTATGCTCGATTATGGCATTTTTTACGAATTTATTCCGCTCGAAAAACTCGACGACGAAAATCCAAAAGCCCTACAGCTTGGCGAAGTAAAAATTGGCCACAATTATGCCGTTGTCATCACCACAAATGCCGGATTGTGGCGCTACCTGATTGGCGACACCGTAATTTTTACTTCTACCAACCCCTATCGGTTTAAAATTTCCGGACGCACAAAAAGTTTTATCAACACATTTGGCGAAGAACTGATGGTGCATAATGCCGACTCGGCCCTAAGCATTGCCAGCGCAAAATGTGGCGCCGTGATCACAGACTATACCGCCGGACCGCAGTTTTTAGCCAATCGTTTGGCTGCAGCGCACGAATGGATCATCGAATTTGAAAAAGAACCTCAGGATATTGGCTTTTTTGCCGAAACTTTGGATAACGCACTCAAATCGCTCAACAGCGATTATGAAGCCAAACGCTATCACAACCTGATACTCATGCCGCCTATCGTTCATATTGCCAAACCGGGAACGTTTTACAACTGGCTGAAGGTGCAGGGAAAACTTGGCGGACAAAATAAAGTGCCACGCCTTTTGAACGATAGAAAGATACTCGAACAAATTCTTGCGTTTATTGAGTAACTTATTCGGGCAAAACGTAAATTTGCCGAAAAACTAATCCCATGCATATCGCAATTTCCGGTAACATCGGTTCGGGCAAAACTACGCTCACCCGATTGCTGTCGAAACATTTTGGCTGGCAGCCTCATTACGAAGATGTAGAAAACAATCCCTATTTGCATAGTTTTTACGAAGATATGCAGAGGTGGTCGTTCAACCTTCAGGTTTATTTTCTCAACAGCCGTTTCAGGCAGGTAATCGATATCCGCAACAGCGGAAAAACAGTGGTTCAGGATCGCACCATTTACGAAGACGCCTACATCTTTGCGCCCAACCTGCATGCAATGAACCTGATGTCGTCGCGCGATTTTAGCAATTACAGCTCGCTTTTCGAGCTTATGGCACAATTCATTCAAGCCCCCGACCTCTTGATTTACCTTCGGGCATCGGTGCCAACTTTGGTTAGCCAGATTCAAAAAAGAGGCCGTGATTACGAAGCTTCGATACGGCTCGACTATCTGAAGCTCCTCAACGAGCGCTACGAAGCCTGGATTTCGAAATATACAATCGGAAAGCTCCTTATTGTGGAGGTAGATGAAATTGACCTGGAAAAACCCGCCGACCTGGGTATGGTAATCGAAAACGTGAATGCCAATTTGCACGGATTATTTTAAATGACTTGCAAAGCACTCAAAACATGAAGACACTTGGTGTGATTCCGGCCCGATATGCCTCGAGTCGCTTTCCGGGAAAACCCTTGGCTAATGTGGCCGGCAAGCCTATGATCCAGCGGGTTTACGAGCAGTGTATGCTTGCCAAAAGCCTTAGCAGCTTGGTGGTGGCCACCGACGACGAACGTATTTTTGCAGCCGTAGAGGCTTTTGGCGGAAAGGCCGTGATGACCTGGAGCGGCCATCAAAGCGGTACTGACCGCTGCTTTGAAGCGCTGCAAAAACAGCAGCAAACATTCGATAGTGTTGTCAATATTCAGGGCGATGAACCCATGATCAACCCCCACCAAATTGATCAACTTGTTCGATTGCTCGGCCGTAAAAATGCCGATATTGCCACACTCGCGTTTCAAATTGCCGATAGTGCCGAATTGCACAACCCCAATATTGTAAAAGTAGTGCGCTCAAAGCAGGGTAAAGCACTGTATTTCAGCAGGTATGCAATACCTTTTGTAAGAAGTAATTCGCCAGAGCTTATAAGCAATCTTGTATTACTAAAACATATCGGGCTTTATGCATATAAGGCTCAGGCTTTGGCCGAAATTTGCGCTTTGCCGGTCTCAACGCTCGAAATGGCCGAATCGCTCGAACAACTTCGCTGGCTCGAAAATGGATACTCTATTTATGTGGGACACACTGAATATCAAAACATAGGTATTGATACACCCGAAGATCTCGAAAAAATACAGAACTTTTTCTGAATTATTCCGTAAAAAGTTATATCTTAGCAAACGAAACCCGAATTATTTACCCGTTTGGTTGAAGCCCCGGAATGAAGATAGCTGGCTATATTGCTGATTTGCTTTATGAATATGAATGCGTGGTGATCCCCGGTTTGGGCGGTTTTATCACGCGTGATCATCCGGCTTATATCCACCCGATGAAGCATTATTTCAAACCGCCCCATCGCGAAGTGGTGTTCAATCCGATGCTTCGCACCAACGATGGATTGCTGCTCAGCCACATTGCCCGTTTC
>CAYYDS010000187.1:0-1728 GCA_964470665.1 uncultured Lentimicrobiaceae bacterium
TGAGCTTCAAAGTTAGCGGCTGATGCATGTTTTCGAGCTCGTTGAGCAATGAAGGAGCAATCGTAAGCAGATCGCAGCCGGCCAGCTCAATAATTTCGCCGGTATTTCTAAAGCTGGCGCCCATTACCTCGGTTGCATAGCCAAAATGCTTGTAGTAGTGAAAGATTTCGGCAACCGAAAGCACTCCGGGATCTTCATTTGCCGGTATATGATCGGTTTTGCGCCGGGCTTTGTGCCAATCGAGAATGCGCCCCACAAATGGCGAAATGAGCTGTACGCCGGCTTCGGCGCAGGCTATCGCCTGAATTTTGCTAAACAGCAGGGTGAGATTGGTGCGAATGCCTTCGTTTTCGAGTACCGATGCGGCTTGTATGCCCTCCCAGGTGGCGGCAATTTTAATGAGAATACGCTCGCGCGAAATGCCGTTGTTTTCGTAAAGCTCAATGAGCCTGCGTGCTTTGTTGATGGTGCCGGTCATATCGAACGAAAGGCGCGCATCCACCTCGGTTGAAACCCTGCCGGGAACAATTTTCAGAATTTCCATGCCAAAGTTAACCGAAAGGCGGTCTATGCAGTTGCCAATGCGGTAAGGCAGGCTGTGCGCCGAATGTTTTGCAAACTGAATGGCTTCGTCCACCAAATGTGCGTATTTTTCGTCCGTTGCCGAGGCAAAAATAAGCGAGGGGTTTGTTGTTGCATCAACGGGTTTGTACGATTTCATCGCTTCAAAGTCGCCGGTGTCGGCCACAACGCGCGTAAACGTTTTCAGTTGCTCAAGCGTATTTTTCATCTTGTTGTATATTTTGGTTTATTTCACCTCACTGCCGTTATGAAAATCTTGTGTGGGCGACACAAAACACAGTTTGCCTTCGTTGTTTTCGGCCATCAATATCATGCCTTGCGAAACGATGCTACGAAGTTCGCGCGGGGCAAGGTTTACCAGCATCAGCACTTTTTGACCGATTATTTCCTCTGGCCGATAATGTTCGGCAATGCCACTCACCACAGTACGTGTGTCGAGCCCTGTATCCACAGTAAGTTTCATCAGCTTTTTGGTTTTCGCAACCGGTTCGGCAGCCAAGATGGTAGCGGTGCGGATGTCCATTGCCGAAAATTCTTCGTAGGAGATATTTCCTTTTTGAGGTTTCAGTGTGGGCTTTTCGAGCTGTGTATTGGTATTTTTTGTGTCTAAAAGCTTCTGCACCTGTGCCTGAATGGCGGCGTCTTCAATCTTTTCGAAAAGATAGCCGGCTTCGCCCAGCACATGTCCCGCATCAAAAAGGGGAGTTTGCGAAGCCTGTTTCCAATCTTTGCATTCGAGCCGTAGCATGGCCGAGAGTTTGTCGGAGCTGAATGGCAAGAAGGGGCGCGAGAGAATCATCAGTTTTCCGGCTATTTCGAGCGAAAGGGCAAGAATGGTTTTCACCCTTTCGGGGTCGGTTTTAAAGCGTTTCCAAGGTTCGTTTTCGGTGAGGTATTTGTTTCCCAAACGGGCTAAATTCATCAATTCCGATAAGGCTTCCCTAAAACGGAAAAGCTCGAGGCTGGCGGCAATCTTCTCCGGAAATTCATTCATCTGACGAATGGTTTCGTTGTCGTTATCCGAGAGTTGCCCCATTTTGGGTACTATACCTCCAAAATATTTCTGAATCAGCACCAAGGTGCGGTTTACAAAATTGCCGTAGATGGCCAGCAGCTCGTTATTGTTGCGTGCCTGAAAATCGGCCC
>CAYYDS010000187.1:1738-5346 GCA_964470665.1 uncultured Lentimicrobiaceae bacterium
GGTCTGGAAATCCTTCCACGTAAAGTCGTTATCTTTGGTTTCGGGGGCATTGGCAGTAAGTACATAGCGCAACACATCTTGCTTTCCGGGAAAATCTTCGAGGTATTCGTGCAGCCAAACGGCCCAGTTGCGCGAAGTGGATATTTTATCGCCTTCCAGATTCAGAAACTCGTTGGCCGGCACATTGTCGGGCACAATATAGCTTCCTTCGCTGTGCAGCATCACCGGAAAAATAATGCAATGAAACACAATATTGTCTTTTCCAATAAAATGAATCAGGCGTGTGTCGTCGCTTTTCCAATAAGGTTCCCATTCCTTTCCATTCTTTTCGGCCCATTCGCGTGTGGCCGAGATGTAGCCAATGGGCGCATCGAACCACACGTAAAGCACTTTGCCTTCGGTATCTTCGAGGGGTACTTTTACGCCCCAATTGAGGTCGCGCGTAACTGCGCGGGCTTGCAAACCCTGGTCAATCCACGATTTGCACTGGCCATAAACATTGGTTTTCCAATCATTTTGATGGCCTTTAATAATCCATTCTTGCAGCCAGTTTTCATACTTATCGAGCGGCAGAAACCAATGTTTTGTTTCGCGCAGCACAGGTGCATTGCCACTTAAGGCCGAGCGCGGGTTTTTCAGATCGAGTGGGCTTAGCGAAGTGCCACAGTTTTCGCATTGGTCGCCATAGGCTTTTTCGTTGCCGCAATGCGGACAAACACCGGTGATGTAACGATCGGCCAGAAATTGTCCGGCTTCCTGATCAAAATATTGCAGCGATGTTTTTTCAACAAAACCACCTTTTTCATATAATTTACTGAAAAAAGCGGATGCTGTTTCGTGATGAATGGGAGCCGAGGTGCGCGAATACACATCGAAAGAAATACCAAAAGTTTCGAACGACTTTTTAATCATGGAGTGATAGTGGTCAACCACCTCTTGCGGCGTAATATGCTGCTGCCTCGCTTTGATGGTGATGGGCACGCCGTGCTCGTCAGATCCGCCGATGAAAACCACATCTTCGCCTTTCATTCGCAGATAGCGCACATAAATGTCGGCCGGAACATAAACTCCGGCCAGATGGCCGATATGAATTGGCCCGTTGGCATAGGGCAAGGCTGATGTAATGGTATGACGCTTGAATTGTTTACTTTTGGATTCCATTATCAATGATATAGCATTAAAAAAACGCTGCAAATTTAACCAAATAGTTTACACATGATTACGCCTCCTCCATTGCAAAAGGCCGACACCATTGCGCTTGCCTCTCCGGCCCGTAGCGTTGAGCCCTCGCAGATTCGTGCTGCCATTGATTTTTATGAGCGGCATGGCTTCAAACTGCGTGTTGACCCCGAAGTTTTTGCGGTTTACCGGCAGTTTGGCGGCAGCGATGCCCAACGAGCAGCCCACTTCAACCGTTTGCTGGCCGACCCGCAAGTGAAAGCCATTATTGCAAACAGGGGTGGATATGGTTGCAACCGAACTGCCGAAGGTATTGATTTTGATCTCCTTAGAAAAAACCCAAAATGGGTTATCGGCTATTCGGATATCAGCCTTATTCATGCCGCAATTTTTGAAAAAGCCGGCTTGCTTAGCCTGCACGCCCCAATGGCAAAAGAATTGGGCGAAATAAGCCCGCTGGCCGAAAAAGCGCTGGTGGAAACTCTATGCGGAAAAGCTCCGTCATACACCTTTGAAAGGCATCCGATGAATAAAAACGGTATTGCCGAAGGGCGGCTCATTGGCGGCAACTTATCGGTGCTCTACAGTTTAGCCGCAGCCGGGCGTTTCCCCGATCCAAAAGACAACATCCTGTTTATCGAAGATGTGGACGAATACCTCTATCACATTGACCGGATGATGATTAGCCTAAAACAGGCCGGAATATTTAAGCAGATTTCGGGGCTTTTGGTGGGCGCTTTTACAAAAATCAACGACAATGAGGTGCCCTTTGGAATGACCGTGGAAGAAATCATTCGCGAACACTGTGATGCTAATGACATTCCGGTAGCTTTTGGTTTCGAAGCCGGCCACGAGCCGCAAAATTTATGCTTGGTTTTGGGCTGTAAGAGCCGCTTGGAAGTGCTTGAAGGCAAAGCCAGTATTCTGAAACAAACGTTTGATTATTAATATTTTACAACTATGGCCGATCATAACGAACTCGGAAAAACAGGCGAAGAAATTGCCTTGCAGCATCTCCGTTCAAAGGGTATGAAAATTTTGGAAACCAATTGGAGGATGGGTCACGAAGAAATTGACATCATTGCCATGGATGGCGACACTTTGGTGATTGTAGAAGTTAAAACCCGCAGTGGCAACTGGTTTGGCGAACCTGAATTTTCGGTAACACGTACCAAACAAAAAGCCCTCATTCGGGCTGCCGAAGGCTACATCCAGAAAAAAGACCTTTTGATTGATACCCGCTTCGACATCGTTTCGATTGTGATTACCCCCAACGAACGCAAGGTTGAGCACATCGAAGACGCCTTTTATCCCAGCCTTCGATGACCCCAAACCCAAGCCGGTCGCTAAATTAAGCGACAAGCAAAATTTCGATTCAATAGTTTTTATTTGTTGCTTCGCAGATATTTTGTTTATTTGTTTACCAAAAACAATTCAATATGAAACTGAAAACACTTTTTTTAAGCCTTTTGCTCATTGCTTTAACTTTCGGATTAAGCCATGCCCAGAGCGAAGAAGCTGCTCCCGAAACTCATAAAACAAAAACCGGATGGAATTTTGGCGCCTTGCCTGCCATATCCTACAACTCGGATTTGGGTTTTCAATACGGCGCTTTAGTCAACTTTTTCTATTATGGCGACGGAAAAACCTATCCCAAATACCTCCACTCGCTTTACGGCGAGGTGTCGCGCTATACAAAAGGCAGCGGCATCAACCGGTTTTTTTACGACTCGGAATACCTCATTCCCGGCATAAGGGTAACTTCCGATTTTAGTTTCCTCACCGACAAAGCTCTCGATTTTTACGGCTTCAACGGTTACGATGCCGTTTACAACTCCGCCTGGAGCAACGACAGTGATACAAGCCAATATATTTCGCGGATGTTTTACCGTCACGAGCGTAAGATGCTGCGTTTTATGACCGACTTTCAGGGGCGTTTTGGCCAAAGCAACTTGCGCTGGTCGGCCGGATTTGGTATCCTAAAAAACAGCATTGCACCGGTGGATATTGAAAGCCTGAACAAGGGCAAAAAAGAAGAAAATAAACTTCCGGAAGTACCCGGATTGTTTGATAATTACGTGGATTGGGGTGTAATAAAACAAAACGAAAAAGAAGGTGGATGGTCAAATTACCTCAAATTAGGCTTGGTTTACGACACCCGCGATTTTGAACCCAACCCCATGAAAGGAATCTGGAGCGAAGTTGTTGTTTTCGTTTCGCCCAAATTTTTGGGCAATGGCGATTTTGGGTTTAGCAAAATTTCGGCTACTCATCGGCAGTATTTTACCCTTGTGAAAGACAAACTTTCGTTTGTTTATCGGCTTAATTATCAGGGCACCATTGCCGGCGAAGTGCCGTTTTTTATGCAGCCTTATATGATCAGTTCGTTTAGCAACAGCTCGAATACTGATGGTTTGGGCGGATCGAAA
>CAYYDS010000188.1:0-5316 GCA_964470665.1 uncultured Lentimicrobiaceae bacterium
GCCGGAGAGCCTGCCGCAGCCCATTGCCTATGGCAGCGTTCATTCGCATACCTATACGATTACTATACCGGCAACATGGCGTTTCGAAAAGCTCAATTTCATCGGCTTTATCGTCAATAGCGCTACCAAAGAAATTGTTAATGCCAACAACGCCATCAGCCATTACGTAAACATCAACGAGCAGCAGGCCAAAGAGTTGAATTTCGAGATGTATCCAAACCCCTCGAAAGGCGAAGTGAATATTGTGTTTGATGCAGAAGATAATAAACCGGTTGAAATACAATTGATTGACGTGATGGGGAATAACATTCGGCACGAAGTAAGCAAACCGGGGATTAGCAGACAGAGCATTCGCATGCAAACCGGCAATTTGAGCAGCGGAACCTATTTTGTGAAGCTCCGTTCGGCCGAAAAAACGATTGTTCGCAAACTTATTGTTCAACATTAGCCTGATACGGCATCGCTTTAATCGCTTTAAACTTAAAAAATAATTATTTTTCAAAAAACAGGATCGAATTTGAGCAGTTTTGTTATAACTTTACATCGCATAAATAAACTTTTTTAATCCATCAAATCAAAATTAAACTATGAAAAGAACTTTACTTTCTCTCTCCATTATGATTTTGTTCGCGCTAGGTGTTAGTGCGCAAGTATTTATTGATGAGGACTTTAGCGGTGCTTTTCCGCCCGAAGGCTGGTCGCGCGACGGTGTGCCGGGCCAATGGTCCAAAAGCGCTACTAATAATGCCGGCGGCGAGGCAGCCGAAGTTAAATTTACCTACATAAACCAGAACACCACTTCAAGGTTGATCACACCCGTTGTTGACCTGACCGGTTACAACAGTGTTGCTTTCTCGTTTAGGCATTTTTATGAAATCTATACCAACGGCCCAAAAATTGGCGCCGCTTACCGTGTTGGCACAGGCGATTGGCAGGTTTTGTGGGAACAAACACCTACGGCAAACGTTGGTCCCGAGCTCAAATTATTTGAGCTAAACGGAGCCGGACAGGCTGATATGCAACTTTGCATCTATATTACCGGAAACCTCTATAATGTAAACTATTGGTATATCGACGATGTGAAGCTGTATATACCCCTCGATCTCGATGCTTCACTCAGAAAAGTTGACCTTTCTCCTTATGTAGCCGGCAATACCAGCTTTAACGTAAAAGGTGTTGTTGGCAACGAAGGAGCGCAGAGTTTGAACTCCTTTACGATTTCATACACTATTAATGGCGGTACACCCGTAGCATACAATGTTACCGGCCTGAATATTCCAATGGGCGGAGGTTATGACTTTGTGCATCCCGACCCAATCACACTCACAGAAATTGGCTCCTATACCATCGTAACCAGCATTAGCAATATAAACGGTGGAAACGATCAAAATCCGGATAATAATTCAATTGAAAAAGTTGTATCCGTCGTACCCTTTATTCCCACAAAAAAAGTACTTGCCGAAGAAGCAACCGGAACATGGTGCCCCTGGTGCATCAGAGGAACCTGTTTTATGAGTATCATGGCTGAAACTTACCCCGATACGTGGATTGGTGTTGCCGTGCATAATGGCGACCCCATGGTTTATGCACCTTACGATAACAGCATAGGCTCGATTATCCCCGGTTTTATTGGCTTTCCGCAGTGCACCTCCGACCGCACGGCCAATGATACCGATCCGAGCGAGCTCGAAGCCGCCTATAACAGACGCATTAACGTGATTAGCCCGGCTACCATTGACCTGGTAAACTTTAGCTGGAACCCCGATAGCCGTAAAGTAGAATTCGACCTGCGTTCCGAATTTATAGCTCCGGTGAGCGACCTGCTTCGTTTTGGCGTCATCATTACCGAAGACAGCCTTTGGGGAACCACCTCGCAGTGGAATCAGGCCAACGCTTATGCAGGAGGCGCATATGGCCCCATGTGCGGTTATGAAAATATGCCAGGCACCGTGCCCGCCTCCCAAATGCACTACGACCATGTGGCCCGCACCATTCTCGATTCGCCTTTTGGCACCGAAGGCAGCCTGCCAAACCCTATCGCTGCAAATGCAGTGCATAGCTATAGCTATTCGATTGATATTCCGGAAACTTGGAGATATGACAAACTCCATTTTATTGGCTTCCTTTTAAATAATGAAACAGGCGAAATTCTAAATGCCAACAACGTCATCAGCCATTACGTAAACATCAACGAGCAGCAAAAGAATGAAATAAACTTTAGCATGTATCCGAATCCGGCTAAAAATGAAGTAAGTGTTGTGTTCGATCTGAAAACAAATGGCACGGCTGAACTTCAGCTGATTGACCTGATGGGTAAAACCGTTTTGACTAAAGTGGTAAACCAAACTGCTGAGGCCTCACAACTGGTTCGCTTCAATACCGAAAATCTGCGCAATGGAACCTATATCCTGAAACTTCAATCACAAGGACAATCATTTGTTCAAAAACTTGTGATTAACAAATAAGGTTGGTTTATTCTAAATGGTAGTGATAGAACTGTTCTCCGGAATGGTTCTATCACTTTTTTGGCTGAATACTTTCTTTCAAAAATTGGATTATGCGTATAAAAGTTCTATTTTTTTTCATTCTTTTTGCTCCTTTTTCTGTTTTTACGGCCGAAAATTCCGGCTTAGAACAGCAATTATTGCGCCTTGGTTTTGATAGCATTCATGCCATCGAAATAAAAACCGGACGCTACGAAGGAGCCTACGAACTCTTTCTCGATCAGGCAGTTGACCCTTCGAATCCGGCCGGCCAACATTTCAAACAACGTATTATTCTCAGGCATCGGGCTTTCGACCGGCCTATGGTAATGGTTACCGAAGGCTATGCTGCCGATTATGCCCTCTGGCCAAATTACGATGAAGAAATTGCCAAAGAGCTCGATGCCAACTTAGTGGTTGTAGAGCACCGTTATTTTGGCAAAAGCAAACCCGAACCCCTCAACTGGAAACACCTCAACCTTAAAAATGCCACAAACGATTTGCACGAGGTGAATAAAACCCTTAAAAAGCTGTATTCCGGCGCATGGGTGAGCACCGGGATAAGCAAAGGCGGGCAAACCACCATTTATTACCGCTATTTTTACCCTCAGGACGTGGCCGCTTCGGTGCCTTATGTGGCGCCCCTCAATTTTTCGGTGGCCGACAAAAGGGTTTATCATTTTAAAGATACGGTGGCAACGGCTGTTTGCCGGGAAAAATTGTTGGCTTTGCAAAAAGACGTACTCGAGCGCCGGGATGTGTTTTTTGCCATGTTTGCCGATTCAACCGCAAAACGCGGCCTTACTTTTACTCGGGTTGGCGGTATTGAAAAAGCTTTTGAATACAATGTGCTTGAGTGGGGTTTTGCCAACTGGCAGTGGTATCCGGTAAGCTGCGATAAGCTGCCCGAGCCGGGTGGCGATGCGGCAGAGGTTTTTAGGGCTTTTATTGCGGCGGCGGGATACGACTTTTTTGCCGACCAAAGCATACTGCTGTTTCAACCTTTTTTCTATCAGGCGCTTACCGAAATGGGTTTTTATTCTTACGACACAAAACCTTTTGGCAAATTGCTTTCTCTGGTCAAAAAGCCCTCATTCAACCACACCTTGCCCGAAGGCGTAAAAGCCGCCTATAGCTCAAGGCTTAGCCGAAAAGTTGAGCGTTGGCTTCAAAAGGAAGGTAAGAATATGTTGTATGTGTATGGCGGCTACGACGCATGGTCGTCAACGGCAGTTCAGCCCGGAAACAAAACCAACGCCTTGAAATTGGTACTGCCCGGTGGGTCGCATGCCACACGGCTTCGCAATTTTGACGAGGAAACCCGCAAACAGGCTTATAGCACTTTAAAAGCCTGGATTGGGTTTAGTGCTCAGGACGTTAAAAAGGATTAAAAAACTCAATCTGTTTTTGGCGCATCAAGCTTCATGCTCAGGTTGATACGCTTGCGATCGGTATCAACCTGAAGCACTTTTACCCTCACACGCTGGTTGAGCTTAACTACTTCGTTGGGATCGCGAATGTAGCGGTTGGCCATTTGGCTAAGGTGTACCAGTCCATCCTGATGCACGCCAATATCCACAAATGCACCAAAAGCGGTAATGTTGGTCACCACGCCATCGAGTTCCATGCCTTCTTTCAGGTCGAAAAGGCTGCGGATATTTGCTGCAAAAGAAAACTGTTCGAATTGCTTCCGGGGGTCGCGCCCGGGTTTTTCTAATTCGGCCAGGATATCTTTAATTGTTTCGGCCCCATGCTGTTCGGTAATAAAATCTTCAACTTTCACCATTTTTCGCAGCTCTTTTTTCCCAATCAGCTCATCAACGCTTTGGCCAACTTTCAGGGCTATTTGATTTACAATTTCGTAGCTTTCCGGATGCACTGCGCTGGCATCTAAGGGGTTGTCGGCTTTTTGGATGCGCAAGAAACCGGCGCTTTGTTCAAAAGCTTTTTGCCCGAGGCGGCTCACTTCGAGTAACTGCCTGCGATTGCGAAAGCCGCCAATTTTATTGCGATGGCTGATGATGTTGGCGGCCAGTTGCGGCCCAAGTCCGCTCACATAGGCGAGCAATTGCTCGCTGGCTGTGTTCAGTTCCACACCTACGGCATTCACACAGCTTTCAACCGTCATCACTAAACTTTCCTGAAGGGCTTTTTGGTCCACATCGTGCTGATATTGCCCTACGCCAATAGATTTCGGGTCAATTTTTACCAATTCGGCTAAGGGGTCCATCAGCCTGCGCCCAATGCTTACAGCCCCTCTCACCGTAACGTCATAATTAGGAAACTCGTTGCGGGCCACCTTGCTGGCCGAGTAAACCGACGCACCGCTTTCATTAACCATCACGGCCATTACTTCGCGCTCGAATGGGATGCCACGCACAAGATCTTCGGTTTCGCGGCCGGCAGTGCCATTGCCAATGGCAATTACCTCAATTTTATAGGCATTTACAAGCGATTTGATTTTTTGAACGGCCTGTTTTACCTCGTGCTGTGGCGGATGCGGAAAAATGGTGTCGTTGTGCAAAAGGCTGCCGTATTCGTCGAGGATCACAATCTTGCAGCCGGTTCTAAAACCGGGATCAATGGCTAAAAGGCGTTTTTGACCCATGGGCGGAGCCAGCAGGAGTTGCCTGAGATTCCCGGCAAAAACCCGAATGGCTGTTTCATCGGCTTTCTCTTTATAATGTGCGGTCATCTCGTTTGACAGGGAAGGGGCGAGCAGTCTTTTAAAGGCATCATTTACGGCTAAGGCTACCTGTGCAGCTTTGGGCGAATCGTTTTTAACCCATATTCTTGAAGCAATTTCGATGGCTTTTTCCTCTTCAACAGTGAT
>CAYYDS010000189.1:0-5303 GCA_964470665.1 uncultured Lentimicrobiaceae bacterium
AGCTTTTCCACATAATAAGAGCCGGCCCAAGGGTCAACAACTTTGGTAATATTGGTTTCTTCCTGCAAATAAAGCTGGGTGTTGCGGGCAATGCGGGCCGAAAAATCGGTAGGCAGCGCAATGGCTTCGTCAAGAGCATTGGTGTGCAGCGATTGGGTGTGGCCTAAAGCGGCGCCTAAGGCTTCGACGCAAGTGCGGGCAATATTGTTGAAGGGGTCTTGTTCGGTAAGGCTCCAGCCCGAGGTTTGGGTATGCGTGCGCAGTGCCATGGATTTTGTCAGTTTGGGTTCAAACTGCTTCACAATCTTAGCCCAGAGCAAACGGCCGGCGCGAAGTTTTGCTATCTCCATAAAATGGTTCATACCCAAAGCCCAGAAAAACGACAGGCGCGGCGCAAACGCATCTATATCCAGGCCGGCTTTGATGCCTGTGCGGATGTAGTCGAGCCCGTCGGCAAGGGTGTATGCCAGTTCAATATCGGCCGTAGCGCCGGCTTCCTGCATATGATAGCCCGAAATGGAAATGGAGTTGAATTTTGGCATCTTTTTGGAGGTAAACTCAAAGATGTCGGCAATGATGCGCATCGAGGCTTCGGGCGGATAGATGTAGGTATTGCGCACCATAAACTCTTTCAGGATATCGTTTTGAATGGTTCCGGCCAGCTCTTCGAGTTTTGCGCCTTGTTCGAGTGCAGTAACGATGTAAAAAGCCATAATGGGCAAAACCGCACCGTTCATGGTCATCGAAACCGACATTTTATTGAGCGGTATCTGGTCGAAGAGTATCTTCATATCGAGTATGGAATCAATGGCCACACCGGCTTTTCCCACATCGCCAACTACCCTTTCGTGATCGGAATCGTAGCCGCGATGGGTAGCCAGATCGAAAGCTACCGACAGTCCTTTTTGTCCGGCAGCTAAATTGCGGCGGTAAAAGGCATTTGAATCTTCGGCGGTCGAAAAGCCGGCATATTGCCTGATGGTCCATGGCTGCATCACATACATGGTTGAATACGGTCCGTGCAAAAAGGGCGGCAGCCCGGCAGCGTAGGCCAGGTGTTCCAGACCTTCGAGGTCGGCCTTGTTATAGGCTTGTTTAACGCCGATGTGTTCCGGGGTTTCCCAATCGGGCGATATGTTGTTTTTTTGTTCCCAGGCATGGCTATCCAATTTGCTCTGAGGAACTTTCTTTATGTTGATATTCTTGAAGTTAGGTTTCATGATTCTTCCGGTTAAATTATAATCCTTCTTTCATTCCTAATTGTTGCTGAAACGCGCGAAGTGTTTCGAGCACATTTGACTTCACGTGGATAAAATGCTGCATTCCGGCAGCGCGCAGGGTGTCGGCGAGTCCAACAGGCTGTCCGGCAAGCACCACAACGGCTTCCTGGTGCAAGGCTTCGAAGATGGCCTGCGCATTGCCTTCGTATTCTTCGTCGGAGCTGCAGATAACCACTATTTCGGGTTTTTCTTCTTTAACTGCTTTGATTCCTTCTTCGATGGTGGCAAAGCCTGCGTTATCCTGAATGGCAAAGCCGGCACAGGCAAAAAAGTTCGATGCAAAGTTGGCGCGGGCTTTACGCATGGCCAGATTGCCAAAGGTAAACATCCAAGCTACAGGTCGTTTGTTTTGCACACTGAAACGATCGGTAAGGTAGCGCAGTTGTTCAAACTCCATTGCTCCCCTATAAATTTTTATGGTTTCGATGGTGGCGCCGGGCTCGGTTTTATCCTCTACCTTGAATAGCTCTGCCGGAAGGACATCGCTTAGCCTTTCCGTAAAGTTTGGAAACTGATTGGTTCCCAACAAAACTTCGCGGCGCGAAGCTAAGTTGGTATTGCGTCGTGCAGCGCTTTCATTGATTTGCTTTTGAATGAGGCCTTTTTTAAGGGATTCCACAAAGCCGCCTTCCTCGTCAATCTGCAGGAAAAGCTCCCAGGCATCTTCCATCAAAAGCATGGTCAGGTTTTCAATATAATAAGATCCGGCTGCGGGGTCGGCAATGCGGTCGAGATAGGATTCTTCTTTAAGTATCAACTGCTGATTGCGTGCAATACGTTCGGCAAAGTCGCTCGATTTGCGAGCGGCAATATCATAAGGTCGTACTGTAAACGAATCAACGCCTCCCAGCACGGCAGCCATGGTGCCGGTAGTAGTTCGCAGTGCATTTACCCAAGGATCGTAAAGGGTAAAATTCCACGAATTGTTGGTGGCATGTATAAACATTCGTCCGTTGCGGGCATCGTTCAGGCCAAAGGCATTTACAATTTGCGCCCACAACATTCTCACGGCTCTATACTTGGCTATTTCCATAAAATAGTTGGAGCCAACGCCAAAATTGAATTTCATTTTTGGTGCTACTTCGCCAATAAAGAAGCCTTTGCCTACCAGGCGCGTGAGGTATTCTACGCCCACAGCCAGGCCGAAAGCCATTTCCTGAACAATGCTCGCTCCTGCATCGGCAAAAAGGTGGGCGTTTACTCCAATCACCCTAAAGTTGGGTAAGGCAGTGGCGGCTTTTATCAGTTCGCTGGCGCGGTTGAAGTCGGCTTCCTGATTTTCGTACCAAACACCGCGACGACTGAAGCGCATCACGGGATCGTAATTCACCGATCCAAAAATCTTGTCTAAAGGGCGGTTGTATCTACGAACCAGCTCATCCATCATCTTCACGATTTCGAGCTGCTGCGAAGTTCCATAAAAGTTTATTTCAGCAATATCGGCTCTGATGTTTTTAAGCAACGCCTCGATCTGCTCGATGGTGTAGTTTTTTTTACATTCGAGCCGAAAGCCGAGCGCATCCACTCCTTTCATTAAAATATCAAGTGCTTTTGCGTTGGCACGGGCAATGTCATCTACTGCAATGTCTTGCCTTACGAGCCAGTTGTTGCCCGATACTTTATTGCCTCTCACAAAAGGAAAATCGCCCGGAAAAGTATTTAGCCAGGGGATTTCGTTGAGGTTTTCGGCACGGTAGTAAGGTTTTACATCAAAACCTTCGGCTGTTTTCCAGATTAGTTTTTTAGCGTAATCGGCGCCTTTTAGATCTTTCATCACGACTTCTTCCCATTGTGAGGTATTCACCGGAGGGAATTCGCTGAATAGCTTGTTCGTCTTATGCTCCATGATGTTATGATTTATCGTTTTGGCATGAAATCCAAAAGGATGTTCTGCCCTGTCGGCTGCAAAATTAGCACTTTTTGCCAACGCTTGCCCATTTGGACAAAATTATTGTTAATGATTTCACAATAGGGAAGTAAGAATCAACAAGATGCGTTTTTTTAACTGTCGCACACTTTGTCGCGGAGCGACTTAAAGCCTTCGCCCAAAATTTCATCGGCATTGACAATGGTAACGAATGCTGCCGGATCGGCTTCGTGCACGCGCTGTTCGAGCACAGGCAATTCTTTGCGGCTCAACACCACATACAAAACATTGCGTTCGGCCCCGGCAAACATTCCCTTGGCAACAATGTGCGTAGAACTTCGGTGGATATCGTTGGCCAATGCGTTGCTTATGTGCTCGTAGCGATTTGATACGATAAGCGCAACCTTATCGTGCGTCCATCCCTGAAGCACGGTATCTATTGTTTTCCCCATTACAAAGATGGCTATAAGCGAATACATCGGTATTTTCCAGTCGAGAAAGACCAAAGAACCCATGATCACAATGAGCGTATCCACACTCATCATCAACTGGCCAAGCGGGCGGCCGGTCCATTTTCCCAGCATCATGGCCATCACATCGGTGCCGCCGCAAGTGGCTTTTGCCTTAAACAAAAAACCCACTCCAAGGCCTATCACCGCTCCACCATAAACCGAAGAAAGGATAAGGTCGTCGGGGATAAGCGCTTTTTCGCCAAACCAAAGGCCGATCAAATCCATAAATACCGAAGTGAGCATGAAACCCGTAAAAGTTTTAATGCCAAAACGCGGCCCCAGCACTTTAATGCCTGTAAGGGTAAGCGGCAAATTGAAGGCCAGTGCCATCATTCCCACAGGCGTGCCAAAAGTGTGGTGAAGCACGATGCTGATGCCATAAATACCGCCAGGCACTATTTTGTGCGGAGTGATAAAAAAAGCATAGCCCGAGGCAATGAGCAAGGCGCCGGCAACAATAAAAGCGTAGGCCTTGAACCAAGGCCGGGAAAAGGGATGATATCGGACTATAAACGACATCTTAGTCGGAAACTTTGTCTTTCAACGATTTAAAGCCTTCGCCCAGAATCTCGTTGGCATTGATAACCGTAACAAACGCTTTCGGATCTACTTGATGGATATATTCCTGAAGTATGGCCATTTCGCGGCGGTTGACAACGGTAAAAATGATGGTCTTTTCGCTGCCGTTATACATGCCCGTTCCATTTATATAGGTGCCTCCGCGGTTTAGATCGTTGATAATCTTATTGCGAATATCCTCGTATTTTTCGGAAATGATAAACAAGGTTTTATCGTAGTTAATCCCTTGGAGTATGGTATCAACCACCTGCCCCGTAATAAAAATGACGATAAGGCTATAGAGCGGAATTTTCCAGTCTTTAAACACCAAAAGGCCTGCCAACACGATGGCCGAATCAACATAAATAAGCAGCTGACCCACAGGTAGTTTTGTGTATTTGCTAATGATCATGGCTACAATATCGGTACCACCTGATGTGGCTTTCGATTTAAAAATGAGCCCGAGCCCAATGCCAATAAAAACACCGCCAAAAATGGACGACAGCAGGGGTTCGTCGGGCACCAAGGGGTCGGCCCCGTATAGCCAGGTAAGGCCGTCAACAAAAACGGCAGTGAGCAGAAAACCCGTAACGGTTTTATATCCAAAGCGCGGCCCCAGCACCCTGATGCCAATAATGGTAAGCGGAATATCCATCGTAAGCGCAGTTAAACCCACCGGAAGGTTTAACATATAGTGAAGAATGATGGCAATGCCATACACGCCTCCGGGAACAATTTTGTAAGGTGTAATAAACAGCACAAAGCCGGCAGCAAGGATAAACGACCCGCTAAGGATAAGGCTGTAATTGATGAGCCAGCGTTTCGAAAAAAGCTTATCTTTTTGTATAAAAGGCATAAATGAAGTTTTTTTGCAAAAATAGGCGAAATAATGCTTGTTTGGCAGCGCCGGTTTATAAAATAGACGAGTGTTTGCAAGGCAAAAAAACGGCTAAAAAGGCTAAAACGCAGGAAAATACAATAAAACAACAAAATTGCTGTTTATGCCTTCAAAGTAAAAGCGAGTTGAATATTTTTGAATATCCGGCCAATAATTCTTTAAAGCCTGCTTATATGGCTAAAAATTAC
>CAYYDS010000190.1:0-984 GCA_964470665.1 uncultured Lentimicrobiaceae bacterium
AAAAAAAGATTTAAAGCCTTGATTATCAAGGCTTTTTTAATAAATACTTTTTCCTAAAAACAAGATACCAGCCAAAAGCTGCCGCCAAACCAATAAGAATGCCTACCAGCACATCAACCGGATAATGCACTCCAAGCGCCATGCGGGAATAGGCCACTAAAACAGCCCAAACAAAAAAAGGCAAAACCACAGAAAGTTGCGGAAAAGCAAGGCTCATGGCGGTGGCAATCACAAAAGCATCGGTAGTGTGCCCCGAGGGGAAAGAAGGGCTGCCGCCAGAACTCATTTTTTCGATAAAATCGTAGGTAACAAAAGGCCGGGGGCGATTTATGGAATACTTCAAACTGGTGGTAATGAGCACGGCAGTGAGCACTGCAACAATGAGATAGCTGGCTTTGCGGCCTAAGTTTCGCGTTTTTTTTCTATAGCTGAGCGACAAAATAAGCAGTGGAGTTATAAAGGCCACCGGGCCTGCCGTATGGGTTATCGTGCGCAGGATGGAATCAAAACTCCTATTGCGGTTCAAATTGATTTCTTTCAGTAGCTCGATGTCGGTATTTTGGCTTAGTGCTACAAAAGGCAACAGCAAAAGTGCCCCTAAGCACATTTTTCGAATTGAAAAACTTGAAAAAAATTTGCCCATCACCATAGCTTTTTCTTAGATCGAAGCGTTTTTGACGAATAAGTTTTGTGCCTTATTGCAATGTTGCTTGCATTGTGTGATGCAAGCCTTTATGACGCCTGCTCAATAAGCGAACCTATTCTATTGTGCCGGCGAAATTACGAATTTGTAGCAAGCAGAGCGAAAGGCAAACGCTTGTTATACTAAAAATCGATCCGCAAACCCACATCAAAAGTACGGCCAAACGACCAAAATCCCCTAAAACTATCCAGCTGATGGGTTGGGCCGTCCTCTCCGTTCAAGATATAGCGCAGGTTGAAAAGGTTGTTTAGCCGCCCGTAAAAGCTCAGGCGATTGCTCGA
>CAYYDS010000190.1:995-5168 GCA_964470665.1 uncultured Lentimicrobiaceae bacterium
CCGTTGCCGGATCGAGCCTGAACGACTGGCTTCGATCGTTTGCATCGCTTCGCCCCGAAGGGTCGAAACGGGCAAATTGTTTGCGGTAATGCATGGCTTCGCAGCTGATACTGATCTGTTTCCAAGGTTTGGCTTCAATGGCTAAACCGAACTGCTGCTGCGGCTGCCCGCCAACGTAAAGCCCTTTTACATAAACGTTTACCGTGTCAACGGGCAGATTGAGATCGTTAAATAATATGGCGCTCACATCGTTTTGCCACTTCCAGTTGCCCAAGGAAGCAATGGCCTTAATTTGAATATTATTTGAAAGCTTCAACGCTAAATCCGCTTCCACTCCAAGGTGCTCCGACCCAAGCCCACTAACCATTGCACGGGTTTGGCTGTTGTTTTCGAGCTGAATGTATTCGTAGGATAAAAAAGATATGTTTTGCCAAAAAGTGTAATAAGCCGACAGATTGAAATGCACTTTTTCGTGTAAAACACTGTATCCGACTTCGGCAGTGCTTACTTTTTCATTTTGCAGATTTAGCGAAGGGTTGTTGTTGAAATTGCCAAAAACAAATTTAAAATAGGGTGCTTTCGAAAAATATGCGGCATTTAAATAAAGGTGTTGGCTTTGGGTAAGCGCATAACCAAATCCGGTTTTAAAATCGAAGCCTGCCCGACTGACGGTTTCGCTCCATTTTTGTGTCGGATAATTGTATTCGTCGTGCCGGCGATAGGTGTTGCCCGACAAATTTGCGGAGGCAAAAAACATATATGGCCCCCGATGGTATTCGATTTGCGAAAAAAGAGTAGCCTGATGCACTAAAGCGCCGTTGTTTAAGCGGATAACATCGCCAATTTGTTTTATGGGATTTCTTCCGGCCATACCGGCTAACGACCATGCATAATCGTCAACATAAAAATTGCCGCCAAGCAGGTCGGCCACTTCTTGTTTCAGCTCGGAGCTAAAATAGCGGTAGTGTATGCCGTTTGTCCATTTGGTATTTGGCGAAAGTTTTAGCTCAAGATTCGAAATCAAGCCGCCCCAGATATGGCTTGCCAAAAAATTGGTTTGCACTAATTTGCTGTTTCCACTTATTTTTTGTCCGTTATACAACTCAATGGTGTCGCTGTTTTCTTGGTTATAGCGGTAAATGGCTTCCCAGTCAATTTGCCCTGAAGCCGTACGAAAGCTGTATAGGTTGACGGTTTGATCGTAGCTGTCGCTCCATGTTCCACCTCCTTTGCCCGGCGAGAAATAGAGCGAAGTAGCCAGCAGGTTTTGCGCCCCGAATTGCAGATAGTGATTGAGTGCAAGATGCGGTTTGTGGTAAAAATTTTGCGAGCTGTTTTTTAACTGACCGTTTAGGCCTCCCCATTCTTTGTTGTAGTCGTATCCATAGCGATCAACCTCATCCTTAGATAATTGTATGTTTCGCTGCCCGTGTTTTTCGGGGCCTCCGAGCGCCGAAAAAACAATTCGCTGCCGCTGACTTATCTCTTTGCTGATGTTGAGATAATATGCCCATCCATCCACAAAAGTGCCCGGAATATAGCCCCCTCCCTGAGTGCGCGATGCGAGAAAACCAAACGCCCATCCCTTTGGGGTTTGCCCCGAATGATAATTGATACTCAGCCGGTTATTGCCATAATCGGTTGTCTGAATAGTGATCATACCGCGTTTTTCAATGTTGCGCCCTAATGTTACGATGTTCACCGTTCCGCCCACCGAATTTAGTGCAACTTTCGATGCGCCAATCCCACGCTGTATTTGAATGGAGGAGGCTACCTCGGCCAGTCCCATCCAGTTGTTCCAATAAACCAAACCATTTTCGGCCCCGTTGATGGGAACCCCATCGAGCAAAACGGCAATGTTTTCTTGTTCAAAACCCCTGATGCGCAATGTGGCATCGCCCGCGCCGCCGCCTTCGCGATGCGAAAATAAGCCGGGGCTGAAACTAAATACCTCGGGCAAGGGTTTGTCGCCCAATTCGTTGGCAATCTTTTGCCGATCAATGGTTTGAAAAGAAATGGGGTTGTATTGCGCAACTGCCTGCCCCGACAAAATATTTACCTCGTCGAGCTGTATAACGGCCGAATGCAGCAGTATCAAGCTGTCAGTAGCCGAAGCAGGGCCTTGGAGGTTCACTTCAGCGTTTTCATAGCCGATTAAACTGAATTTTAAAACCACCGGAAAGCTTGCAATTTCGATGCTAAACCTGCCTTGTGAATTGCTAATCGCACCCAACTGACTGCCGCTGAGGCGAATATTGACCCCGGGCAAACCCTGCCGGCTGTCGGCATCTAACACTCTCCCGCCAAAAAGTTGTTGGGCCATGGTTCCAACATGGATGAAAATAAAAAAGCCGAGAAATAAACTACGTAACATAACGCTAACGTTTTGGTTAAAAAAAAAATACCTTGCATCAATTCGTCAGAGCAAGGCATCGAAAACCAAAACGCATGGCGCAAACAGCATGCTGTTTAACGCCAGAACAAGCAACCTAAAAAGTTGCAGTGCAAAAAGGTTATTCTTCTTCCATCCAGACTTTAACTGTCGGTTCCGGAGTTTCACCGGCTCAGTCTTGCTTTTGGCAAGAGTCGCGGACTTTGACCGCCGATCGGGAATTGCACCCTGCCCTGAAGAATTTGAAGCAAAAATAGGCATTTTGCTTCAGATGCAATGAAGCCGGCCTATTTTATTTCACGTCTAAATAAAAAAAACCGCCCTTTTGTGAGCGGTTTTTTTAGAGATTGGGCGTAAGATTAATGCTGTGTTTTTTTGTTGTTGAGGTATTCCATGGCATTCAGAGCGGCTAAAGTGCCATCAGCAACTGCCAAAGTAATCTGGCGGTAACGCTTTGCTACGGCATCTCCGGCAGCATACACGCCGGCTACATTGGTTTGCATATTGCTGTCCACCACAATTTCAGCCCGATCATTCAATGCGATGCAACGGCCTTTTAAGAAATCGGTATTGGCCTCATAACCAATGAAAATGAATACTCCGTTTAGTGCAATGTCATATTGCTCTTTTGTAATAAGATCTTCAACCGTAACCGATTCCAATTGTTCTTCGCCATTGAATGACTTAATTACCGAACTGAGTTTAACATCAATTTTTTCGTTTTGCCTAACTTGTTGTTGGGCATGCTCGAAGCCCTGAAAATGGTCGAACTGGTGGATTAACGTAACCTTGCTGGCATATTTTGTGAGCGAAACGGCTTCTTCGAGAGCGCTGTTTCCGCCGCCAACAACTGCAATTTCTTTTCCGGTGAAGAAGTCGCCATCGCATGTGGCGCAGTATGAGATGCCTCTTCCTTTAAAGTTATCTTCACCGCTCACATTTAAGTTGCGCGAGCGGCCTCCGGTAGCTAAAATGATGGTGTCGGCGCTAAAATTTTTACCATTGCTAAGCCCAACTGTCTTTATTGGCGATTCAAAATCAATGCTTTGAATTGAAATGCCTGACATTATGGCACAACCTAAGTTTTTTGCTTGTTTGCGCATATTGTTGCTCAACTCATAACCCGAAACACTTTCAAATCCGGGATAATTGGCTATTTCGTGGGTAAGTATCATTTGTCCGCCGGCCACGCCAGAATCTAAAATCAACACCCTGGCTTTGGCGCGCGACATATATATTCCGGCGGTTAGCCCTGCAGGGCCTGCACCGATAATTATGGAATCGTAATGAGTGGTTTGCATATTTAAATTTAACTATTAAAATAGTAAAAATCAGTGAGTTAAAAAATGGCTGTAGCGAATATTATCCCTACAGCCTATTGATTTTTTCACTTGGCTTAGGCTTTGCCAAATTCGCGGTCGAGAATTGTGGTGATCTGATCGCGGTTTTGAATACTGCTTGTAGCAGCTACAACTTTGCCATTTTTGAAGTAAACCGTAAATGGAAGCCCCATAAAATTGCGACATTCCGGTAGATTACGAATGGCTCCTGCTTCCGGCGAATCGAAAAGCATATCGCGGAATGCTACGTTATTATACTCATCTTCAAGCTCTTCCATGATGCCATACACCGGAATACACATGGGGCCCATTCGGCCACAGCATACCATCACATTGGTTTCGCTGTTAATCAGTTCGGTGAGTTCGGCTGCTGTTGCAACATGCTTGAGGTTTGTTGGAAGTACCATTGTTAAATCGCTTTAATTGTTAAAAAAATGTTAT
>CAYYDS010000191.1:0-5159 GCA_964470665.1 uncultured Lentimicrobiaceae bacterium
GTATTTGCTCGATATGAAGCGCTCCGAACCTAAGATAGACCGCATTGACACAATTTCGGGCTTAAGGTTTGGCACCTCAATGCCCACAGTTCCCTTTCCGGGGATGGGTGCAATAATTCGGATGCCGATGGCCGATAGGCTGAGCGCTATGTCGTCTTCAAGGCTTTTGATGCGCGAAATGCGAATGCCCGGCGAGGGTACTATTTCGTAGAGCGTAACGGCCGGACCAATCGTGGCTTTTATTCTTTCGATGCCTATGGCATAATTGCTCAGGGTTTCAACAATGCGGTTTTTATTGGCTTCGAGTTCGTTGCGATCTACGTTTATGGTGCCATCCCCATAGAGGTTGAGCAGGTCGAGCGGCGGCAATTTGTAGTCGGCCAAATCGAGCGTAGGGTCGTAAAGTGTGTCGAGGCCTTGATGCGCGATGCTGCCTTTTGTTTTGCTTTTTTCGCTTATGCTGTTTTCAATGTCAAGCTTAATTTCTGTAATCGGATCGGATGAAGGGGAGGAGGGCGGCTTTTCGGTTGGCAATGCCGGCTCTACGGCCATTTCGATGTTGAGGGTCTCTTTAAGTGTGTTGCGTTTTTCGGTTTTTAGAGTGAATTCATTATCAGAGATTTGATCTTCGCCTTCTTCATCGTTTACTGCAAATTCAATGGTATTGTATTTGTCGGTAGCCTGCTGCACACGTTCTTTTTCCTGGTTTTGGGGGTTCTCATTTTTTTGGACAAACAATGCTAAAGGCTGGCGCAGCGTGAAAAACAGAAATACGATGAAAATAAAAATCAGACTGATAATCAAACCAACTTTACCGAGCACGGCTGCCACATACGAATAAAGAAAGATCCCTACCACTCCGGCTAAGGTGTTCATGGGGTCGGTGGGGAAGATCGCGGCCAATAGCAAAGGCAGCCAAACCAAGCTCATCATGGCGTATTTCCAGATGCCCCAGCCCGAGATGAATTTTTTCTTCCAAACCAAACGAGTTCCAAGCACCGTTAATAAAAATATCAAGTAAAATGCGCCTATGCCAAAACCGTCTTTAATAAAAAACTGTGATAAAAATGCGCCCAAATTACCCGACCAATTGTTGATTTCCATTTGGGTGTCGGTGAGCACCAAACCTATCGGCAGGTCGGAAAAATAGTCGTCGGTAAGTTGATTAAACCAGTTTAGGTAAAACGAAAAAAACGATAGAGCAAGATAAGCTGCCGATAATAAAATTAAGATTCCAAAGAGGCTTACCCAGCGTGGGTCGGGCTTCCAACTTTTTGTTTTTGCTTTCTTTTTTGTTTTTTTTAATACAGCTTTTTCCTCCGCTTCTACCTTCGCCGGCTCTGTTTTTATTTCTTTGTTTCTCAGGGTGTTGCCCTTTATAGTATTGCCTGACTGTGTCATTTTACCCTGTAGTTATTTTTTAGGCAAAAATAAGAAAATCGTTGAATTTTTGCATCACAAATTCGTTTGATATTTGTTTGCCTAAAACAATAAAGCCCGGCGAGCCGGGCTTTATTGCAATAAATTTATTTTTTACTCTTCTGAAATTGTGATCGAAACGATGGTGTCGCCCTGACGGATGAGATCAACGACATCTACGTTTTCGATTACTTTACCAAAAACGGTGTGATTGCGGTCGAGATGTGCTGTATTTTGCCGGCTATGGCAAATAAAAAACTGCGAACCTCCTGTGTTGCGTCCGGCATGTGCCATCGAGATTACTCCGCGATCGTGGTATTGTTTCTTTCCGCTGAGCTCGCAGGGAATGGCGTAGCCCGGTCCGCCTGTGCCGTCGCCTCTTGGGCAACCTCCTTGAATAACGAAGTCGGGAATGACGCGGTGAAATTTTAACCCGTTGTAAAAACCTGATTGCGAAAGTTTTACAAAGTTAGCGACTGTGCCCGGGGCATCATCGTCAAAGAGTTCGAGCACCATGGTGCCTTTATTGGTTTCAATCGTGGCTTTTTTCATTTTTTTTAATTTCCATTTATTTGACAAAACGCATTGATTTGCTAAAACGTATTTTTCCCCCAAATAAGGGCTTGCTTTTATCGAGCGAGAGCCATACAAAAACAGCTTTCCCAACAATGTGATCTTCCGGGACGAAGCCCCAATAGCGCGAGTCGGCCGAGTTGTGGCGGTTGTCGCCCATCATCCAGTAATAATTCATTTTAAAGGTATAGCTGTCGGCAGCTTTTCCGTTGATATAGATGAGGTTGTCTTTTACTTCGAGCTTATTTCCTTCGTAGGCTTGGATGATGCGCTCGTATAGGGGCAGATTATTTAGATTGAGTGCAACGGTTTGATGTGCTTTTGGAATTTCGAGCGGCCCGAAGTTATCCACATTCCAAGGATAATCAGGGCTGTTGGGGAAAATTTCGTTGTTCCATTCGCCTTCCGGTTCAGTAATGCGGCTCACTTCTTTGATGGTAGGCAATGCTCTGAGTTGCTCGGCCACATTTTCGCTTATCCAGAAGGTGTATTCTCCATAAGTGCCATTGATTTTGCCTTCGGTGATATTGTGTTTTTCTAATGTTTTTGGGTTGATGGCGCTCCCGTCAGTTACCACTTTGTAGCGATACTGGATGATGCCTTGCGTGGGGTTGGGTTGTTGGTTTACGCTAAGTTCGCCGTGGCTGATCTGGATGACATCGCCGGGCAGGCCCACACAGCGTTTAATGTAGTTTTCACGTTTGTCAACCGGGCGCGCGATGATTTTTCCAAAGTTGCGTTCGTCGCTCCAAACGCGCTGGCGACCATATTCCCTTATTAAAGAGTAATAGCTCACATTGCTCTGAAAGCGATCGCTCAGGGTATCGCCGGCCGGATAGTTGAATACCACGGCATCGTTGCGTTTTATTGGACCAAGGCCTGCAAAACGGTAATAAGGCCATTTAATCCATTCAACATACGATTTGGCAGTTTCGCTTAGCGGCATGGTGTGGTGCACAAACGGAAACGATAGCGGCGTGTTGGGAATTCGCGGGCCGTAGCTAATTTTGCTTACAAAAAGAAAATCGCCTACAAGAAGTGATTTTTCCATGCTTGAGGTAGGAATCGTATAGGCCTCAAACAAAAAAGTGCGAATGATGGTAGCGGCTACCACGGCAAACAGTATTGCGTCAACCCATTCTCTTACAGCACCTTTTTTAACCTTCTTCAAGGTGGTTGGGTCGTAGTAAACAGCGGTTTTATCGGCGCCCAGGATGGGCAGATATACAAATGGAAACACCGCAACCACGATCTGTTGCCAAAGGCTATTTTTCCTGAAAGCTTTTACCAACTCTATGAGCATCAACATATAAACAAAGTAGTTTATAAACGGAAAGAACAAGAGCAGGCCCCACCATAAGGGCTTTTTAATGAGTTGAAGAAGCACGTAAAGGTTAAAAAATGGAATGAGGGTGTAATAACCTTTTTTTCCTGCTTTTTCAAAAACCTTCCATGCAAACAAAGTGGGAATGGTGAGCAGGGCAGGTAAAATCAGAATGAGTTGGAGCATATTGTCACGATTAAGAAGCGGCTAAATTATAAAAGTTTCGCAGATGCTTGATGTCCGTATGAGTTAATAATTCATAATCAGAATGATGCACGAGGCTGATGCATTGTTTTTTGGCTGGCCTTATAAGCTGAATTTGAGGAGATCGGCCATATTGAAAACTCCTTTCTTATCCACTAAAAACTCGGCTGCCAATACTGCACCCAACGCAAAGCCCTGCCGGCTAAATGCTTCGTGACGCAAAGCAATTAGTTCATCAGCCGATCTGGCTGTAACTTGATGAATGCCATTTACCTCGCCTATGCGCTCTACTTCGATGTGCAAAAGTGATTTATCGGAAGGTTTGTCCGTTGTCCAGCCACTTAGTTCGTTGTGTTGAGCCAAAATATCGTTGGCCAAACGGATAGCGGTGCCGCTTGGGGCATCCAATTTATGAATATGGTGTGTTTCGCTTAGCTCTATCTTGAAGCCTGTGTTGCGCGTAAGTTTTGCCAATTGCTGGTTGAGCGCAAAGGCAATGTTCATTCCGATAGAGAAATTGGGTGCATAAAACAGGCTGTACCCATTTTTGCTTACTGTTTTGCTTATTTCGGGCAACAGATCGTGCCACCCGGTTGTGCCTTCTACAATGGGCAAGTGCAGCGAAAAACAGGTCTCCAAATTGGCCTTTACTGCTTTGGGTTGGCTGAAGTCAATAGCTATATCTCCCCGGATGTTGCCTTTTTTAAGCAGATCGAGCTGTTCGGGCGTGTCAACGATGCCTGCAATGCGATGGCCTCGTTCGGCTGCAATGCTCTCAATCATTTTGCCCATGCGGCCGTATCCGATGAGCACAATTTGCAAGGGGTTTATCATCAAAATTTCAGGTTTATGCTTATTCCCGCAACGGGCGGCGAGAGCATTGTTTTTGTGTCAAGCGTTTGTGTAATCGGATGGCTGGGCAAGAGCGAAGGTTGTATGTTCAGGCTCAGGTTGTCCGAAATGTCGTAATCAAAAAAATGCGCGTCAACAGTGGCATCCACAATATTGAGCAAGTACCATAAGCCGCTGAGTATCCAGCTTAATTCGGTATTGCGGCGGTAATAATCGCGTATTGAGATCAGATCAGAGGCCGAGTAGCGCCCTACATATTTGTTTTCGATGGGATATTCGGCCCCCGACGATACATAAGCATATGCTTCTTTGGCTAAGCGGTATTCTTTGGTGTTGATCGAAACAAAATAGCCAAGGCCTCCAAAACCCCCATATACAATAGGTATTTTCCAGTATTTGCGGTTGTAGGCCTGTCCTAAGCCGGGCAGCACGGCAGAATAAATGGATGCTTTGTGCGGCGAATGAATCCGTTTGGTCTTGGATGCTGCATCTGCATTAGCTACCTGCGCCGGCAAAAGAATGGGTAAAAAAACTGCAAACAACAGAAGGTGCAACAGTTTATATCTGAACATTTTTTATGGGTTGTTGAGTTTGCTCATGATGCGCTCAAACTCGCTGTCGTTGTTAAAATCAATCACAATGGAGCCTTTTCCGGCAGCCGTTCTTTTAATGCCCACTTTTGTGTTTATCTTTTCGGTAAGCTGCTTAGCCTGATGTTTAAAAGCGAGCGGAATAGCCTGCACCGACTCTTTCTTATCTTTTGGCTGAGGGTTATTTATGTTTCGCA
>CAYYDS010000192.1:0-3397 GCA_964470665.1 uncultured Lentimicrobiaceae bacterium
GGCTTATAAAATCGGAATAAGTCTGGATGAGATTGCTCCCATACCAATCAAAAAATACGATCGTCGGGCTCATAGTATTTTCAAATATGGCCTGACTCATCTTGCTAAAGCGCTGCATTCAAATAACTTAGAAAATTTTAAACATCTTTGCGATTTTTTGTCATGTACTTAGCATTTTCTGCCATCTATTTATCTACCTGTCAAGCTATTTGCATGCAATTGTTTTTACGCTTTAATTGGTAAAAGCTGTAATCGTACCGGCTGCTCATAACAAAATAGCTTGTAAGCAAGATTTAACAATGCAATATTTCTCTTTGCCCCCTTTGATTAGAGCGTTTTCTTCACGTGTGTTGCGTTGGCAGGCAACTTCTACACGACCCGCATCTACAATCCGCCCTTTATTTATAATTAACCCTTTGTTGTTTAACTCATTAACAAATTGCTCAAATAACTGTTCTGTAACGTTCTTTTTCGCCATTTTGTCTTTAAACAGCCGGATTGTTCGGACATCGAAAATTTTGTCGTGATTGAGAAGCATATCCTCTAATGTGGAGCTAAACATCAAGAAATCAATAATATGCAATAACCTTTCTAATAAATTGCCAATTTTACTGAGCTTTACTTTGGTATCCTTACGGTCAAACAAACTGATAACAGCTGTGCAGCGATATTTTTTTTTGAAAAGATAACTTTATTAATTCTGTTTGGATCCTCAACGATACATATAAACACCTGAATAACAATGGATTAAAATTTAGAGATATTCTTATTAACCTTTGGTTACAAATTTGAGCCAAAAGTTGGCATTGCTGCAAACTGGTTTGGTGGAGACCATGCAGTCGGACTTCTTATCCGTTGCGCCATTGCATCCAGGTGGCGCTTTTTGTTGCAGGCCGATTATTTTGCTGCCAAACCGGAGTTAAAATCTGCAGATTTAACAACGAGCAAAGAAAGCATCTCTGCCATCAATGCAAATTTGGGAATCGCCTATAAACAAAGGTAATAGCGAGCCGAAATTTAGCGCAAACCCCTGCAATACAAAAACTCTGCACGAAGGACTGGGTGGTCAAAAGCCCAGTCCTTTCGTTTTTTTTCAAAAAAAAGCCTTAATATTGCTACTTATTTTTCAGTGATGCGCAACAAATCATTTGGCTAAAAATGGATACCTTTTTTGAACAACTTCTTCACGAGTTTGAACGCCCCCTTGGAAACCCAATCTTGGTTTTCTCGCTGATACTTTTCATTATTCTTCTGTCGCCCATACTGTTGCGCAAGTTAAACATACCTGGAATAATTGGTTTAATCATCTCGGGAGTGATCATCGGGCCTCATGGGCTGAACATCCTCGAAAACAATTCGGCCATTGAGCTTTTTTCAACAATCGGCTTGCTTTACATTATGTTTATTGCCGGATTGGAACTCGATCTAAACGAATTTAAAGCCAATCGCAACAAGAGCCTCATGTTTGGCCTTTTCACCTTTGCCATTCCGCTACTCATTGGGTTTCCCGTTTGCCATTATTTTTTAGGCTACGATTTCAATGCCAGCTTCCTCACAGCCAGCATGTTTGCCACGCATACTTTGGTGGCCTATCCCATTGTGAGTAAGTTGGGGGTATCTAAAAACCAAGCCGTAGCCATAACCGTAGGCGGCACTATTCTTACCGACACAGCTGTGCTTATCATCCTTGCCGTGATAATGGGCAATAACCAGGGCAACCTCAATCAAGAATTCTGGATTCGCCTGGGCGTTTCGCTTGCGATTTTTTCGGCAATCATGTTTTTTCTTATACCCCGCTTCGCAAAATGGTTTTTTAGAAAATTGGAAAGCGAAAAACATTCCCATTACATCTTTGTATTGTCGGTTGTATTTTTTGCCGCCTTTTTGGCCGAAGTAGCTGGCGTAGAACCTATTATCGGCGCTTTTGTGGCCGGATTGGCGCTCAATAAACTCATTCCCAACTCATCGGCTCTGATGAACCGCATCGAGTTTCTGGGCAACTCGCTTTTTATCCCCTTTTTCCTTATTAGCGTAGGGATGTTGGTGGATGTTTCGGTAATTTTGAGCGGCCCCATGGCCTTGATCATAGCAGGAACGCTATCGGCTGTAGCCATTTTTGGCAAGTGGCTGGCGGCATTGTTTACCCAGTTGTCTTTCAAATACAGCAATGCCCAACGTCAGATTATTTTCGGATTAAGCGGAGCGCATGCAGCGGCCACTCTGGCCGTTATTTTGGTAGGATTCAGAGCAGGAATACTCGACGAAAACATCCTCAACGGAACCATTATCCTAATTCTCATCACCTGTATCGTTGCTTCTTTTGCTACCGAAAAAGCTGCCAAAAAAATAATGATCGAAAGCGAAAACGATACCGAAAGCCTGATCAGCCAAAACGGTGCTGTAAACGAGCATATTTTGCTGCCCATTGCCGACATCGAAGCGCTCGAACGGCTGCTCGAATTCTCAATTTTTATTAAAGATAAAAAATCCGTCAATCCGGTTTCCATTTTAAGCGTGGTTTCCAACAACAACGAAGCCGAGCTTAACATCCTGAAAACCAGAAATAAATTAGAAAGTTTCGTAAAACAAGCCTCCGCCTCAGAAACCAATGTAAACATAATCACCACTATCGACTTTCATGCTGCAAGCGGAATTGCACGTATTTCGCGCGAAATAATGGCCGATATCATTGTGCTCGGATGGCCGCGCAAAGCCGGTTTAATTGAAAAAATTATCGGCAGGAAGGTCGAAAGTATCTTGAACAATACCAATAAAAGCACCTTTATCTGCCATATCGAAAAACCGCTTGCAACGCACAAACGCATCGTTATTTCGGCCCCGCCCTTATCCGAACACGAGTTAGGATTTGAAAAATGGCTCATCAAAATTGCCAAACTCGCTCAGGAGCTAAGCATTCCGATTTTGCTTTATACCGATGAGCAAACCATCATCGCCATTAACAAAGTAATTAAAACCGAGAAACTTACCGCTTCAATCAACAACATTGCCTTTGACGATTGGGAAGATTTTCTGATTTTATCGCGAAATATTCACGAAGACGACCTCATTGTGCTGGTTTCGGCAAGGCGGGGAACGGCTTCTTATATGCCCATGCTCGAAAATCTGCCTTACAAAATTGAAAAACATTTTTCCGCCAATAGCCGGATTATCGTGTATCCACAACAGTTTAACGAAAGCTATATGATGGAACAATACGATGATGTTTCCACCGAACCACTTACAAAAGGCATCGAAACCATTCAGAAAATCGGAAAAGGCATTGGAAATATCTTTAAGGCTGACAGCAACGAATAGCCCATGCAATCTTTTCCAATGGCTAACGTATCAAAGCTTTTTCTAATTTTGATAAAACTTTTCATCCTATGTGTCTGAGTGT
>CAYYDS010000192.1:3407-5138 GCA_964470665.1 uncultured Lentimicrobiaceae bacterium
CCTGCAAAAATTCTTTCAATCGAAGGCGATTTGGCCATGTGTTCCGTGGGCGGTGCAATGGTTCAGGCAAGCCTCGAAATGCTGAGTCAAGAAGAGATAGCCATTGGCGATTTTGTGTTGCTGCACACCGGTTTTGCGCTTCAAAAAATTAGCCCGGAAGAAGCTGAAGCTACATTGCGCCTTTTTGAAGAGTTTGAATCCTTCAACCAAGGCTTGGATGAGAAAGAAAAAATTACCGGCAAACGAATTGTTTAAGATATTGACATGCAATATATTGACGAATATCGCGATCAGCAAAAAATCATCTCTTTAGTCAACCGCATCCGTTTCGAATCGCGCAAACCCATGCAGATAATGGAGGTTTGCGGAGGGCATACAATGGCCATTCACCGCTTTGGAATTCCTTCGCTCCTGCCCGAACACATTCGTTTGATATCGGGCCCGGGCTGTCCGGTTTGTGTTACCGACCGGCGTTTTATTGATCAGGCCATTGCCTTAGGCCGCCTGCCCGACACCATCATTGCCACCTATGGCGATCTCATTCGGGTTCCGGGTAGCAGCTCATCGCTCGAGCTGGAAAAAGCTGCCGGCGCCGACATTCGCATCGTATATAGCATACTCGACGCCCTTACACTTGCCAAAAAAAACCGAAGAAAAAAGGTTGTTTTTCTGGGAATTGGCTTCGAAACTACCGCACCCGGTACCGCAGCCGGCATTGTAAAGGCTCAGATGGTCGGGCTGTTCAACTTTTTTGTGCTCAGCGCGCATAAAGTGATACCACCTGCAATGGCGGCGCTTATCAACCAAGGCGTACAAATAAACGGATACCTCGGCCCCGGGCATGTAAGTACCATCACAGGAAGCGATATGTACAATTTTATACCGGATAAATACCGTATTGGGGTGGTTATCAGTGGTTTTGAACCATTAGATATCCTTCAGTCTATTTATATGTTGGTACTTCAGCACGAAGCAAACGAGCCAAAAGTGGAAATCCAATATAGCCGTGTGGTTAAGCCCGAAGGTAATCCTAAAGCACTCGAACTGTTGGACGAAGTATTTGAGTTGCGCGACGACTGGTGGCGTGGCTTAGGCATATTGCCATTGAGCGGCATGTCTTTGCGCGAAAAATATGCCGATTTCGATGCCCAAAAACAACTCAAAATTGAAGTAGAACCTACTCGCGAAGACAAAGGCTGCATTTGCGGCGAAGTGCTGAAAGGTGCGGCCACACCGCCCGACTGCAAACTCTTTGGCAAAGCATGTACTCCCTCCGACCCCGTGGGTGCCTGCATGGTATCGAACGAAGGCGCTTGTGCAGCCTATTTTAGATATAAAAAACCGCTTGCCGGATGAAAACAGAGAAGAAGATCTTATTAGGGCATGGGAGCGGTGGAAAACTCAGCCACGAACTCATCAACAACCTTTTTTTAAAACATTTTCACAATCCGATTTTGGCCGATATGGCCGATTCGGCCGTGATTGAGCTTTCGGGTATGCAATTTGCGTTTACAACCGATTCGTATGTGGTTGACCCACTGTTTTTTCCGGGAGCGAACATCGGTAAGTTAGCCATTGCCGGAACGGTAAACGATTTAGCTGTTTCGGGGGCTAAACCCTTGTGTCTTAGTGCTGCGTTCATTATAGAAGAAGGTTTGCCAAGCGCTGTTTTAGAGCAGATAGTTGCCGAAATGGCTGCCGAAGCGAAGGCTGCCGGAATAAATATCGTTA
>CAYYDS010000193.1:0-3823 GCA_964470665.1 uncultured Lentimicrobiaceae bacterium
CCCGCACAATCAAGGAAACCTTTATCACACCTACTGATTATCGTTATCCTTTCCTTTCGGAAGAATAAAATTTGTAGAAATATGACCAGAAAACTCCCGTTGGCAGTAAGGCTGACGGGAGTTTTTTTTAAAAATGATATTTTAAGCTAAAAGGAAGCTGAAATCCAATGAATTAAAATGCTTAATGCTTGATTACGCGCCTTTTCGTCCGAAAGAAATACGTCGTGAACAGCGCCATCAATCGCGTAAGTTTGCATTTGAGCGCGGATTGAACCGGCATATTGGCGGATATGTGCAACATTAACCACTGCATCCGAACTGAGAAAACGGTCATTCCAACGGAAGTTGCGGTAGCTCTTTTTCGGAAAAATCAATAAAACAGACTGTTTGATCTCAATGCCCGACTGAAGTTTTTTCTGTGCTTGATGGATAGCCCTCACCCAGCCGGCGTTTACAAGGGGCGCCACGTGCGGCTTCCATTTAAGGTTGTAATCCCATAAGCCATGTTCGGATTGGTGCAGGCTTGGCCCGTAGAATTTCGAAAAACCACCCGGCACACTGAGGTTTGGGTGTTTTTTGCCTATGCGCGAAACAAGCGGAACTAAAAGCTTGCGTGTAAGAAAATCCTTATTCTGCTCGAAAAACGGGCTGTTTAGGAAAACTCCGTGAAATAAATGATCGTAGCGACCACAAGCTGCAAAAAGCGCCACAATTAAACCGCCCATCGAATGCCCCCCGAGGACAATAGGCCCCCGATGAAACTGCTGCATGAATTGCAAACTGCTCGCAATATCTTCAAAATACTCTTCGATATCCCTCAGGTTGTTCATTTTTTGATGATCCAAGAGCGAACGCCCCGATTTGCGCAAATCAACACCATAAAAATCAATGTTTTGTGCTGAAAGGGCTCGGGCAATGTGGTCATGAAAAAAATAATCGTTAAAACCGTGCACATGAAGTATGGCTGTTGAATGTCGCTTGGCGTTTTTCAACCGCACAACTGTGGCAACCACAGCGCCTTCGTAATCATCAGCCTGTGTGATGGGCATCTTTTCGAAGCCCGCTAACTGGTCGTCGTCGGTAAAAGGTTGATGTGTCATCCGCTTTTTTTTCTGCAATGATACAAAAAGCAATTCAACACCCGGTTTTGCGCCTTCTACTGTATGCCTTTGAGGTCTTTATAGAGCTGCATGGCATACAAGTCGGTCATACCCGAAATAAAATCCAAAACCGATTGGAGCTTTGCATAAAGCGTGGCCTCATTGGAGGCAAATTGTGCAGGCAGAAGCGTTAGCAGCTTGGCATGATACGGTTTTTGAGGGTCGAGCACGGCGCTGATAAACTCATCGAGCAAAATTCCGAGAACGCTGAAGCCCGTAAGTTCTATTTTGACAACACTCGGATGCCGGTAGATTTTCTTAACGCTATGTTTTCGACAGTTATTTAATGCTTCCTGGCAATGAGGATCGAGGTTTTTTACCAGCGACGAGTGAAAACTGCCTTCCATGATAGCCGCATAATGGGTAAAAAATGTGTTAACCGACTCGGTTACCAAAAGGTTTATCACACTGGCCCTTAAAAAGGCAATACGCTCGTTGGTATCTGTAACTTCCTGATACACTTTATTCTTGTGCTCGAAAAAAGTGTTGTTGCCTTCCTTTACAAAAAAGCTCGAAAGCATTTCGTCGGTTTCTTCGGTGCTAAGAATGCGCAATTTGTGGGCATCTTCAATGTCCATAATCAGGTAGCTGATATCGTCGGCCGCTTCCACTAAAAAAGCCAATGGATGCCGCGCATATTTGCTTTTTTCGGCATCTAAAAGCGGTATGCCGCAGCGGTTGGCCATTTGTTTGAAAGTTTCTGTTTCCGACTTAAAAAAACCGTATTTGTTTTTCCCTTCCTCTTGCGGAAACGAAGGATAAGGGTATTTTACCATTGAGGCTAAGCTGGCGAAAGTGAGCGCGTAACCGCCTTTGCGCCTCCCGTTAAACTGATGGGTGAGGATGCGGAAAGCGTTGGCATTGCCTTCGAACGAAGTGAGGTCTGACCATTCATCGTCGGCCAGCTGGTTTTTCAGCGATTTTCCGTTTCCCTGACTAAAATACTGGCTGATAGCCACTTCGCCCGAGTGGCCAAAGGGCGGATTGCCCAAATCGTGCGCTAAACAAGCAGCCGAAACGATGCTTCCTAACTCGGTAAAAAGCTCACTCTGCCCTTTTTCGATTTTCTCGGTGAGTTTTCGGGCAACTAAATTGGCCAACGAGCGCCCAACACTGGCAACCTCTAGGCTGTGGGTGAGCCTATTGTGAACAAAAATGCTGCCGGGCAACGGAAAAACCTGCGTCTTGTTTTGAAGTCTGCGAAAGGGTCCGGAAAAGATAATGCGATCGTAATCTTTCTGAAACTCGCTGCGAATGTCGGTAATCTGATGCGAAACGCTAACTCGCTCTGCCGAAAGAAGTTGTTCCCAATTCATAGAATTGATATTTAAAGATGACGGTTTGCCTGTCGGGTATAAGGTTTCATTTTTTGATTGGCAAATTGATTTGCCTTCGTTTTAAAATAGCCTGCAACGGCAATCATGGCTGCGTTATCGGTAGTGTAACCGATTTTGGGGATAAAAATTTCCCAGCCATATTTTTCGGCTGATAATGCCATGGCCCGTCGCAAGCCGGAATTGGCCGAAACGCCGCCGGCAATGGCTATTTGGCGAATGCCGCTTTGCTTTGATGCTTTGATGAGTTTTTTCATCAATGCACTCACAATGCTATGCTGAATCGAAGCAGCCAAATCGGGCAAATGGTTTTGTATGAATGACGGATTGGTTTTCAGTTCGTCGCGAATGGTGTATAAGAAGCTGGTTTTTAGGCCACTAAAGCTATAATCTAAATCTTTGATGGCGGGTTCGGCAAATTTAAACGCAAACGGATTGCCCTCGGCAGCATAACGATCTATCAAAGGACCGCCCGGATAAGCTAACCCTAAAATCTTAGCAGCCTTGTCAAAGGCCTCGCCCGCAGCATCGTCAATGGTTTTGCCCAACACCTCCATGTCGAAATAATCGTTCACCTTCACAATTTGCGTATGCCCGCCCGAAACGGTAAGGCATAAAAAAGGAAAAGAAGGCACTCTGCTCTGCTCGTTTTCGGTGATAAAATGAGCGAGAATATGAGCTTCCATATGGTCAACATCCACTAAATCAATGTTTCTGGCGAGTGCAAAAGCTTTCGAAAAAGAGCTGCCCACCAATAAAGAACCCAGAAGACCCGGGCCACGTGTATAGGCAATAACTTGGAGTTGATTTTTATTTATATTTGCCTGTTGCAACGCCGCTTCCACAACAGGGACAATGTTTTGCTGATGTGCTCTTGAAGCTAATTCGGGAACCACTCCACCATATTTTTGGTGAACTTCCTGATTGGCAATCACGTTCGAAAGCACTTTGGTATTTTCCAAAACTGCTGCCGAGGTGTCGTCGCACGATGATTCGATGCCTAAAATGTAAATACTCATCCGATCAAAAACCACAAAATTATTAAAAAAGTACTCATTAATAGTATTCTGCTGACTTTGGCCGCTTTTTTGGCCATTCCCCTCAGCTTGTTTGTGGTCATGAGCGAGCCTTATGCACAAACAACAGCAGCGCGCTTGCTGGCCGGATACCTTTCGGAAAAGGTGGGTACGGAGGTAACTATTGGGAGATTTTACCTTGGAATTGATCTCTCATTACAGATAAGGGATTTGAATATTAATGACTTACATCAAAATAGCCTATTGAAAGCTGAAACGATAGAGCTACATGCTTTTCCTTCAGATTTTTCAA
>CAYYDS010000193.1:3833-4160 GCA_964470665.1 uncultured Lentimicrobiaceae bacterium
AGGCGCGTTTGGTACAATATTCGGGCGAAAACGACTTCAACTTTCAATTTTTGGTTGATTACTTTAGCGGCAGCCAAACAGATTCCGCCGGGCCAAATAAGCCATACCCAATCGAGGTGATCACGTTTCAGCTCGATCATGCGGCCTTTGCCTATCTTGTTGAAGACGATACCTTGGGATTGGTCAATGAGATGGATTACAACAACTTAGATATCAATGATATACAATTAAAAATCAATAAGTTGCATATCCTTGGCGATAGCATTAGCGGCAATATCAAGCAGCTGAAAGCCAAAGAAAAGAGCGGCATCGAACTCGTGAATCTTA
>CAYYDS010000193.1:4170-5116 GCA_964470665.1 uncultured Lentimicrobiaceae bacterium
CATCAACTCCTTGCCGAAAGAATGAGCCTTTCAACGCCTAAATCGTTCTTAGATGCTGATTTTCAGTTTCTCTACCCAAACTATTCCGCTTTCATTGAGTTTATTGATTCGATACGCATCGAAGCAAACATCCGCCCCTCCACCCTATATCTGGCAGATTTAGGCGTTTTTGCCCCGGTAATGTATGAAATGCCCAATTTGATTGCTTTTTCTGGAAAAATGCTTGGAACAGTGGCCGATTTTGAGGCAAGCAGCATGGCGTTGAGTTATGGCGACAACACCAATTTGCTCGGAAACATTAGCATGCGCGGCCTGCCTGATTTTTTTGAATCGGATATTGATTTTCACCTCGACCAAATGTTCACTACAGCTGCCGATATCCGTTCGTTTTCGCTGCCAATCGAAGGCGCGTTTATTGGCCTGCCCGCGATCTTTGATAAGTTGGGCAAAATGGAGCTTGCTGGAGTATTTCACGGAAAATACGAAGATTTTTCTACCCGCAGCCAAATTTATACCTCTTTAGGAAACCTGAAAGCTGACCTGGTTTTTCGCACCAATACGATAACGCAGCAGCCACACTATCGGCTTTTGTTAAATGCAGATAAGCTGGCGCTGGGTGCGCTTCTCGAAAACCCGACATTTTTTGGGTCAACAAGCGGTGAGTGTCTCCTCTCGGGCCAAGGAACAAACCTCAAATCGGGCGAGGCACAGCTTGAAGGCTCCTTTAGACGTTTAGAGCTTATGGGAAATACATTTGCACAAATGCCGCTCAGTATGGCTCTTCATAATCAACAACTTAGCCTTAATACAGAAATTCAGGATATGCTGTTGCGCATGAAAGTGGCTGCTTCTGCCGATTTTTCAGCCGAGCTGCCCTATTATGAAACCCTGGGCCGGATAGGCTTTGCCGATCTCACCCAACTTAATTTGCTTGAAATAGATACCC
>CAYYDS010000194.1:0-5070 GCA_964470665.1 uncultured Lentimicrobiaceae bacterium
CGCCATCACGCCCTATTTGGCGAACGCTTAGCCGTTGATATATCGAATATGTTGTACGACTTAGGCGAAAACATCATCAGCGAACATCAGCAGCAACACGACTTTTCCGGCCTCCGCATTGCCGTGCTTAAAGGCATGGGAATGGAGCCGCCATTTACCGAAGACGACTTAATCCAATCGAATATTGACAGTTTGAGCGAAAAGCTTTTTAACAAAGCCAGCACAAACTACAAAGAAAAAACCAAACGAATTGGCGAAAAAACCATGCCCGTTATCCGCGACGTGTTTGAACGCCAAAAAATGTATGAAAACATCGCCATTCCCATCACCGATGGCCATAAAGGAATGCAGGTGATCACCAACCTGAAAAAAGCCGTTGAAAACGGACCGCGCGAAGTAGCCCTTTCGATTGAAAAAAGCATTTCGTTAGCCTTGATTGACGATAGCTGGAAAGAGCACCTGCGCGAACTCGACGAACTCAAACAATCGGTTCAAAACGCCACTTATGAGCAAAAAGACCCTTTGCTCATCTATAAATTCGAATCGTTTGAGCTGTTTAAAACAATGATTCATCGGATCAACAAAGAGGTAATCTCGTTTTTGATGCGTGCCGATATCCCCGTTCAGGATCCATCCAACGTGCGTGAAGCACAGCGTGCCAAAGGGTTAGACCGCAGCCGCATGAAAGAAGAACGCAACGACCTTTTGTCGCAGGCACATAGCAATACGCAGCAAAAAGAAGTAACACAGCCTGTTGTAGCCGAAAAGAAAGTTGGCCGCAATGAGCCGTGCCCCTGCGGCAGCGGAAAAAAATACAAAAATTGTCATGGGAAAATGCTGGAATAGACCTAACTTTGTTGTATCTTAGCAGGGCGAAACAATTTAGCCAAATGACAAAAACCAATCTTTACTCGCAAAAGAAGGAAAAAACAGCGCCTGTATTTTATCGGGTCATGGGTTTTATGCTTCTGCTCTTGCTGGCCGCCTGCAAACAAGAGCCGGTTGAACCTTTAAACCGAACAACTTTTTCCTATATGCAGGATATTGTAAACCCGCCCGACGATTTTCTTATCCTATTCAACAACCAACCGGTAGGGCAAAAAATAGCCCGGCTTACTTTTACGGATAACGCCGTTTGGTACCTCGAACGCATTGGCGACTTGCGCGGAACAGTTTCGATTAAAAAAGACACCGTATTTCGCAATATAGATCTAACCGACTCATTGGGACTTTATGCCGGATTGCAGTATGAGGTGGTTTTAAATAACGTGCCCTACGGTGAAAGCCAGGATGTTTACGTAGGATTTAAGAAATTGAATAAAGACTTCGCTACTTTCCAACCAAAATTCTAATTGAATAAAACCATGTCCGGACAGCTGTTTCGTGCGCTGTTGACCGGCGTACTACTGGTAGTTGGGGTGCATGTTTCTGCTCAACAAAAAACAAAGCTCAGCGAGCCAAAACTTGGGCTGGTTTTAAGCGGCGGCGGCGCCAAAGGCTTTGCCCATATCGGAGCTATAAAAGTTTTTGAAGAAGCAGGCCTTCAGTTCGATTTTATTGGCGGCACGAGCATGGGAAGCATCTTTGGAAGCCTGTATTCGCTAGGCTATCACCCCGATACGATGAAAAAAATCGTGCAAAAACAAAATTGGGATTTTCTAATGAGCGATAAAGTTGATCGGCGTTATATTCCCATTGAAGAAAAGCAAAATGCCGACCGTTTTGTGATGACCTTTCCGCTTGAAGAAAAAAAAGTAAAAGTAAAAACCGGACTTTATACCGGGCAGATGGTTGACCTTCTTTTATCGAAATACCTCAGCCCGGCTTATCGTGTCAAGCATTTTAACAAACTTCCGGTTCCGTTTTTATGCATCGCCACCGATCTTGCCGACGGGGCCAATGTGGTGTTGGAAAGCGGTGTGCTCCACAAAGCCATCCGCGCAAGCATGTCAATACCAAGCTATTTTACGCCAGTTGTTATAGATGGCCGGATATTGGTGGATGGGGGTGTGATTAATAATTTTCCGGTTGAGGAAATCAAAAAACGTGGCGCCGATATCATTGTGGGAGTGGATGTGCAAACCGGGCTTTTTAGCACCGACAAGCTCAATTCGGCCATTCGCATTCTCGATCAGGTTACGGCTTTTTACCGCATTAAGGCCAACGATAAAGCTGTTTTGCTCACCGATTATTATATCAAACCCGACCTTAAGGGTTACGATATGATGAGTTTTAACGAATTTGACTCCATCATTCATCGGGGTGAGCAAGCAGCTAAGGCACAGCTGCCCGCCTTGAAACGTTTAGCCGATTCGCTCAGCCGCATCCGTTCGCCAAAAAAAAGAGTGCTCAACGCCAGGCCCCTCGATTCGATTTTTGTAACACAAATCCGTTATGAAGGCCTAAAAAATGTTTCGAGTGAATACCTCAACGGTATCTTGGAGATCCAAGCCATGAGTTGGGTTCAGCTCGACGAGGTGTTAGACGCCATAAAACGCGCTTATGGCAGCGGGTTTTTCGAACAGCTTAATTTTTATTTCGAGCCTTCCGACAAAGGAGCCAACCTTGTGTTTGAAGTGTCGGAAGCCAGCATTGGCCAGTTTGGCGTGGGCCTGCATTACGACTCCGATTACAAAGTTGGCCTACTCCTAAATGCCACCTTTAAAAACGTATGGATCAAAGGCTCGAAACTCTTTGCCGATCTCAATCTCGGTGAAAACCCCCGGCTAAAAACCGTGTTTTTGGTTGACCGCGGCCACAAACCCGGCTTTGGGTTTCAGGCATCAGGCCTTAGCCTTCGGATGAATTACTATCAAAAAGATTATATTGACGATGTATTTAGTTTCAACCAATACAATTTAGGAGCTTTTGGCCAATGGACCTTTAAAAACAGTATGCGTTTTAGAATTGGCGCCCAATTGGAGAGCACCAGCCTGAAAAGCGGTTTCGGAAATCCGATTTTTAACAACAACTTCGAAAATGCCTTTGTGAGCTCGGCAAGCTGGGCTATTGACAGCTACGACAAAAACTATTTTGCCACTAACGGGCACAAAATGAACATTTTAGTAAAATATGTTATGCCCGTTTTTTCGGATAGCCTGCACAAATTTGGCAATAACGGCCTGCAAATATTGCTCGATTATAAAAAGAATTTTCCGATAAACGCCCGAAACACTTTCAAGATAGGTACTACGGCCGGCGTTACCTTTCGCAACGGCCCAATACCGCTAACCCACTGGTTTATGCTCGGCGGGCAGTCAAACTTCAGTTATTTCGATGGATTTATCCCCTTTGTTGGGCAGCAGTTTATTCAACAAATCGGACTCAATCAGGCTACCCTCAATTTTGCTTGGCAATATCGGCTTGCAAATAAGTTTTACCTTAGCCCGATGGTAGATTTAGGGGTTATCTCGGAAGATTTCAATACGCTTTTCGATCTTTCGAAAACCTTAACCGGATACGGCCTTACATTTTCCTACGACAGCTATATCGGCCCGGTAGAATTCAGCCTGATGGGCGGAAATAATACCAGCGGAATGCAATTTTTTATTAATATTGGATATTGGTTTTAACAAACGATAAATACATTATGAAATACAAAAGAATACTTCTGAAGCTTAGTGGCGAAGCGCTATTGGGAAACAAACAATACGGCATTGACCCGCAGCGGCTGAATGAATATGCCCTCGAGATAAAATTGGCTGCCGAAACCGGTGCACAAATCGCTATTGTAATTGGTGGAGGCAACATTTTCAGAGGCTTGCAGGGCGCAAGTCAAGGTATGGATCGGGTGCAAGGCGATTATATGGGCATGATGGCCACTGTGATCAACAGCATGGCCATTCAATCAGCATTGCAGGCTCTTGGCCTCAAAACAGCGCTACTTTCAGGGGTTTTTATTGACAGGGTGGCCGATTCGATGAGCGGGCCAAAAGCCATTGCTTTGCTCGAAGCCGGAAACATTGTGGTTATAGCAGGAGGTACCGGCAATCCGTTTTTCACTACCGACACCGCAGCTGCGCTGCGTGCCATCGAAATCAATGCCGACATTATCCTCAAAGGCACACGCGTGGATGGCGTTTATACCGCTGACCCCGAAAAAGATCCAACGGCAGTAAAATACCGGCAACTCAGCTTCGAAACAGCCTACGAAAAGCAGCTCAAGGTGATGGATCTAACAGCTTTTACGCTTTGCATGGAAAATAAGATGCCCATTTTGGTTTTCGACATGAACAAACAGGGCAATTTGCTCGATGTGCTCAATGGCAAAGATGTAGGAACGATTATAACCACCTGATTGCCTGGCTGATGAAAAGGCAATGTGGATGGAGCTCGGATCAGTTTCTGCTTCTGGCAATTCTGATAACGGCGGCAGTTTTGCGGCTTTGCTGCTTAGCTTCTATCCCTTTTATGCACGACGAATTCAGCGCTCTTTTTCGCACAGGCTACGGCAGTTTTGCCCAGCTGATGGAAAAAGGAGTAAAGCCCGATGCCCACCCTCCGGGAGCACAGCTCATTATTGCATCTGTGGCGGCTCTAGCCGGCTGGAACGAGTTTTGGATAAAACTCCCCTTTGCGCTGATGGGGCTGTTTTCGGTAGCTTTGGTTTTTGGAATTGCCCGAAAGCTGTTTAATCTTTCATCGGCTTTTTTTGCTTCTTCGATCGTTGCTGCCTCGCAGTTTTTTGTCTTTTACAGCGAAATAGCCCGCCCTTATAGCCCCGGCTTGTTTTTCTTGTTGCTGGCTGCTTATGCGGCAACCCAATTTGTAGATCATAAAAACCAGCCATCGCGCCCGTTTTTGCTGCTTTTTGCTGTTTCGCTCATGCTTGCTGCCACAATGCACTATTTTGCAATGCTGATGGCCGGTTTTCTGTTTTTGGGATGGAGTTGGGTTTTGGGCAAAAAGCAATGGAAACAATCGCTTGGCGTTGGGTTGCTGGCTATTTTGCTTTTTCTGCCCAACCTGCCCATCATGTTGAGCCAAGTTTCGGCCGGCGGCATAGGCGATTGGTTAGGCAAGCCGTCAAACTCCTTTTTAACCGATTTTTTTGCTTACAACCTGCATTAT
>CAYYDS010000195.1:0-2283 GCA_964470665.1 uncultured Lentimicrobiaceae bacterium
CATCGCCAGCTCCATTCCACCGCCTAAGGCAAAGCCATTAACCGCTGCGATGACAGGGAAAGGCAATTCGCCCAATTTTCTAAACGTATTTTGTCCTAAAAGCGAAAAAGCTTCTCCCTCGGGCGCAGTTTTACTCACCATTTCGGCAATATCGGCACCGGCAACAAAAGCTTTTCCTTCACCGGTGATGATCATAACGCGGAGTTGTTCATCGTGTTCTACCGAAGCAATCAGGTTATCCATCTCGTTAAAAAAAGTGGTATTTAAGGCGTTCATTGCCTGGGGCCGCGAAATCGTTACGCTGAGAATATTGCCTTCGCGTTCTGTTTTTAAAATCGTGTATTCCATAAGAGCTGTTTTTAACGCTCAAATATAGTAATATAATGCAATCGGTCCGGCGCTTTTTTTTTGACAAATTGGCGAATAATCCCGTTCTATTTCGGGCATTTGGTTTTGCGGCTTTTTTTCTTTCCGGTTCATGGGGTTGTATCAAAAGCATTCGGATGAAACAGATTATACAGATTTACACAGAGAATACAACATAAACATTTTGTAAAGCACAGATAACCAACATATATCAAATATGTGTTTATCTGTTAAATCCGTTTAATCCATTTGCATAATACTATTGAAGCAGCCTGATGATTTCATAAGGCATAAATGCATAAAAAAAGCACCGGTTCTGAGTCGGTGCTTTTCTTTATTCACGAAGTAAAAGGAGTTTTTTTCTGATCTTTTTTATCCTTTTAGACGTTTTTTTCTGCTTTTACAGCCAATCTTTCTTCAACGGCAGCTTGTGCAGCAGCTAAGCGGGCAATTGGCACGCGGAATGGCGAGCAGCTCACATAGTTGAGGCCGGCGGTGTGGAAGAACTTCACCGAATTGGGTTCTCCGCCATGTTCGCCGCAGATTCCCAATTTAATGTCGGGGCGTGTAATCTGGCCACGTTGTACGGCCATTTTCACTAAGCTTCCAACGCCTTCTTGGTCGAGGATTTCGAAGGGGTCGTGTTTAAGAATGGCATTCTTTTTATAGATATCGAGGAATTTTCCGGCATCATCGCGCGAATAGCCAAAAGTCATTTGCGTAAGGTCGTTGGTTCCAAAGCTAAAGAATTCGGCCGATTCGGCAATTTTATCGGCAGTGATGCAGGCACGCGGAATTTCGATCATCGTGCCCACGAGGTATGCGATGCTGTCGTTGCGTTCGGCAAATACTTTTTCGATGGTGCGGCGTACCACATTTTCTTGCAGCTGAAGCTCGGCTTTGGTTCCGATGAGCGGAATCATAATTTCGGGTTTGGCTTCAATGCCCTTGGCTTTGAGGTTGAGTGCAGCCTCGATGATAGCTCTGGCCTGCATTTCGGTGATTTCGGGATAAGTGATGCCCAAACGGCAGCCTCTGTGGCCCAGCATGGGGTTGAACTCGTGCAGGTCTTCAACTTTTTGTTTGATTTTTTCAACCGGAAGCCCCATCACTTGAGCCATTTCCTGTTGGCCTTTTTCGTCGTGGGGAACAAATTCGTGCAATGGCGGGTCGAGCAGACGAACGGTTACAGGCAGTCCCTGCATTGCTTCGAATATTCCTTCGAAGTCTTCGCGCTGAATGGGCAGGAGCTTGTCGAGGGCGGCGCGGCGTCCGGCTTCGTCGTCGGCCAGAATCATCTCGCGCATGGCAATGATTTTGTTGCCACCGAAAAACATATGCTCGGTGCGGCATAGTCCGATGCCGGTAGCTCCAAAGCTTCGGGCTACGGCAGCATCGTGCGGCGTATCGGCATTGGTGCGTACACTCATGCGTGTTTTTGTGTCGGCCAGCGCCATCAGATCGCCAAAATGGCCACTCATTTCGGGATTACGGGTTTCGATGCGGCCATCAAGCACTTCGCCGGTGCTTCCGTTGAGCGAGATGAAATCGCCTTCGTTGAATATCTTTCCATTTGCTTCGAGGGTGCGTGCTTTGTAATCAATTTTGATGGTTCCGGCTCCCGAAACGCAGCATTTTCCGAGAAACATCTTTGCAGGCGCAAAATTTCTGTCGGCCGCCTGATGCAAAAGCGTCATTCCGCGATCTGAATCTTGAGGAATTCCGCGTCCGTCGAGGAGCGAGTGCGCCAAATAGTAGATTCCAGCCGCATCGTTTTGACCCGCCGCTTTTTCAAACCACGCAACCCCCTGCGCCTCGTCTTTTTCAACCTCTTTTCCCGTCGTCAAAAGGAGACCGAGCGTTACTTGCGCCGCCGCGTCTCCACTTTCCGCACGCGTCACAAGCGGTGTCAAATCC
>CAYYDS010000195.1:2293-3230 GCA_964470665.1 uncultured Lentimicrobiaceae bacterium
GCAGTAAGGATGCCTTCGGCCACGTTCATCCCCTTGAGGTCTTCGGGTGATGTTTCGATACGGACGAGAATAACTTTTTTTCCGCCGTTAACCCAGGTTTCAGCTTCATCGGCATCAAATACAATTTGTCCGGTAGCGGCGCCGGGCGATGCAGGCAGGCCTTTTGCCAATACTTGTGCCTTGGCCAGCGCTTCTTTCGTAAATACCGGGTGCAAAAGTTCGTCCAATCTGTTGGGTTCTACACGCAGCAGGGCTTCGTCATTGCTGATAACGCCCTGTTTGAGCATTTCCATGGCAATGCGTACCATTGCAGCGCCGGTGCGTTTGCCGCTGCGGGTTTGGAGCAGCCAGAGTTTGCCTTCCTGAATGGTAAACTCGAGGTCTTGCATATCGCGGTAGTGGTCTTCGAGTTTTTGCTGCACAGTATCCAGTTCTTTAAAAATGGCGGGCATGGCTTCTTCGAGCGATGGGAAGTTTGCGGCGCGATCGGCTTGGCTAACGTTTTGCAGTTTTGCCCAGCGAAGCGAGCCTTCGAGGGTGATTTCCTGCGGGGTGCGGATGCCGGCTACCACGTCTTCGCCCTGTGCGTTGAGGAGGTATTCGCCGTTGAAAACATCTTCGCCGGTGGCCGAGTCGCGTGTGAAGGCCACACCCGTGCCCGAGTTGTTGCCCATATTGCCAAACACCATTGCCTGCACGTTTACAGCTGTTCCCCACTCTTCGGGGATATTATTGAGCATGCGGTAATAAACAGCACGATCGTTCATCCAACTGTCAAAAACAGCCATGATGGAACCCCAGAGTTGTTCCCATGGGTCAACAGGAAAATCTTTTCCGGTAGCTTTTTTAACGGCTGCTTTAAAGCGTTTTACCAACTCTTTAAGGTCGTCAACCGTAAGTTCGGTATCTAATTTTACGCCTTTTTCTTCTTTCAGGT
>CAYYDS010000195.1:3240-5027 GCA_964470665.1 uncultured Lentimicrobiaceae bacterium
GATCGGCTTTTGATTTGGGTTTCATTCCCAGCACCACATCGCCAAACATCTGAACGAAACGGCGGTAGGAGTCCCAGGCAAAGCGTTCGTTTCCGGTTTTGCGGGCAATGCCGGCAACTGCATCGTCGTTGAGCCCAAGGTTGAGCACGGTGTCCATCATGCCGGGCATAGAGGCACGCGATCCCGAGCGCACCGAAAGCAGGCAGGGGTCTTCTTTGTCGCCAAATTTGGTGCCCATTACTTTTTCCACTTTACGGATTGCTTCTTCCACCTCACCTTTGATAAGGTTGACCACATAGTCCTGCCCTTTTTGGTTGTAAAGGGTGCACACTTCGGTTGTGATGGTAAAACCGGGAGGTACCGGAATACCAATGAGGTTCATCTCGGCCAGGTTGGCGCCTTTGCCACCCAGCAGGTTTTTCATCGAAGCATCTCCGTCGGCTTTGCGATCGCCGAAGAAATACACATTCTTTGCTTTTGCCATATGGATAAATTTAAAAGGTTTCGTCTGATAATCAGCATGTTGTAATCTACGACAGCTGTTTTAAAAAAGTGGTGCAAAAATAATAAAAAATATACGGTTTTCCAAGTCATTTTAAGCTGAGGATGTTTTCGATGAGATGCAACCGATTGTGATCACAAAAAACATTTTTTACACTTGGTTGTTTTGTATGGGGGGCATAGAGGTTTCTGAAAACGATTTCGCATCTGATTGGAAAAAAATATGCACTTTCGCAATCTAAACTCATCTACGAAAACAGCTTATGACACACTCAATTGGTATTCGCCACGAAGACAAATACCTGATGGAGCGCAGGGTAGCCCTTGCCCCTCAGCACGTTGAAAAACTTACAAAGCAAGGGCTTTCATTTATTGTTGAACGATCGGCAAAAAGGGTTTTTAGCGACGAAGAATACGCCAAAGCCGGGGCCATTATCGCCGACAAATTGCAAAAAGCCAATCTCATCTTTGGCGTTAAAGAAATACCGCCTCAACATTTTGAAGAGGGGAAAACCTATGTTTTTTTCTCGCACGTGGTGAAAGGACAGCCATACAATATGCCAATGCTCAGGCAAATGATGGCAAAAGGATGCAACCTGATTGATTATGAGAAAATTGAAAATGAAGAAGGAAAGCGCTTGATTTTTTTTGGACGCTATGCCGGTCTTGCCGGCGCTATTAACAGCTTGTGGGCTTTGGGGCAGCGACTTAAAAAACAGGGCATCAACAACCCTTTTTCCACATTGAAACAAGCCGTTCACTACCCTTCTCTTGAAGAGGCAAAGAAAGAAATTTCGGCCATAGGCAAAAAAATCAGTACGCAAGGGCTGCCTTCCGCACTGAGCCCAATGGTGATAGCCGTTACAGGAACGGGCAATGTAGCCGGCGGGGCGCACGAAATCTTAAGCCTTTTGCCCACCATGGAAATCAGCCCGAAACAATTGCTCGATCTAAAAGAGGAAGAAATAGCCAACAATCTGATTTACAAAGTTGTATTTACTGCAGCAGATTTGTCAAAACCGAATGATCCGAATGCTAAATTCGACCGGGCCGATTATTATGCGCATCCCGAAAACTACCATAATGCTTTTGAGGCCTATATTCCAAAAATCAGCCTGTTGCTCAACTGTATGTATTGGAATGAGCGCTTTCCGCGAATCGTAACGAAAGATTTTCTCGAAAAAAACTACCTCCAAAATGAGGTGAAACTTAAAGTGATTGGCGACATCACTTGCGACCCCAACGGCTCTATCGAGTGTACGCTCAAAGGGACAGGCATCGAAGAT
>CAYYDS010000196.1:0-5002 GCA_964470665.1 uncultured Lentimicrobiaceae bacterium
GATTGTCCTCCTTGTATATATTTAACCATGAGATATTCTGAAAAACTAGGAGCAAATAATTCTCAGTTAATTTGGAATACTAATTCTTCAAGAATCATTGAAGACCATCAAGCCTTAAGCGTCACTCATAATTTCTATTACTTTCATAAATAAGTATTAAATGGTTAATAATTTACATTTACAAAAAGATTACTACAATCTATATTATAATTGACTAAATAATAAGCTGAGCAATAAAAAGCGCACAAACGCACTCATAAAAATATGAACAAATCAACTATAGTCAAAACATTAATCTTTTGCATAATTGCATTGATATTAGTTTTTATTGGTTATCCAGTAGTTCAAGAAACTGTATTAAATAAGAACAGTATTCCAGTTTCTGAGAGTCTTATTTTTAAAAAAGTACTCCCAGAAGAGGCAGTAAATCAACTCATCAATCATGATATAGATGTCTATTTGGGGGCCATGTCCCCAGAAGATGCTGAGTTGTTAAAAAAATCAGGTATAAATATATATACAGCACCTTCTCAATTCTTTGGATTAGATTTTAATCCAGCTCCCTCTACTGGGAATACTCTTAATCCATTTTCAGTTAAAGAATTTAGATTCTTAGTTAATAAGCTAATTAACAAACAAGAAATCGTGGATGTAGTTTTAAAAGGATATGGCAGTCCTAAACAAGTATTAATTTTTGATGAGAGTCCTGATTATGATCTAGTAAGGGATGTCTTAGATTCATATGATCTCTCTTATAATTTCAATGAAGCATCCGAAGAAATTAACAACATAATGGATAATCTAGGAGGAAGTAAAAAAGAAGGAAAATGGTATTACAAAGATAATCCAGTTACTATCAAAATCGCAATATATACAGGCACTGCATATGGAGAAGTTAAGGAGGTAGGAGAATACATTGCTTCAAAGTTTGAGGAAATTGGATTTGATGTAGAAAAAATATATTACGATGGATCCAAAGAAAGTGTTCTTAGTCAGAATCCAAAAAACTTATCATGGAATATTAAAATCAATACAGGTATTTATTTTAGTGCATCAAAGTTTGACGATAGCGCTATTATTAGTCAAGCTCCTTTTATGAAGCGTCTCCCAGGAAGCAGTAAGGATGGAGCATGGAATTACGAAAATAAAGAATTAGATATTATTGGTAAAAAGTTATTCACCGGAGACTATGAAAACGAAGAAGAATGGATAGGCTTATTGAGAAATGGCGTTAGTCAAATCATAGAAAATGCTTATTCTATTCAATTAGTTACCAAGCAACAGATATTTGCTGCTAATAAATACGTCAAAGGCATTGACCCAAGTCCTTATGTTGGAATCCGAGATCTGCAAAACTTCAGAACCATGCATATTCCATATAGAGATAAAGTAATTATAGGAACTAAAGAGACATACAAAAAAGACGACCCATTTAACTATTATTGGTTTGCTACAAATATATACAGAATGGATATGAAACAATGCTTAAGAGATTTTCCTGGATGGAATAATAAAGAAAACTTAGAATATGAAGACATGAGGTGGATTTCAGAAGTAGTTACCGCTGGACCAAAAGAGCAACTAGATATTCCTTCAGATGCATTTATATGGAACTCAGACAAACAGGAATGGAGTGAAGTAGGAGAAGGGTTGTTATCAACAACAAAGATTACTTTTGATTTATCAAATTACATAGGGTCAAAGTGGCATGATGGCTCTGAAATTTCTTGGACAGATATTCTGTACACATTATATTTTAACCAAGAATCATCTCGTAACGAAAAATGGAACTCAATTGCTGATAATGATATTGAAAGTATTAACAAGATTAAGGCATATAAAATAATAGACAATAATAAACTTGAAATATATATTGATACTTGGCATTTTAATAAAGGCATGGTTGTGAGTCAGGCCACATTTACTCCAAACAACTGGGTATTATACGCAGCGACAAATGAAATTATTTATAACAACAACACAATGATGAATACTCTCTCCAATGGAGAAAAATATGGAGTTCCAGCCATGAATTTACTTAATGACAATCATATTAATAAAGTTTTAGATAAAGTTAAAGAAATTGATGCAAGTAATTTTATTCCTATTTTCACAATAGGAGATAAGAGTTATCTTAATGATTTAGAAATAGAAAAAAGAAAAAATAATATTAAAGAGTGGGCAGCTAAGCACAATAATTTAATTATTACTGATGGACCGTTTTACCTAGATCACTACAATAGTGAAACTGAAGCAGTTTATTTAAAGTCAGCTAGGAACTAAAGTAAATTCTATTATTTTCTTTTCCATTAATAGTATTAAATCATATGAAATAAAAAAAGACCGAAAGGTCTTTTCTTAGTGATTATTGATGAGGTGTATTGCCTCTCCAACTTCACTTAGAATAGTTTCAGTATTCACAATGTCCATATTTGGTGCCCCAAAGTAGAATGTTATAACTATCGTGATTAATGACACAATCGCCATAACAGGGATCAAGGGCAATCCAAGAAGAAACATTTTCTTGAATCCAAGATTAATCTCTTCGTTACAAAATGGATGCATGAGAATACATAATCCGCCAGCATTACCTATTGGCAAGAAGAAGGAAAACAAAGTTGTTCCAGCTAGCATGGCAATGGTAAGACTAACAAAAGCAACAATACTAATAACTCCAGCCCCCAACGCAACCAATAATGCTGTGACCATAATAGTAGCCACGAACACATTGTCAGAAAAGCTAGATATCATTCCTGCTGCAAGGAAAATGAACAGTAATTGCATAAAGAATGGCAATGCTAATATTTGAAGTACTACCCATAAAATAATACCTTGCTGAGCAAGAGCACTTGCGATTCCATAAAGAGCTAATAGCACAAGAATAAGATTAATAACTTCTCCAGTTGAATGACTGATGTAGTGTTCTCGGTTTTTTCCTTGAAGCATCATCATTCCTCCGAAAGCCACCATTCCAATTAAGAAGATGTTAATGTGTGCAGCAAATAAAAGCAATGCAATAACAAACACAAAGAACGCACATAATTGAATGTAGCTTGAAACCTTTTCTCTGTTGGGAAGGTTTAAACTATTCTCTTTTAATACCAAAGATACTTTTTCGCTATCAGGCCATCTAAACGAGTATTCTCCTATACGGAATTTTGTGAGAACAAATAATTCTATCAACATAGCAATTCCGCAACCAGTAAATATCGTGAAGGTGGTTAAAAAGAAAAGGCTAAAATCCGTAATACCTAAAATCTCTGCGATTCTATATGACTGGGGTGCTCCAATTGGACTAGCTGTTGCACCAATCAATGATCCAATAAATCCAGAATATATTAACATTCTAATTACGCCAGCAATTGAAGACAATTCTTCTTTAGAAAACTTGTTAGAGTTCTTTATAACGTAATATATGCTAGATAATCCTCCTATAATAATAAAGAGAATTGTAATCTGATCAAGAAAAGCCGCTCCCACAGCACTCATTATAAAAATAGCTGCAATCGTCTTATAGAGACATTTACCCCATTTTTGAATAATTAAACCAACAGGTATTCCTATTGGCTCTTTTAGGTTAGCAGCCATACTTCCGACTGTTAAAACTAAAAGCAATACTGATAAATTTGCTCCAACTTCTGCAACATATCCTTTTGATGAAACAACCCCTGTTCCAAATAAAGCAAGGGGAACGAGAAACAAGATAGGAGATGTTGCTGGCATTGTTTTAGTGTTGAGCATAAGAAGCGTTATTGCCTCAAACATTATTAGAATGGTTGTGGCAATTGCAGATAAAGATGCTTCAATATATAAAGCATCAATGTTCGCCATCACTACATTAAAGTCAAGTCCCGCAGCTGGAATACCAAACCTTACAAGGAAAGGCAATATCAGGAAAGATATAAACAGGTATTTATACCATCTCGGGCAATCATTGCCCATGAACTTCTCAAGATTATACTCAAGAATCTCAGTTGCATAGACTAGTGTTGACTTATAGTCTTTTGATCGCATCAAATAAATCACCTTTTGAAAAAGCTTTAAATTGTAGCAATGAGATCACGCTAACTTTCTATGATTTCTCAAGGCTGTCATAGAATTTATCCTTTTCAATTTTTAATTAGCTGTGCTAAAAAAATTAGCGATTACAATTGTATTCTATTTAGAATTTATCGTCAAGAATAATTATTATATGTAAAGATTTCTTTGATTTATTTATTCTATTATAGTATTATTAATCTATAATATAAATCAATAAACAAATATGAAAAAAATATTATCTATTTTAATCATCGGCTTATTCACCTTCACTTCTTTAGTTGCGGCAGAAGAAGCTATAGATGAAGTGTCTTTAGAAGATGTATCCGCAATTAGCAGTAATACCACGATTGATTCAGGGTATTATGCCTGTATCTCATTAGCTGTTTCTGATAGAGAGGATGCCTACATGTCTAGGTGGAACACTTACTCATCATCATTAGTGTCGGCATATATCGCAAGAAAGAATAGTCTTGTTTCAGTATGGTCATCTGCTGATAAAGAGATAATCAAGAAAGGTGTTAATGAGGCTGCTAAAATATTTAAAGAATCGCTATCACAAGCTAAAAAAGAATGGGTAGAATCAGAAAAAGAAATAATCTCAAAGATGAAGGAAGATAGAGAAGAGTGCCAAAATAAATATGGTATTGTTCCTCCTTCTTCACAGAAGAATAAAATATCAAACAATAATATTAGAGCAAACTTAATGAAGCAAATACAAGAAATGCTGAAGAAAAGATCTAATATTTCTAATAAGCCTATCAAGCTAAACGCTAGATAATAATTGAATCTTCAATACCCGTCAAATTATTTGGTGGGTATTTTATATTCTCTAAAACACTTCTTAGTTGCTATATATTGAATAATACTGGGTCATCTTAAATGATTTAATGCGTCAATATTGACAAATGTCAATCCCTGACAATACTGAACCGTTATTTGGTATTTTTAATGTGAAAATTCT
>CAYYDS010000197.1:0-4966 GCA_964470665.1 uncultured Lentimicrobiaceae bacterium
GAAAAACGAATCACTTTTCCGTTTAGGGTGTAGCCATTTTGAACCACATCAACCACTTTCCCGGCGAGCGATGGGTCGGGTGCCGGAATATGGGTAATGGCTTCGTGAAAATCGGTATCGAATTCCTGATTTTTTGCTTCAATAATAGCTAAACCTTTTTGCTCTAATGTTTTAAAAAGTTTGTTCTGGATTAATGTAACTCCTTCGAGCTGGCTTTTCAAGGCTTCATCTTGCGGAATGCTTTGAATGGCCCGTTCAAAATCATCCAAAATCGGCAATAAAGCTACAATTACCTCTTCGGATGCGGTTTTGCTCAACTCTAATTTTTCTTTCAGGGTGCGTTTGCGGTAATTGTCAAACTCCGAAAAAAGCCTGAGGTATTTATCGGTCAGTTCGTCAAACTTTTGTTGAAGCTGTTCGAGTTCAACGGAGCCTTTATCTTTTTTGTGTTTTTTCTTGTCTTTTTTATCTTTCACATCCTGTGACTCTTGTTGCTTCTCTTGCTCTTCGATATGGATATCTTCAAAGCCATCCATCTCATTCTCAGCTTTTAATTCGTTTTCGGGATTCATATTTGATTCAATTTTCTGCCCATTGGTATCAAAAATGCTGCCAATAGCAAAATATTGTCAATTTGACAGTTGTGTTTAAATTCTTTCGATGTTGGCTCCGATCGCCTGCAGACGCTGCTCGATATGCTGGTATCCGCGATCTATCTGGTCAATATTGTCAATGATGCTGGTTCCATTGGCCGAAAGCGCTGCAATAAGTAGCGCTACGCCGGCACGGATATCGGGCGAGCTCATTCGCAAACCTCTCAACGCATATTGACGATTGAGGCCGATAACATTGGCCCGGTGCGGATCGCATAAAATGATCTGGGCGCCCATATCAATCAGTTTATCCACAAAAAACAGGCGGCTTTCAAACATTTTCTGATGAATGAGTACTGTTCCTTTAGCCTGAATAGCTACAACCAGCATGATCGAAATGAGGTCGGGGGTAAAGCCCGGCCAGGGAGCATCGGAAATGGTCATAATGCTGCCGTCCATAAATGTGTCCACTTCGTAATGGTCATATGCCGGAACAATAATGTCATCGCCATGGGTTTGAATGCGTATTCCCATTCGTTCAAACACATCGGGTATAATGCCTAAGTTTTCGATTCCGGCATTTTTTATGGTGATTTCGGAAGCGGTCATGGCTGCCATTCCGATAAAGCTTCCCACTTCGATCATATCGGCCAACAGTTTATGTTGGGTTCCTTTGAGCGATTTTACTCCTTCAACAACTAAAAGGTTCGACCCGATGCCGCTAATGTTTGCGCCCATTCTTACCAGCATTTTGCTTAGTTGCATTAGATAAGGCTCGCAGGCGGCATTGAAGATGGTTGTTTTTCCTTCGGCCAATGTGGCGGCCATCAATATGTTGGCCGTGCCGGTTACAGAGGCTTCGTCGAGCAGCATATAGGTGCCGCGCAGGCGCCCACTGCTGCTTAACGAGTAAAAGTTTCGGTGTTCGGAGGTTTCAATAATGGCACCCAATTTTTGCAAACCAATAAAGTGGGTGTCCAAACGTCGCCGGCCTATTTTATCGCCGCCGGGTTGGGGGATGTAGGCACAACCAAAACGGGCTAATAGCGGGCCGGCTATCATCACGCTGCCACGCAAACGGCTGGCCCTGAGGTAGAAGTCGTCGCTGAGCAGATAGTCTAAGTTCACATTTGCAGCACGAAGTCGCACACGATCGGGGCTCTGACGATTAACTTCAACGCCCATGCTTCCGAGCAAATCAATGAGGTTGTTCACATCAATGATGTCCGGAAGGTTGTGTATTTCCAATTCTTCATCGGTAAGAAGGCAGGCACATAGAATTTGTAACGCCTCGTTTTTAGCGCCTTGTGGCACTATTTCGCCGGAGAGCTTCTTTCCCCCTGTAATTCTGAATGAACTCATACGATAAAATTTTTCCCGAAATTACGCCTTTTTGCGCTATTGCTATGATTAAAAGCTTCCCAACAAGGAAAGCATTAAACGCTAAACAGCTTATTTTTCTTTTTAAACGGGCTTATACCGGATTTTGATTTATTTTTTAGGCTTGAGGCAGGAAAGTGAAAAGGGGGTTAGGGCAATTTCCTGTCTGCAATAAGCTCATTATCAACTTATAGAGTGATCTTAATTTTCTGCCTTATGTTTAGGATTGAAAAAGAAAAAAGGTAAAAAGCCGGGCTTTTTACCTTTTAAAAACTTCAAAAATGGGCGACTATTTATGCGGTTTTTTCCGATTTTGCTGCCCGCTATTTTTTTGCATATTGTATTTCTTTTTTTGTTTTGAGGGTACACTTTGGTTTAACAAACCGGCCTTGTTGATGATTTCGTTTACCGATGTCAACTTGGTGTTTTCGGGTAGGCTAAGTCTTCCGCCCGAAAGCTCATGTATATTTTGTGCAATCACTTCGTCCGATACCGTATCGCGGTTCCAGTTGAGGTATTGTTTTTTCATATAATTGGCAATGGCTAAAATAAACGTATCTTTCTCCTCGCCATCATCATAGAGCACAGCCTTCATAATCAGGCTTTTAATGTAATGGCCATAATGCCCAAACCGAATGTTGTTTTTATTGTAACCCGTGTGCCGTGGCCGTTGTTTGTAGGTTTCGGGCAGCGGGCGATCAAAAGGGCTGTCCACATCGAGCCTGTAATTGCTGATGATATGCAGGTGATCCCAAAGCTTGTGGAGATAATCGGCCGATTCTTTAACCTGCGGATTCATCTGAGCCATCACGTTCACAATAAAATGCGCCGATTGGGTTCGTTTTTCACGGTCTTCGATTGTTTTGAGCGTCTGGATCATATTCATGATGTTTCTCCCATATTCGGGGATAATCATCTTGGGTCTCAGAGTGTTGTATTCCATGTGTAAACGCTTGATTAGAAATTTCCTGTTCCGGTTGTGCGTCAGGATTTTGCAAAAGTAATGATTTTTATGTTTTCGGTATAGCGGAAAGTTTTCAGTAAAAAGTATTAACCGTCAACGATTTTTAGTCGGGCAAATTTGAGTAGGAGCTGTTTTTGGCCAATCCCCAGAAAGAAAACGGTGGCTTTTCGGTTGGCGCCGCTGCCTTCGAGCGTGATTATTTTTCCAACGCCAAATTTCTGGTGTTCAACGCTCATACCGTTTTGCAACAACTCGGCATCGCTAGCTTCAAAGGGTTCTTCCGAAGCTTTTGGATTTGTTGCCGTATTGGATATTGGCTTTAATCGTTGATGGCTTTCGGGAGTATGAAGTGGCGAGGATGTTTTAGCAGCATTTGCTTTTTTTGTAACCTCAACATATTGAGGGTCAATTTCATCTAAGAAGCGGCTGGGTTCACTCAGGCTGAGGCTTCCCCAGCGGTATCGGCTTTCAGCATAGCTGAGCGTAACTTTTTGCTCGGCCCGCGTGAGCGCTACATACAGCAGCCGCCTTTCTTCTTCGAGTTCGGCCCGGGTGCTCAACGATTGGATCGAAGGAAAAAGGTTTTCTTCCATTCCTACGACGTAAACATACGGAAACTCGAGGCCCTTGGCTGAGTGAATGGTCATCAGGCTTACGTAGTCGGCATTTTCGTCGGTGTCTTTTTTATCGGCATCGGTCAATAGGGCCACCTCTTGCATAAAATGGCCGAGCGAACGTCTGGGTATGCCGCCTTCGCCCTGTTCGTCGGGTTCGGGCTCTCGCTCGGCAAATTCCATGATCGCATTGAGCAACTCTTCAATATTTTCGATGCGGTTCACGCTTTCCAGATTGTCCTCTTCGCGCAGGGCATCAATAATCCGTACCGATTGGGTGATGTGCCGGGCCAACTCAAAGGCGTTCATTTTATCTGCCTGCAACAAAAAACTTTGAATCATGATGGCAAATTCGCTTAACTTGTTGATGCTGCCACGGTTGAGTTCGTGCAACCTTTCATCGGGATTGCTGATGAGTTGCATGATGCTGGTTTGGTGTTCGTTGGCAAGCACTTGCAGTTTTTCGATGGTTGTTTTGCCAATGCCTCGGGCCGGGTAATTGATGACACGAAGCAAGGCCTCTTCGTCGTTGGGGTTTATGACCAGGCGAAAATAGCTCAAGAGGTCTTTAACCTCTTTGCGGCTGTAAAACGATAGGCCGCCATAGATGCGGTAAGGGATGCCTTGACGGCGAAGGGCTTCCTCAATCGAGCGCGATTGTGCATTGGTGCGGTAAAGCACAGCAAAATCCTTGTTGGGAAGCTGATTGGCCATCTTAAAGCCAAATATGGAATTGGCCACCAAAGTGCCTTCCTCATTGTCGGAAGTAGCCCTGAGGATGCTGATTAATGCGCCGGGCTCGTTGTCGGTCCAAACCGTTTTTTTTATCTGATCCACGTTTTTTGCGATCACCTTATTGGCCGCATTTACTATGTTTTGCGTAGAGCGATAGTTTTGTTCGAGCCTAAAAAGATGGTGATCGGGATAATCGTTCTTAAAATTGAGGATGTTTTGTATGCTTGCGCCACGAAAGGCATAAATGCTCTGTGCATCGTCGCCTACCACGGTCAGGTTTTCGCGCAGGGCAGCCAATTGCTTCACAATGAGATATTGAGCATAATTGGTATCCTGATACTCATCCACCAGAATATAGCGAAAACGGTGTTGGTATTTATAGAGTGTTTCCGGAAAATCGCGTAAAAGCAAGTTGGTGTTGAAGAGTAAATCGTCAAAATCCATTGCGTTGGCGCGTTTCAGTCGCAAGTTATAAAGCCGGTATATTTCGCCGGTATGAGGCTTGGCTGCTTTATAATCGGCAGCCATCACTTCCTGATTTGCAAGATAATCTTCCGGCGCGATGAGGTTCGACTTTGCACTCGAAATTCGATGCAGCAAATAGGAGGGGTTGTAAATTTTTGTATCGAGATTAAGCTCGCTGAGTATGCTTTTGATGAGACGCTTGCTGTCGTCGGTAT
>CAYYDS010000198.1:0-4960 GCA_964470665.1 uncultured Lentimicrobiaceae bacterium
AATTGTTTATTGCCGAATACCCTGAACGTATCGCCTCCATCCAAAAAAATATTGAACAAGGCGACTTTAACGGCCTGAAGTTTAATACCCACAGCCTTAAGGGTATTGTAGCCAACTTTTTTGCAGAGGATCCGCAAAATTATGCCCGCGAATTGGAGTCGAAAGGGATGAATAACGATGCCGACGGACTGGATGATTTGTTTCAAAAGCTCGATCAGTCTTGCCTACAATTGATTGACGAGCTACGACTTATCAAACAAAGGTTTGTAGAATAATTTTCGAAGTTTCGCCTTAATTAAAACGGATTTCAAGCTTAATAGAAATATTTTTACGGGAAAAGAATTTCCGTTTAGGAGCAGTTCTTTAGCATTTTGCAAACTATTTTTCCCCAACAATAAACAAAAAGGCAGCCTCGAAAGCTGCCTTTTTGTGTAATTGCAAGGATTAATATCCTTAGAACGAATACCTTACTCCGATCTGAAGTTGCCAGGTTTGGAGGTAGCTATAGTTATAGTCGAACGATTGGGTGGGATATTCGCCTTTCACCTTAACCATCGAAAATTCCGGAACGTTATTTTCGTCTTTGCCTTCATACTTTAAGATTCGGCTGTTGTTCGATACCGAATTGCTTTGGTAAACTCCCCATTTGCTGTTCAGGATGTTTCCAAAGTTCAGGCAGTCGAGGCTAAATTGCAGGGTATTGGTTTTGCCGGCAACTTTGAAGTAATATTCGCGTGCCAGGCGCAGGTCGAATCTGTTAACCCAGGGAGCGCGTGCGGCATAAGCTTCGGCATACTCGCCTTTATGGTTTTTGAGATACTTATCCTGTTCCATAAATGTGAAGAATGCATCTTCATCGTCCTGAGTTTTAAATTTGATATCGCCTCTTTGTTTGGGGATATAAATCAGGTCGTTGCCAATGCCATCGCCGTTCATATCGTTTGTATAGGCGTAGCTGTTGCCGTAGGGTGTAAATCCGTTGTAGAACAGATTAACGATGGTTCCGGATTTCAAAGCTTTGTTGCCCCATGGAATTTTATAGGAAACCGATCCGATGAGTTTTTCAGGCATCACATATTGCGAGCGCTGTAAAATGGGGAGGTGCGGCCCATCAACTTCGAGGAGTCCGGTATAGGCCGATGCGGCATTGCTGCCGGGCATACCCGAAATTTCTTTTGATTCGGTGCGGGCATAAGAAAGCATCAATTTGAGGTCTTTTGTTGGTTCGGCAAAGATCGAAATGCTTCCGATTGCGCCCCATCCTTCATTGGTATTCGACAACACATAGGAGTTTATTCCGTTGTAGGTGAGGTCGGCTTTGGCAGGATAAATATACCTGTCGTCTGATCCACTGAAACGGCTCCAGCTTTCATCCGGTTCTTTCAGGTCCCAGTTAACTAACATCACACCGTTGAGGGTTTTGGTATAAATTCCTTCGAGTGTAACTGACATCGGGAACGATACCGGGAGGTCGTAATCGAGTGCAAGTGATGTTTTCCATACCTGAGGCATTTTGAAGTTGGGATCAACACCGTTGATATCGCGTGGTAGCGCTCCCTGATCCGGAGTAATGGTATTGGGGAGGCCCAGGCGGCTGATCATTTCATTTACATCTATGATCATATTTCCGGCAAGACCGGCAAGTTTTGGATCAACAGAGATTACGTTTCCATTTGCATCATATTTGGTTACTGCTGCATAGCTTCCCTGCACCATGCCGGAGTTTGTAGGCATATTGGTGAAGAATACCAAAGGCAGTCGGCCGGCAAACAGGCCTGTACCTCCGCGCAGTTTCATTGTTTTATCACCCATTACATCCCAGCTGAAACCAACTCTTGGCGATACCTGAACTTTTGCATCGGGCCATTTGCCTGTATCTATTTTTCCTTTTCCGAAGTCTTTTTCAGTAATGGCACTATTGCTAATGAGGTTGTCTTCATAAACCAGGTAATCGGCACGAACGCCATAAGTTAGTTTGAAGTTGGAACTCACGCTCCACTCATCCTGTGCATATATTCCAAGCTGATTAAATGCTACTTCGGCAGCCGGGTTTTTCTCGCCGTCATATCCATAGGTAATGGCAAAGTCTCTGGGAGCTCTCTGATTCAGGAAGTCGTCGAGGCTGGCATAGCGGTAGTATCCGGTACCGTTGCGCATATAGGAGTTGTTGGCCATTTGGTGCTCAAAGCTTGCGCCAATCGTAAGTTTATGGTTGCTCAGATATACGTTTACGTTGTCAACCACATTGAAAATATTGTTTTTCACACCGTTGTTCCATGTAAACAATTCATAACCGGCAGAAATATAAGGCTCAAGGATCTGGCTGCCATCATCATTTACGCCCTTCATGATGTCAATAAAGGGGAATGGCGAGGAGTTGGATCCGCGCACGTCGCTAATCTTGGTGTAGGTGGTAAGGAACTGATTTGAAATGTTGTTTGTGAAACGGCTGTTCAAATCGAGTGCAATGGAGTTTACCTTGTTATCCTGTGAGTAGATTGAGTTGGAGAACGACATGGAATACTGCGAGATACGATCCATAGATTGGTTACGATAACCGGCATCTGTCGAGTTTCCGTTTGTAGGATACCATGCCTGGTTCATGGTGTGGTTGTATCTAACGCTCAGTTTATTTGCAGAATTGATGTTCCAGTCGAGGCGTGCCATAAGTTTTTTATTGCTTTCGTCAGCCGGATAGTCGGTATATGAGCCCGGGTCGTAGCCATATTTCGATATAAGGTGCTGTTTTACAAGTTCCATATCGGCTTTGCTGGTGCGCGAGAGCATTAAGTCGGTATTTGCAACTCCATCTTCAGAGGGTCTCCAGAGTACCACCTGGCCGGGTTTCACTTCGTATTCGCCATTCACAAAGAAGAACAGTTTGTTCTTAATGATCGGGCCGCCAAAAGTTACGCCATAGGTTTTAGTAGAAGCGGCATCACGTACTCCGAAATCAACATCGTCAATTTTGTTGCCGCGCATATCCTGATTCTTGTAATAGGTATATGCAGAGCCTTTAAATTGGTTGGTTCCCGATTTTGTAATGGCGTTGATACCTCCACCGATAAAGTTGGTTTGACGAATATCGAAAGGAGCTACTACCACTTGCACTTCTTCGATAGCATCGAGTGAAATGGGGTTGCCACCGCCGGGGAGGTTTGAGCTCAACCCGAAGTTGTTGTTAAAGTTGGCTCCGTCAACGGTGAAGTTGGTTGACCTGCCATCGCCTCCAGAGAAGCTCATGCCGTTGGCATAGGGCGAAAGGCGGGCAATGTCCGAGATGCTGCGGGTGATCGTTGGCATGGTGATCATCTCTTGGTTAGAGATGTTTGTGGTGGCGCCGGTTTTATCGGTCTGGAAAGCAGAAGCTTTCTGGCCAACCACCATTACCTCTCCCAGTTCGAGTGAGCCTTCTTTTAAAACAGTATTCAAAACAAAAGTCTGTCCGAGAAACAGCGTAATGTCCGAATACTTTTCTTTGTTAAACCCAACAAAAGAAACCTCAACTTGGTAAGGCCCGCCGGATCTCATCCCCTGAAGGTTGAAACGTCCGTCGGCATTGGTAATGGTACCGTAAGAGGTTCCGGAAGGTGTGTGAACTGCAACAACAGTTGCTCCGGCAATGGCTCCTTCCTTGTCCGTAACACGACCACTCATGCTCGAAGTAGTAACCTGTGCCTGAACTCCAATAGCAAACATCATAAAGAATGTTGCTACTAAATACTTGAGTCTGTACAACATAAATGTATAATTTTAATGAATAATAAATGGTTTTATAATTAAGGTTAAAAACAAAATTAAAGGAATTGCTTCTTCAAACAACTTTTTTTTCGAATGACTTATTCACATTTTTTAACATTCCTTGTGGATAACTTTATAAGTGGGGTTTATCAAAGGCTAAGCAAATGTCCCCCAAGCTTTTGCTTCGTTGTTAAAAAAAAAACGCCGTTAGATTTAACAATTTCCGTCAATTTTTATTTTGCTGAAAATGCTTTTTCGTTTCCACCAGAATCCTCAGCAGCTCTTCGGCCAGAATGGGGAAAATTTTTCCGTTTGTATCGGGGGCAATGCCTATCCACGCCTGATCTTCGATCATTTCGTTGAGCCAATGAATCCATTCTTTGAGATCCATTTTTATGGCCGCATAAGTTTGCCATTCGTCGCCTGCAGCAGCCAAAGCATCTTGTTCGCAATCCCAAACGGCAAGATAGGAACGCCTGTCGTCTGATTCGAGCATGGCAAACATGCCGTCCATTGCCTGCAACAACCAAACGGCATCAAGTTCTACACTTCTACTGATGAAGCGTTCAAAAGGGTTTTGTTCCATTTTCAGGTGTAAGTATTACGGGTTTTCAATTTCATCCAATTCGAGCCAACGTTCCATTTTCACATCCAGCTCTTCGTCGAGTTGGGCAATGCGGTTTGATATCTCCACAATGCGCTGGTAATCTGTTTCAGCGCCCTCCAACAAAGGAGTTAGGCCGGCTTTTTCTGTTTCGAGCCGGTTCATTTCAAGCTCAAGTTGCTCATACTCTTTTTGTTCCTTAAAGTTGCGCTTTGCTTTTTTAACTGATTGATTGACTGCTTTTTGTACATTTATTTCTTTGCTATTTGCCGAAGCGGTTTCTTTTTCTTCTTTCAGCAAATTGTCGGCCAATTCGCGGTAATCGCTGTAATTTCCCACAAAGCCTTTCACCTCTCCATTTCCCTGAAAAACAAATAGTTGATCAACAACCTGATCCATAAAATAGCGATCGTGCGATACAATGAGCAGGCAACCTTTGTATTCGGCGATGAAGTCTTCCATTGCCTGCAAGGTAATGAGATCGAGGTCGTTAGTCGGTTCGTCGAGGATAAGAAAATTGGGGTTTTTTATGAGGACGGTGAGCAAATACAGCCGCCTTTTTTCGCCACCGCTAAGCAGGTAAACCGGCTGGTTTTGCACGGGCGGCGGAAACAT
>CAYYDS010000199.1:0-4904 GCA_964470665.1 uncultured Lentimicrobiaceae bacterium
TTTTAACCGATAGTAAAGACCCGCGTAAATACTGGTCTGTTTTGAAAACGCGCTTAAAACAAAAAGATTCACAGTTGACTACAAATTGTAGCCAACTGAAATTGACAGCGCGTGAAGGTAAAAAGTATGCAACTGACTGCTTGCTTCAAGGTGATATAATTACTCTTGTTGAAAAGGAGTGGACTATTCGTACTACTACGAGCAGGAACATGAAATAACGGAGGTTGAGGGCAATGAGTAAAGAGTTTTTCCCGCTCCGTCCTGATTCTCACCCTATGATATATGCCTACGAGGACAGCAACCCCGAATACCGGGGTCTGCTGAAAGTTGGCTATACGACAATCGGCGTTGAGCAGCGCGTAGCTCAGCAATATCCCACAAAGCGCCCGGATGGGAAGATTCCTTACCGCATTGTTTTTTCGGAAACCACCATGTATTCGGACGGCGGCAATTTTTTAGACCATGATATTCACCTTGATATTGCAATGGCAGGCACATCTGCAACGCTACTTGCCAAGCGTTGGGAAAGCGCCTTGCTCGTAAATGTAGATAATGTAACGCTCTCTCGCCTTATGGCAAACGAGGATGCTATGGCCGCGTTAATGAATATAGAAGGCTTCCGTAGCCTGAACACTGAAATTAATGAGATTATCATAGCTTCCGAAAAGGTTAAGAAGGTAAAGGCCAAGGGCGAAAAACTTACGCCCAAAGAAAAGAAGGAGCTTTCAGCAGCAGAAAAGGAACGCAAATCCAAGCGGAAGGATATCCAGGATAAGCTAATTAAGTTTGCAACGCGCATTCCCATCTTTATGTATCTAACGGATTTTCGCGAATATAGCTTAAAAGATGTTATTACACAGCTTGAACAGGGGTTGTTCAAACGGGTAACAGGGTTGAATGTAAAAGACTTTGAGCTGCTCGTTTCTCTCGGTGTATTCAACGACGGTTTAATGAACGACGCGGTTTACAAATTCAAACGGTATGAAGATTCAAGCCTCTCATATACGGGTATTGACAAACACGCAAGGAAAGCAGTTGGCGGCTATGATACCGTTCTAACAAGAGAGGAATATGACCGCCTTTTTGGCTCACAGCAGATCTCCATATCCGAAGTCACCCAAGCATTTGATGATTTGCCGGATATTGATTATGATATTATAGAAAAAGACGATGAGGATGATGTCGACACGCCGCATGGAAAAGCGCCTGTTTCACAAAAGCCCGCCTCGCAAACTAAACTTATACCTGTGCAACCAAACAAAAACACCTCCTCTGTTGCTAAGCCGCAGACAAGCTTGGCTTCTTCAAAACGAAATGATGATTACTCATTCGTTAAACCCGGCCTAATTGTCACGCATAAAACCTTTGGTAAAGGCAGAGTTGTTAAGCTTCTTGAGGATAAACACGATACTAAGATTATAGTCGCATTTGGCAAAGCTGAAAAAATGTTTATGTTTCCTGGTGCCTTCAAAAGTGGTTTTTTAAACTTACAATAGCTTATTATTCTTACTATGGCTTGCTAAAAGTTGAGTGCCAATGAATAGCCAATGGTGGGAGAAGGCTGTTATATACCAGATCTACCCAAGAAACTTTTTAGACCCTAACGCAGACGGAGTCGGCGATATTAAGGGTATTATTCATAAGCTCGACTTTTTAAACAACAGAACAGAACCCTTCTTGGGTATAGTCGCAATTTGGCTTAATACATCATAATCCGCATGGGTTTCTTGTGGCAGCTTCTAAATAAGGTTTAACTGTCACCTCAGAGCAGGCGGTTTTTGTGTTAATTAACAAAATACATCTTGAAAAAAAGCGCGCTCTTACTCAGAGCTATTTACGCTTTTATCCAGAGCGAAGCTTATTGCTTTTGCGTACTCGTCTTTCAGCTTTTGACCTAATGCGCCTGCAGGATGGAAAACCGCAAAGCCGTTCTTTGTAAAGCCCCGCATTTCACTTAGAGTAACAGCTAAAGCATCGCCTATCGCCAAAACTGCAATAGCGCTCGCAGTGGGCGCCAAGTTTAGATGATCTATCTCTTTTTCTACATTAACGCAAAGCTGGATGTCACATTCAGCTGCAATAGGTGAACGATTGTTGCCCGTAATTGCAATTGTTTTTGTTCCAATCGTTTTTAATGAAGGCAAAATGCTTAACACTTCTGCAGTCTTGCCGCTGTTGGAAATCACAATTGCGACATCGTCCTTTTTAAACATGCCAAGATCCCCATGCATCGCTTCACAGCTGTGCACAAAAAAGGAGGGCACACCTAAGCTTGATAAACTGGCAGCTATTTTCCTGCCTATATGCCCCGACTTCCCAACACCTGTAATTACTATTCGGCCATTGCAGCTGTTTAGAAGCTCAACCGCCTCATAGCATTGGTCATCAACCTGTTCCACAATGCGGGCTATGCAGTTTGCCTCTTCGCTTAGCTTTCGCTTAATATTATTTAAAACAAGGGTTTTATCCATGCTTCCCCCTCCAAAGAGCAATATTGCACCTCTGACTTGTTAATGGCATTTGTTAACAGAGCATCCACGCGAAACACTTAACAGGCAGCCTCACTTATATGCTAAGCCTAAACAGAAGTACTTATTTCAGTTAATGCTGGCTTAGGAAAATAACAGCTTTAGCCACCAGCTTATATAATTTTAGGCGCATCATAACTAGGAACAATGTAATTCTCTTTAAGCGGGATATCCACCCACGAGTTAGTTTCCATTGACAAATATGCGCCAACAAGAACATCTGTCACAAGTGCGCTAAGTTCGGGTGTAAGCGAAGGCTCAGTATCTTTTTCAACACAATCAAGGAAATGCGCAAGCATCGCCCTATATGCCCAGCCTCTTTTTGGATATATCGGCACCCAGCGCTTAGGAACGTATCCGCCAGGCTGCATGATATCCTCAGACCAGAATAACTGTGGATACCTGTACTCTCTGACAATTTCGGGGAGTTCGCTTTGCTTAAATTCTTTATTTGTGTAAACTGCAAGCGGTGCGCTTTGGAAGGGGTTCGTTGCCTCTGAGCCTGTAAATATAGTACCTTCGCTACCGTAAACTTCAGAAATATTTGAAACCGCAGGTGAAAAGCGGTCCCCGCTGATAACGCCCGTAGCCCCGTTTTCAAACTCAATTGTAATCCAAAACGAATCGTCAAGCGTTGTATAACTTTCCGGCGTTACCAGCCGTTTCACTATCCCTATAACGCGTTTTGGTTTGCTGTTCATAAGATATACAAGAAGGTCGGCTCTATGTGCCCCTAAGTCAAAAAGCGCGCCAGCACCGGCTTCATGAGGGTGTGCGCGGAATTTTGTAAACGCTAGCTGTTCATGATAAAGCCCCCAGCCTTCATGTAAAGAAGAGCGACCCATTACCGGCTTGCCGATGTAGCCATCCTCTATAAGCTGCCGCGCTATAACATTCTGTTCCCAAAAGCGCTGATTTGTGCCAGCCATTAAAAAGACTTTTTCGTTAGCTGAGACTTCGACCATTTTCCAGGCTTCATCATGGGTACATGCAAACGGCTTTTCAACTATTACATGCTTTTTCATACGCATGGCATCAATTGCCTGCTGGGCATGCATCCTATTCGGAGTTGCAACAATTACAACCTGAACTTCTTTATCCGCAAGCAAATCATAATAGTTTGAATATGTGCGCTTTGGTTCCCACCTTTTTGCCATGGCTTCCAAGAATTTCGGGTTTGAGTCGCATAACGCAGTAAGTTCTGCATTCGGCAATGACCGTATTGAAGGGCAGTGGCCTATCTCAGCTATTGAGCCGGCACCAATAATGCCAACGCCTATTTTTTTACCTGTACTCATAAGGCAAGCTTCCTTTCATTCTATTAATTACAAAAGGGTGCGCAGGCATTCTTTCGGATACGCAGCCGCCTTCTTTTTCAATAACAAGCGAGGCGACTGCGTTTCCATAACGAACTGCGCTGTGAATATCCCTGTTTCTGATATAATCTGCAATTAAACCAGCCCCAAAAACATCACCTGCACCAGTGAAGTTAAAAGGCTTGTCGGACTGAAACGCAGGAACATAAGAGGCTGTGCCTTGGGCTGTTTTATAAAAGCTGCCCTCGCCGCCAAGCGTAATCACACAGTTTTCTGCGCCAAGCCCAATAAAAAAGTCTGAAATCTTATCTGCGCCTTTATGCGGCATTATTAGTGACATATCTTCTATGCTTGCCTTTACTACTTGTGAGCTTTCACAAATACTTGCAAGCAGCAGAAACTGCGCCGGGTCGCTTATGCTTGGATGAACTGTGGATGTAGCGCCCCCATATCCACCAAGATCAACAGCAATTGTTTTCCTTTTTTCACGGAGCATTTTTATTACGCCAATATCGACTTCATAATCCATTGGGCAAATATAGAAGACCTCACAATGCTCGACATAAGCCTGAAGTAAATCCTTCTTTTTTATATTCGGCGCCTTGTGCTCAAACACAATTTCTTTTGTTCCGTCCGTTTTATAAATCAGTCGGTTTGTGCTTGTTCTGTTTGTTCGTATTAGCCCTGAAATATCAACGCCACACAGGTTTTTTATAAGACCATTTTCAATATCTGTCCCATAATATGAAGCGAGGCCTGCATTCATGCCAAGCTTTACTAAAGCAACACTCGAATACGCTGCGGGGCTGCCCAGCACAGGTCCGTTCAGTTCGCCATTGATAACTATGGTTTCGTTTATTATGTTGCCGATTACAACAACATCAAATCTGTCAGCTGTGTGCATTTTAACCTTCCTTAGTTGTTATCTGTCACGCTTGCCTTCGATAAATTCATTCATTAAATCTCTGCACTGTTCGTCCGGGTACTGTATGGGCGGATGCTTGAATAAATAGGAGGACGGGGAGGTTACTGCTATTTATTCAAGCATCCGCCCATACAG
>CAYYDS010000200.1:0-4895 GCA_964470665.1 uncultured Lentimicrobiaceae bacterium
TGTTACTTTTTGCCCGCGCGAACTGGTTTGCGGGCGCGCCAACACCACAATGAGCAATCCGAGGGCCAGCATTCGCAATGCAAAAAGCAGGTGCCGCAACATTACCTTCGGGCTTTGACCAAATTTTTGAAACATGGCCAAATCGGGCATTTGTATGGAAGGGTGCTGTTTCTTCTCGCGGAAAATATACCATATGATTGCTAAGGGCAAAAGCAGCAAAGCATACAAATAGGCAGGCGAGCTGAAAGTGATGTCTTCAAACAGGTTGATCATGGGGCTGCCTCCGTTTCTGCTGATGCGGTTTCATGAGCTTTCTGCTGATGGCTTTCTTTAACAAAGTCAACTAAATGATTCAAACTCATATCATTCTCCATTCCGGAGGGCTGTGCCTTGGCAAACTTAACCAAGTCGGACAGCTCGAGCGCCAAACTAAGTTTGTTCATCGCTTCGGCATTGATATGCAAGGGGCGGAGCGCCTGCAATATTTCGTAGGTGGTCATTTCCACAGCGTTTACCGGAAATTCGGTTTCGATATAGGCTTTTACAATGTCGGAAAGTTGTGTGTGGTATTCTTTAAGCTGACCTTGTTGCCACAGCCTGTCGAGGCGAAGTTGTTCAAGGCGTTCGAGGGCCAGCAGATGCGGTGGCACATTCGAAACCACTTCTTCTTTTTCGGCGAGAGGTGCTGTTTTTCGGCCTTTCCACCACCTCAGGATGCCATATACCAAAGCCGCCAGCACAAGAAATCCGAGCAGCCAGGGCAGAATCTCGGAAAAACTCAATGGCATGGTCTGGGCGTTTTTAATGGGTCTGAAAGCCGAAGTGGTATCAATAGGCATTGCGATTACGCGCAGCATCAGCGGGTTTGACTCAGCCAGAAAGTGGCCGGAAGTGTCGTCGTCGGGCGTATAGCCGAAGTGGATAGGCGGAATTTGAATCCATCCGGTGTCGAAGCTGGTGAGGGTAATTTGCTGGCGCATGATTTTATTTCCCTGCTCGTCAGAAGGGGAAGTTTCGATGCCGCCACGGCCTACGATTTCAACCGCTGAACTGAGTGTGTCGGCAAACACAGGCCATGCAACGCTTATGTTAGCCGGGGTTTTTAGCTCAAGCTCAAGCCCAAACTGCTGGCCGGGCACAATGGTGTCGGCGCTGAGCCGGCCTGTGACTTCCACATTTTGTGCGTTGAGACCGAACGGAACAAAGGCAAGGATAGCAAGAAGGTTTACGAATCGGTGTTTCATTCCAAAAATGTTGTAAAACTTAAAAAACATGACAAAAACATCATCTATACTTTTGTTATTTGCCTCTTTTTTTAAATAATTTCATCAAAGGTTTCACATAATCTTCGTCAGTAAGGATATGCGTATTATCAACACCACTTTTAGTGAAGGTGTTGTCGAGCCTGTCACTCAGGTGTTTAATCCATTTCTGGTAGTGCTGCCGGGCTTCTGCCGATGAGGTGTCGATCCAGTATTGCTGGCCGTTTTCGCTGTCGGCAAATCGCACTAGGCCAATAGGTGGCAGCTCCTGCTCTCTTTTATCCCCAATGCGCAGCGCAATCAAGTCGTGTTTGCGTGCGGCAATCCGAAGCGGCTGTTCAAAATCGGGGCTTATCATATCGGAAATCAAAAATGCAGTTGAACGCTTTTTGATGGCGCTGGTTAAAAAGCGCAAAGCCTCGCCGATGTCGGTATTTTGATGGCGCGACTCGAACCCGATGATTTCGCGGATGATTCGCAAAATGTGACGGGTTTCTTTTTTTGGCGGGATAAATTTTTCAATCTGGTCGCTAAAAAAGATGACGCCAACTTTATCGTTATTCTGAATGGCCGAAAATGCCAAAACTGCTGCCAGTTCGGCAACGAGCATTTTCTTTAGCTGTTTGCCCGAACCGAAAAGGTTGGATGCCGACACGTCAATGAGCAGCATCACGGTTAGCTCGCGCTCTTCTTCAAAAACTTTAACAAACGGGTGGTTTAGCCTTGCGGTAACGTTCCAGTCAATATTGCGGATGTCGTCGCCATACTGGTATTCGCGCACTTCGCTAAAAGCCATTCCCCGGCCTTTGAAAGCGCTGTGGTATTGCCCGGAGAATATCTGTTGTGAAAGTCCACGGGTTTTGATTTCGATTTTCCGGACTTTTTTAAAAATTTCCTGACCCGTTGAAGTATTATCCATATTCATGGGCTTTTTTACGGCACTTCGATGGAGTTCAGTATTTCGTTGATGATCTCTTCGGTGGTGATGTTTTCGGCTTCGGCTTCGTAGGTAAGCCCAATGCGGTGCCTCATCACATCGTGAGCTACAGCGCGCACGTCTTCCGGAACTACATATCCGCGGCGTTTGATGAAGGCATAAGCCTTGCTGGCTAAGGCCAGATTGATGCTGGCACGGGGCGAACTGCCATAGCTGATGAAGTTTTCGAAACGTTTGAGGCGGTAATCAGCCGGAAAACGCGATGCAAAAACGATGTCGGTGATATAATTCTCAATTTTTTCGTCTAAATAAACTTCCCTCACCACCGAGCGGGCTTTGAGGATGTCTTGTGTGGGAATTAGGCTCATCACCGTTCTTATTTCGTTGGTGATGTTTTGCCTGAGGATGAGTTTTTCTTCCTCTTTTTTAGGATAGGTAATCACCACTTTGAGCATAAAACGGTCAACCTGAGCTTCGGGCAGGGGGTAAGTGCCTTCTTGCTCAATGGGGTTTTGGGTGGCCAAAACCAGGAAGGGGTCGGGCAGGCCATAAGTTTCGTCGCCAATCGTAACCTGTTTTTCCTGCATGGCTTCCAACAAGGCGCTTTGCACTTTGGCAGGCGAGCGGTTTATCTCGTCGGCTAAGATAAAATTTGCAAAAATGGGCCCTTTGCGCACGATGAATTCTTCTTTTTTCTGGCTGTAAATCAGCGTGCCAATAAGGTCGGCAGGCAAAAGGTCGGGTGTAAATTGAATCCGACTGAAATCGGCCTTCATAATCTGAGCCAACGATTTGATCGCCAATGTTTTGGCTAAGCCCGGAACGCCTTCTAAAAGAATATGCCCGTTTGCCAGCAGCCCGATTAGTAAACGCTCGGTCATCATTTTTTGACCAACAATTACCTTGTTCATTTCCATCATGATCAGGTCAACGAATTGGCTTTCGCGCTGAATCTTTTCGTTGAGTTCTTTGATGTCAGTTACAATCATAGTCTGGGATTTAATTTTGATTGGCAAAGATAGCAAGTACAAAGGGAGGGCTGTCGTTAAAAAAAGTTAAAGCAAACTAATGAAAGTTAATGAAAATTAGCACTTTACACCCTGATTTTCATTTTTCTACGCTTTTCGGGTGGCCTTGTTTCAAAAGGCCAATTCCGTTTGTGAAAATATATTAACTTGCAGCGTTTTTCAAAAAAAAGACATCCCCAATGAAATTTACAGCAGCACAAATTGCCGGTTTGCTTTCCGGAACGGTGGAAGGCAACCCACAAGCAGAAGTTTCGAGTCTTGCCCGTATCGAAGAGGGATATGAGGGCGCGCTCAGCTTTTTGGCCAACCCAAAATACACTCCTTATATTTATACTACTGCCAGCTCGGTGGTTTTAGTCAACAACGATTTTTTGGCCACCGAAGCCATCAGCGCCACACTTATCCGGGTGGCTGATGCCTACAGCGCTTTTGCCAGACTGCTCGAACTGGTGGCGCAGTTTCAGTCGGATAAAAAAGGCATTTCGTCATTGGCTTTTGTGACCAAAGGAAGCGCGCTGGGCGAGGAGCTTTATTTGGGCGAATTTACTTTTGTGGGCGAAAATGTGCGCATAGGCAACCGAACCAAAATATATCCTCAGGCCTACATTGGCGATCGCTGCGAAATTGGCGAAGATGTAATTATTTACCCCGGCGCAAAGCTTTATGCGGGCACAAAAGTGGGTAACCGATGCATCATTCATGCCGGCTGTGTGATTGGGAGCGATGGTTTTGGCTTTGCCCCACAAGAAAATCAACAATATAGAAAGGTGCCTCAAACCGGAAACGTGGTTCTGGAAGACGATGTAGAAATTGGCGCCAACACCACGATCGATCGGGCTACGCTCGGCAGCACCATCATCCGTAAAGGGGTAAAGCTCGATAACTTAGTGCAAATAGCCCACAATGTAGAAGTGGGCGAAAACACGGTAATGGCAGCCCAAACCGGCGTTAGCGGCTCAACCAAAATCGGAAACAACTGCATGCTTGGCGGGCAGGTTGGCCTTGCCGGTCACATCAGCATAGCCGATGGGGTGAAATTAGCCGCGCAGTCGGGGGTAGGAAGCTCGATAAAGGAGAAAGATGCCGTGCTCATGGGAAGCCCTGCCTTTGCACTTGGCGAATACAAAAGAGCCAGTGTCCATTTTAAAAGACTCGATCAAATGGCAAAGAAGATGCAGGAACTCGAACAAAGACTGAATGAGATAGCAAAACCTTCGTAGCAACAGCTTTTAAAAATTCAATAGATTTGCAAAAAAATTGAGCACGAATTCGAGAGCTTATGGCTGATTATCAATGTACAATAAAAAAAGCAGTTGCTGTTGAGGGGGTAGGCTTGCACACCGGACAGCGGGGAAGCATCACTTTTCATCCGGCGCCTGCAGGGCATGGGGTAAAATTCAGACGAACCGACCTGCCCAATCAGCCCGTTATTCCTGCTCATATAGATTATGTGGTTGATACCTCGCGCGGAACTACGATTGGCGCGGATGGCGTTAGGGTTTACACCATCGAACATGTGATGGCGTCGCTAACCGGATTGGGAATTGACAATGTGCTGATTGATGTGGATGTGGAAGAAATGCCCATACGCGACGGAAGTGCAAAGTATTTTGTAGAAGCGCTCGAAAATGCCATCGTTGTTGAGCAGGATGTGGAAAGAGAATACAT
>CAYYDS010000201.1:0-4623 GCA_964470665.1 uncultured Lentimicrobiaceae bacterium
AAAAAAGCATTTTTGTAAAAAAAGATACGGATAAAGGGCAGACTATTTCTCCGGTACAGCCTTCGAAATCCTGTCAATTGACATTGCGGATATTGACATCGGAAAAAATATCGGCGCCGTATTGCAGATGGATCAGGCTCAGGCCGATAAAAATATTGCACAGGCCAAAGCCGAAGAACGCAGGGCAATGGCCGTAGCCTTGGAACAAGAGATGAAAGCCCGTGCGCAGGAAGCCCGAGCCAACGTTATTCAGGCCGAAGCCCTTATACCTCAGGCTATTGCAGAAGCATTCCGGTCGGGCAACCTTGGTGTGATGGACTATTACCGCCTCCAGAATATTCAGGCCGATACGAAAATGCGCGACAGCATCTCCGATTCAGGACACGAAACGACGCCACAGGTGAAAGAGAATAATAATTCGAAAAAATAAACGTTATCTGACTAAGAATAAAAAACGTTTGTGTCAGATTGTTGGGACAAACGTTTTTTTGTAAAACGGCTTCAAAAAACAAACAAAAACTGCCCATGCCAATCGAAAATAAAATAAAAGAGCTGGTCTCTTTTTTGGGCAAAAAGATCACCAAAGAAGAAGTAGCGCTCATAAATAGTGCCTTTGAGCACGCCGGCAATCTATATGCCGGCAAAGTGCTTGCCGATGGTTGTCCGGCAATCAAACATTATGTTGAAGTGGCCGAAATTGCGGTTTATGAACTCGGATTGAGATCGGCTTCGCTGATTGCGGCTCTTTTACACGGATTTGACCCCGATAGCGACGAAAAACTCACCGAAATACGGAATGCCTACGGCAATGATGTGGCCATTATTCTAAAAGGCTTTAGAAGAATATCCAATTTGCCTACTTCGCGGCTCTCGTTTCAATCGGAACAATTTAGAAAACTGTTTCTTTCTTTTGTGGAAGATTTGCGGGTGGTTTTGCTAAAAATTGCTCACCGGCTCTATGATATTCGCAATCAAGAATTGGTTGATACAGAAAAACTCGATCGTTTTGTTCAGGAAATCAAGTACTTATATATCCCGATTACACATCGCTTAGGCTTATATATCATTAAAGCCGAATTTGAAGAGAAGGTAATGCGGCATGAAAGCCCCGATGTTTTTCAGCTTATACAAGAAAAAATTGCAGCCAGCAAAAGCAGCCTCGAAGTTTTTATGAAAGGATTTATTGCCCCAATCGAAATTGCTTTGAGCGAAAACGGGATAAAATCAACCATTAAATGGCGCACAAAATCAATCCCAAGCATCTGGGCAAAAATGAAAGACCAGAATGTGGAGTTTGAACAAGTTTACGATCTTTTTGCCATACGTATTATTATTGATACGAACGAAAAAAAGGAAAAAGAAGATTGCTGGCGTGCCTATTCTATTGTTACCGACATTTATACGCCAAACCCCAAGCGGCTTCGCGACTGGATAACTACCCCAAAAGCATCGGGATACGAATCGCTGCACACCACCGTAAATGCGAAAGACGAAAAATGGGTGGAAGTGCAAATACGCAGCTTACGCATGGATCAGGTGGCCGAAAAAGGCCAGGCGGCACACTGGCTCTATAAAGACAGGCCTGCCATGAAAGATTCGGAAGAATGGCTAAATCAGGTTCGCGATGTATTGGAAAACCCTGGCCAGCTTCAGATTGATGCCTACAAAAGGGGTAGCGCCGGGGCAAACGACAAAATTTTTATCTTCACCCCAAACGGCGACCTCAAACAGTTGCCTAGCGGAGCAACCGTATTGGATTTCGCATACGAAGTGCATACGCAGGTTGGAGCACGTTGCAGCGGCGCCCGCGTAAACAACCGAATTGTGCCATTTCGGCATGTGTTGCAAAATGGCGATAAAGTGGAGATCATAACCAATAAAAAACAGGTGCCAAAGCACGACTGGCTCTCAATTGTAGTTTCCGAACGCGCAAAATCCAAAATTCGTCGCTTTCTGAAAGAAGAGGAACTGAAAGAAGCCGAATTTGGAAAAGAACTCCTTCGGCGGAAACTGAAAAACTGGAAATTGGTTTTTACCGACGACATCATTCACCATTTGGTGAAATACTATAAAAAAAGCTCTTCAACCGAACTTTACCACGATATCTCAACAGAAAAAATTGACCTGATTGAGTTGAAAAAGCACCTTGTTGCCTATGCTGCCGAAGAAAAAGCAGTTCCAACAAAAGCTGCTGAAGTCATTCCCGAACCCGATGCCGAAAAAATTCAGGCCAAAAAGGTTGGTAAGGACGATTACCTGATTATTGATAACTCCATCACCAATGTAAACTATAAGTTAGCCAAATGCTGCAATCCCATTCCCGGCGATGAGGTTTTTGGCTTTGTAACCATCAACAGCGGTATAACCGTTCATCGCACAGGCTGCCCCAATGCTTCGCGCCTCTACGAGCGTTATAGCTATCGTTTTATTCCGGTAAAAGGCGGGAATCGAAAGAGTCGCCGGTGTTTATGGCTGCCATACGTGTGAGCGGGCAGGATACATTGGGTTTGGTTGGCGAAATTACCAAATTGATTTCCAGCGACTTGAAAGTGAGCATGCGGAGCATCGCATTCGACACGAAAGACGGTCGCTCGCTGGGGAAGATTGTATTGCTCATAAGAGATACCAACCACCTCGAACAGCTGATGTATCGCATTGGAAAAGTAAATGGCGTGGAAAAGGTTACGCGCATTGACTAAGCTTTTCAGGATTTGGGGAAACACATAGCTTTTTTATCCAAAAAGCCTTTTAAAAAAGCCTTTTTGGCTCGCTACCAGCGCTGAATCCTTCACCTGATCGAACTTAAACCAATTTTGAATCAAAACGGTTTTATCGGGTACATCATTAATGTGCCTAAACTCGTTGGTATGCCGGTCGTAAATATAATCTTTTGCCCATTTAGCATGGTTTTTCTGTATTTCGCCAAGGGCAAAAATCAGGCTTTGAAGCTCGGCGTCGGTCATAGTGGGATGGATCGAAGCCCGAATCCAGCCCGGTTTTTCCGAAAGGTCGCCATGATTGATTAGTTCGGTAATTTTTTTCGATTTAGCGTACGAAACATCGAGCAAAAAATGGCCATAGGTTCCTGCGCAGGCGCAACCTCCGCGCACTTGAATGCCAAAGCGGTCGGACAGGAGCTTCACAATAAGGTTAAAGTGCACCCCTTCGATGTAAAATGATAATGCGCCAATGCGATCTTCAACATTGTCGGCTAAGATTCGCAAGCCCGGTATCCGCCTCAATCCTTTGAAAGCCGTTTCGAGCAATTCGTGCTCGCGCCGACGAATGAGCGTGGTTTGCATTTGGTTTTTCAGTTCGATAGCCAATGCCGTGCGTATGGCTTGCAGAAAACCCGGCGTGCCGCCATCTTCGCGCAGTTCAATATCGTCGATATATTTGTATTCGCCCCAAGGGTTGGTCCAGTCCACCGTGCCGCCACCGGGGTTGTCGGGCGTAGGGCTGTTGTAGAGCGATCGATCAAAAATCATTACGCCCGAGCTTCCGGGCCCTCCCAAAAATTTGTGTGGGCTAAAAAAGATCGCATCTAATTTCTTCATCTCGTCATCAGCCGGATGCATATCAATATCCACATAGGGCGCAGAGGCTGCAAAATCAACAAAGATGATTCCGCCGTATTCGTGCATGATGCGGGCAAGTTCATAATAGGGCGTTTCGATGCCCGTAACGTTGGAACAAGCTGTAAATGAGCCGATTTTAAACGACCTGTCGTTGTAGATCTCCAACTGTCGGCGCAATTCGTCGGGATCAACCAGCAGTTGGGCATCGGGCTGAAGCACTACCACATCCACATTGGCCTCGAACCAACTGGTGTGATTAGAGTGGTGCTCCATATGCGTGATGAAAACGACCGGACGTTCGTGGTTTTTTTGGCAGTCGTTGCCTTTGAAATTCCTGCAGTTCCGAAAACCCATGATGCGCTGCATCTTGTTGATAACGGTAGTCATCCCCGATCCGGCAGTAATGATAACATCGTTGGGGCCTGCATTCACATGTTTTTTGATGAGTTTATGTGAATACTGATAGGCTTTGGTCATCAATGTGCCGGTTTCGCTGGTTTCGGTATGGGTGTTGGCTACATAAGGCCCTATCTTTTTAATAATCTGATATTCAATAGGTTTATATAAGCGGCCACTTGCAATCCAGTCGGCATAAATCAGTTTTTGCTGACCGTAAGGGCTTTTGTAAACCAGATCGTAACCAATAGTGTTACGACGAAAAAAATCGAAATGTTGCTCGAGCGATTGCATAAAAATGATTTTCTAATATAATGACAATGCGTTGGGCAAAAAAGTTGTCTGTTCGGACTTCAAAAATAGACGATCATTTTTAATATGCAAAAAATCATTGGGCTTCGCCTCTCGAAATTTGGATCAGGCTGATCTCGACAGCGCCATTTTCGGGCAGAAACTCAATCCAGGTGTTGTCTTCGCTAAACCATTTGTATTGCTGCCCAACTTTCACGATAAAATCGTTCTCAATAAATACTTGCTGTCGCTTTTTGGCATTGATGCCATTGGCACAAAAATCACCGCGAGCAATGGCGTAGAAATATTCAAGGAGCTCAAGAATTCCAATGCCGAAGGCTATACGGAAGAGGGCAAT
>CAYYDS010000201.1:4633-4877 GCA_964470665.1 uncultured Lentimicrobiaceae bacterium
TGATCGTTTTTAGGTATTGGAAGCACAAAACCTCCGTTGCGCCCCGATTTGCTACCGAAGTTGACTAAGAGTGGAAATGCTTCATCGGTGGTGTTTCGGGCTTTTACGAGGATGTAATTCGAGCGGCGTTCGGTTACGTCAACAACTTCAAAATTAAAGCGTTTTGTGGTGTTAGCCGGAATAAGGGTGAGGCTTGTATTGAGCTCCCGTATTTTGTGTTCTTCAATTAAGGCTGCAATTTTTT
>CAYYDS010000202.1:0-4819 GCA_964470665.1 uncultured Lentimicrobiaceae bacterium
AACTTTTCTTTGGCCTGAAGCATTTTTTCTTTTTTTATTACTTCGGCTTTTTCTTTGGATTCTTCGAGCAAAGCTTCGCTTTTCTTAAGCACGGCTTTTCGCAGCACCGTGGCTGTAAGTACTCCTCCCGTAATGCCACCGGCTACGAGAAGAAATAAATAAAGGACAATTTCTCCCATATTGCTTTCAGATGTTAAGTTAATAATGGAAGAAGGATAAAAAAATACCCGCCGGTGTTCAAAAGGAGCAAGTAAACTCCTTTACGACACTTTTTGGGCGCCTCATTGCGCAAACTTCCACCGGCCCGATTGGGCTTCCACAAGGGAGTGAGGCCTGTTTTTGCAGCTAAGAGCAATCCCGGTTCATTTGTAATGTTGAGTTTACAATCTGTTGAATCGGCGGGTACTATCTTTTCAAAGAACGCTTTAAGAACCTTGCTTCATTTAAGGTTTCAAATGATTATCGAGCAGTTGGTCGAGCTCAGTGAGCTTGTTTGTGAGGTGATTGTCGCGAAACATCACTTCCGATTCAAATTGAAGTGAAGAAGTGGCATATTGCAAAGCCGTCATTGCGAGCAAATCTTGCCTGTCTTTATACGCATAGGCTTGCGCATAAGCCTTTATCTGATCATTGATGATAGCCGCAGCCTTACGCACCCGCTCTTCTTCCTCGCGCAATACTGTAAGTTTATAGGGCCGATCGGCAATTATCAAATTGATCATAACTTCTTCCATTCAAAGTAAAAATATACTGTAAATCATTTATTTACCAAACTAATACAATGTTCTATGTCCCGCATTAATGCCTGGATACGTTTTCTTCCTTCTTCGATTTCGTGTTCGCTGTTGAAAACATCAGCGATTATTTTTTTGTTTAATTGTTCTGATAATTCGACATTCGTTTTTTCGAGAACCTCCAACCGCTCGTTCATTTTCCTGATGGTTTCTGCCTGTGATACCGAACTTTTGCTGAGCCGATTGTTTTCTTCAATCAGCCTCAGAATTTTGTGCTCCAAGCCGGCAACAAGCGTACGAGTATCATCCATTTATTCGAAACGGATTGATGGATCACCGTACAAAAGTAATTCATATGCAAGGCTTTTGCAAGTTTGTGTGAAACTGTTTTTGCTGGAATTTGATAAATAGCAGAATAACAGTAAGATAGCACGAATGAACTTTCTTTTTTCTTTCGGAGAACGGAGCTCATTTATGTGCGGATTGAACGAATAAAACGTATTTTTACAACTAAAAAATCAGCTCGGATGAAAGAAGCGCTTTTAACTTATCTCTGGGAAAACAGGCTCTACCGGCATGATATTGCTACGGTTGACGGTCAGGCCATCGAGGTGCTGTATCCGGGGATAGCAAACAAACATGCAGGCCCCGATTTTTTACAGGCCCGAATACGCATTGGCAATACGTTGTGGGCAGGAAATGTGGAGATACATGTGCATGCTTCGGATTGGTATGTGCATGGACACCAGAAAGATAAGAACTATGGTAACATAATTCTGCATGTAGTATATAATGCTGATAAAGCAGTTTTTACAGAGGATGGAATGCCTGTAGCTACTTTAGAGTTGAAAGATAAATTCGACGAAATGCTCTTGCATCGCTATAAAAGTTTTATTGAAAGCAGCAATTGGATTGCTTGCGAAAACCAGATTGGCGAGGTGCAGCGGTTTACCTGGCTTTCGTGGCTCGACCGTATGATAGCCGAACGCCTTGAATTGAAAGTTGAAGAGGTGTTGGAGCTTTACAAGCTTTGTGGCAACGACTGGGAAGAAACCTTTTATCGCCGGCTGCTTATAGGCTTTGGTTTTCAGGTTAATGAGGCTGCCTTTGCCGAGCTAGCCCTGAAATTGCCTCATCAGCTTTTACTCAAACATGCCGATAGGCTCGATCAGCTTGAAGCTTTGCTTTTGGGCTCGGCAGGTTTTTTACAGCCGGATTTCGTTGAGGAGTATCCGTTTGCTTTGAAAAAAGAATACCTGTTCTTGAAACATAAATATGCGCTTAGCGAGATGGAGGTTTCGCGATGGCGGTTTTTGCGGATGCGGCCGGCCAACTTTCCAGGCCTTAGGCTGGCGCAATTGGCTGCCCTTGTTAATAAAAACCAACGGATGTTTGCCAAGATAATCGAAGCCGATTCGGCTGACGAAATCAAGCAATTGTTTGCCGTGCAAGCTTCGCAATATTGGGATAAGCATTATCAGTTTGAGAAAATTTCACCTTCATCGCCCAAAAAATTTGGATCGGAGGCCCAGAAACTCATCATAGTCAACACCGTAGCACAACTTCTATTTGCTTACGGGCACTTTAACCAACGTGAAGAGTTGAAAGATAAGGCCCTCATGCTGCTTGAATCGGTTGAAGCAGAGAATAATGCCATCATCCGCAAATTTAATTTAATGGGCTTGCAGGCTGCAAACGCGCTGCAATCGCAGGCTTTGCTGCACATGAAAAAACACTTTTGCAAGCCAAAACGTTGCCTCGATTGCCGAATTGGTAAGCTGTTAATCAAATCGGGCAGAGCATAATAGATCAAAAATAAAACGCGAAGTTAATTTTTTGCTTAGAAAGAACTTTTTTTGCGATTACGCTTTCCTTTTGCAATATTTGCGGCTTATTTTCTAAAACCAAAGTAGAACTCTTCCCTTTTTTTAACGAGTCAATGGTCTTATTATGAACAATATCCTAAAAGTTATTGATAGCGGAATCCAACTTTACAACGATTACATCGGCGGTTACCTCATCTTGTTTATGCTCGTTCCAACCGGTATTTGGTTTTTGTTTAGGCTTAGATTTTTGAATATCACCAAGATACCCCATGCACTGCGCGTTGTGGCCGGCAAATATGATGATGCCAGTAACTCGGGCGATGTGAACCATTTTAAGGCTTTGACAACGGCGCTTTCGGCCACGGTAGGAACCGGAAATATTGTAGGGGTGGCCATGGCGGTTTATTTAGGAGGCCCCGGTGCTGTTTTTTGGATCTGGGTTACCGGTTTTTTAGGCATGATGCTCAAATATGCCGAGGTTACACTGGCGCAGAAATACCGCCGTTTTAACAGCGATGGCAGCGTTTCGGGCGGGCCGATGTATTATATGGAAGACGGCCTGAAAGATAAACTTGGAAAATGGGCCAAGGTGCTTGCTCTTGTGTTTGCTTTTGCAACTATTTTGTGCTCATTAGGTACCGGCAATATGGCTCAATCCAACTCCATGTCGGATGCCCTGCAAACCACTTACGATGTGCCGGTTTGGATAACCGGATTGATTACCACCGGATTGATTTTGTTGATCATTATCGGAGGGGTAAAACGCATTGGCGAGGTTACGGCACGTTTGGTGCCTTTTATGGCTGTGGTCTATGTTTCAGCAACGCTCATTGTAATAATTGCCGAGTGGAACAGGCTTCCGGCAGCTTTTGCAACCATATTTGAAGGCGCCTTTACCGGCACAGCTGCAACAGGAGGCTTTCTGGGTTCAACCGTTATAATGACCATGATTTGGGGTGTAAGACGAGGGCTGTTTAGTAACGAAGCCGGGCAGGGCTCGGCACCCATTGCACATGCGGCAGCAAAAACAAAATATGCGGCCGACGAAGGGGTGGTTTCACTTCTCGAACCCCTTATTGATACCATTATCATTTGCACGATGACCGCCTTGATGATCATCGTTACCGACACCTGGCAGGAAGGCAATAAAGGCGTGGGGATGACGGTAGATGCCATGAACAAAGGCCTTCATATGTTTGGAATTGATAGCATGGGAGGCTATATTATCTCGTTCGGACTGCTTTTGTTTGCGTTTTCAACAATAATCAGCTGGTCGTATTACGGATCGCGGGCAGCAATCTTTCTTTTTGGCGAAAAAGCAGTAAAACCGTATTTATATGTGTATAGCCTGTTTGTTTTTTTTGGAGCCGTTTGGGGGCTCGATATCGTTTGGCATTTTGTGGATATGGTGATCACTTTTATGACCATTCCAAACCTGATTGCCCTCTTGCTGCTGAGCGGTGTGGTGGTAAAAGAAACAAACCTATATTTTTCGGAAATTGAAAAACTGAGAGCGAAGAAAAAAGCCCGGCCTTAGATCAGATAATCAAGATGATTTTTAAGCTGTTTTTGACATAAAAAACAAGGCTATTTTTCGTCTTCCGGCTGTGGAATAAATTCTAAAGAGGCTGAATTTACACAATAGCGGAGGTAAGTTGGCCCGGGCCCGTCGTTAAATACATGGCCAAGATGACCATTGCAATGGGCGCATTTTATTTCGGTACGGATCATTCCGTAGGAGGCGTCTAAAATTTCGCGGATTGTTGATTTGTCAACGGCCTGAAAAAAGCTTGGCCAACCCGATCCGGAGTCGAATTTTGCGTCGGACGAAAACAATACAGCTCCGCATCCGGCACACCGATATACTCCTAAACCTTTGTGGTTGTTGTATTTTCCGCTAAAGGGCGGTTCGGTGCCACATTGGCGCATTATGCGGTATTTTTCGCTGCCCAACTCGCTGAGCCATTCTTCTTCGGTTTTTTTCATTTTGTTCGATGTTTTTGTGTTTTTTGTGTAGCCAGCTGATCTTTAAAATGAGCATGATAGCAGCCCGAAAAAATCAGATTCAGCAGCAATGCTGCAGGCAGGAACTTTGTTTTGTGCAAACGATACCACATAATCAAACAACACGAATTTGGATTTTTTGTTTTTTGAGGCTTCAATTTGTGTGTTAAAAAATTTGTACTTTTGTGCCCTCAAAAAAGCTCTCCGTAGCTCAGTTGGTAGAGCAATTGACTCTTAATCAATGGGTCATAGGTT
>CAYYDS010000203.1:0-4425 GCA_964470665.1 uncultured Lentimicrobiaceae bacterium
TTCGTTTGTGGATACTTCGCTGCAAACAACACGCATTAGCGTTCAGTTGGCCAACGTCAATACGAAGCAAATTGACAGCATTGGCAAAAGTTTAGGCCCGGTTATTGATTCCATTTTTAACCCTGCCGAGTATAGCGTTAGCCGCACCGGAACCAGTGTTGTTTTCTTAGCAGGGACTAACTATCTGGTGCACAACCTGATATCATCGCTTGTTTTAGCGTTGGCCATTATTGCATTGCTTATGGCTTTGCGGTTTTCGTCGCTTAAAATGATCATCATCTCGATGATTCCCAATCTGTTTCCACAATTGCTTACGGCCGCCATGATGGGTTATGCCGGAATTTCAATAAAACCTTCTACCATATTGATTTTTAGTGTCGCATTGGGTATTAGCGTGGACAACACCATTCATTATTTATCGCGCTACCGCCAACATCTGAAAATCAACAACTGGAAAATTCACGAATCGGTAATTGGCGCTTTGCTCGAAACCGGCTTTTCGATGATCTATACGGCCATCGTTTTGTTTTTTGGTTTTGCCATCTTCACCCTATCGTCGTTTGGAGGCACAGTAGCCTTGGGCTTTTTAGTTTCGTTCACCTTGCTCATTTCGGTATTGGCCAACCTTTTCCTGCTTCCATCGCTGCTGCTCACATTCGATAAGTGGGGCACGGCCAAATCATTCAACGAATCTTTGATCGAGATGCCCGATGAAGACGAAACGATTTCCGACGAAGATATTTCACCCAAATTATTAAACTAAAAAACACAGAATATGAAAGGAATAATCTTAGCCGGAGGCTCCGGCACACGGCTTCACCCCCTAACCTTAGCGGTGAGCAAACAGCTGATGCCCATTTACGACAAGCCGATGATTTATTATCCGCTTTCTATTTTAATGATGGCCGGCATCAAAGAAATATTGATTATTTCGACCCCGCAAGATTTGCCAAGCTTCAGCCGCTTGCTTGGCGACGGCCAATCGCTCGGGTGCAACTTTTCGTATGCCGAACAAGCCATTCCAAACGGATTGGCGCAGGCTTTTGTTATTGGCGAGCAGTTTATCGGAAATGACAAAGCCGCCCTTATTCTTGGAGATAACATCTTCTATGGCAGGGGGTTGCAAGAGCTTCTTGTGGAAAACAGCGACCCTACGGGCGGCGTTGTCTTTGCCTATCACGTGGCCGATCCCGAGCGCTACGGAGTGGTTACTTTCGACGAAACGAACAAAGCCGTTTCCATCGAAGAGAAGCCAAAAAACCCCAAGTCGAACTATGCAGTACCCGGCTTGTATTTCTACGACAACAGTGTGGTTGACGTAGCTAAAAACATCCGCCCGAGCGCACGCGGCGAATACGAAATCACCGATGTAAACAAATATTATTTGGAAAAAGGCCTGCTCAAAGTCGGAATTTTGGGCCGAGGCACAGCATGGCTCGACACAGGAACCTTCGAGTCGCTTCTGCAAGCCTCTCAGTTTGTTGAAGTTATCGAACACCGTCAAGGACTCAAAATTGGCTGCATCGAGGAGGTTGCCTACCACAAGGGCTTCATTGGAAAAGAACAACTTGAGCAAATTGCACAGCCTTTGATGAAAAGCGGTTACGGACAATATCTTATAAACCTTATTAAATAGTTTCATGAGGCTAATTGCAGAGTTCGAAAAACTCATTAATGATTTAATCGCCATACAGGATTTTAAAAAACAGCCCGAACGGCTTTATGCGCCCATTGACTATGTGATGTCGCAAAAAGGCAAACGAATCCGGCCCCTGCTCACGCTTCTGGCCTGCGATCTTTTTGGCGGAACAATAGAAGATGTGAAATATCCGGCCCTTTCCATGGAAATGTTTCACAATTTCACCTTGGTGCACGACGACATCATGGATAAAGCACCGCTGAGGCGTGGTTTTGAAACCGTTTATAAAAAATGGAATCAAGATATCGCCATCCTTTCGGGCGATACCATGTTTGCTATTGCGTATCAATATGCCATGCAAACAAAATTGGAGCATATAAAAGATGTGCTTGAAACGCTGAGCAGAGTAGCCATAGAAGTGTGCGAAGGGCAACAAATGGATATGGATTTCGAAGAGTCGGATTCCGTTGAAATTGAAGATTACATCCGAATGATTCATCTCAAAACGGCTGTTTTGATTGGCTCCAGCCTAAAAATTGGCGCCTTAGTTGCCGGAGCAAGCGCAGCCGATACCGAAGAGATTTACCAATTTGGACTTTGTTTTGGCATTGCTTTTCAGCTTCAGGACGATTTGCTCGATCTTTATGGCGACGAAACTGTTTTTGGCAAACAATCTGGAGGAGATATCAGAGCCAACAAAAAGACTTTTCTCTACTTAAAAGCCCTCAAACTTGCCGACCGGGATGAAGCGCAACGCCTGAAAGAGTATTACAGCCCCAATTTCACGGCCTCGTCAGAGGAAAAAGTGAGGAAGGTTAAAAAGCTTTTTGACAAGCTCGATATCCAGAGTGAATCTTATAAAGCCATGGAATTTTATTTCGAGAAGAGCCAAAATCATTTGGATAACATCAAAATCGAAGCTTCGAGAAAGCAAAACCTGAACGATTTTATTGCGAGCCTTTACAAGCGCAATCGCTAAGCCGGCGGCCTATGCCATAAGGCCGGAAAGCTCATCGCTTATCTTTTCGAGATCCAAATGCAGTTCTTCCCAGCGAAGCATAAGTTTTCCATGTTGCATTTTGAGGCTCTCATAATTTTCGTACCAAGCCTTATCAAAAGTTTGAGTCTGATGCAGCGAAGGGTTTGCCAGCATCTCGTCGCAGGCTTTTAAATGGTTTTCGTTTTCATGAATCTCATCTTCAATGCGTTCGATTTCTTTTTCTGTTTTTCTTTTATCGCGTTCGATGACCTTTTTTCGTTCCCATTTCAGTTTTGATTCCGATGCGCTTTCTTCCTTTGTTTCAATGGGCTGAGCAGTAGATTTCAGTTCAATTTCCTTTAAGTTTTTCAATTCGCGTTCGCGAAGAAAATCATAAATATCGCCAAGGTATTCTTTAACCGAAGGCTTCCTAAACTCGAGCACTTTATCGGTTAATCCGGCTAAAAAGTCGCGGTCGTGACTCACGATGATCAAAGTTCCGTCGTAGCGTATCAAGGCGTTTTTCAGGATGTCTTTCGATTGCATATCCAGGTGATTTGTTGGCTCGTCGAGCACTAATAAATTTGTTGGTGTAAGCAGCATTTTTGCCAGCGAAAGCCTTGCTTTTTCTCCACCCGAAAGCACTTTTACCTTTTTATCAATTGCTTCACCGCTAAATAAAAAGGCCCCTAAAATACCTTTTATTCTCGTCCGTATTTCGCCAACGGCCACATCGTCGAGGGTTTCGAAAACCGTTTTTTCAATGTCGAGCATTTCGTGCTGGTTCTGAGCATAGTAGCCTAAGCTCACCAAATGGCCGTATTTCACCGCTCCCTCACATTCAAGCGCCTTTGCAATAATTTTAGCCAAGGTGGTTTTTCCTTCTCCATTACGCCCGACAAAGGCAATTTTTTCGCCTCTAAGAACCGTCAGCATCAGATCATTAAGTACCTGAAGATCGCCATAGGCCTTTGATACGGCCTGAAGCTCAAGCACAATATTTCCGGAGTGCGGTGCCGGAGGAAAGCGAAAATGTATTGATTTTTGGTCCATCTCGTCCACCACAATCTCATCCATTTTTTCCAAAAGCTTAATGCGGCTTTGCACCTGCTTAGCCTTTGTGGCCTTGTACCTAAAGCGTTCGATAAACCGTTCGATCTCCTTAATTTCCTTTTGCTGATTTTCGGCAGCTGCAGCCATGGTTTCCATACGTTGCAATCGCTTCTCTACATATTCCGAATACGAGCATTTGTAATCGTAAATTTTACCCTGGCTTATTTCGATGGTTCGTTTGGTCACATTATCCAGAAATGCACGGTCGTGCGAAACAAGCACAATAGCGCCGTAATACGATTCGAGAAACTGCTCGAGCCATTGAATGGCTTCGATATCGAGATGGTTTGTTGGCTCGTCTAAAAGCAGCAATTCGGGGCGCTTGAGCAATAATTTTGCCAATTCAACCCTCATCTGCCAACCGTTGCTAAATTCATTCATCGGCCTACTCATATCCGAATGTGAAAAGCCCAAACCGGACAATACTTGTTCGGCATCACCGCGCATACTGTGCGAACCTAATAAGGCAAGGCGCTCATTTAAAGCGGCTAACTGAACAATCAACCTTTGATATTCAAGCGATTCAAAATCAGTACGGTGTGCAAGCTTGATTTGTAGATCGGCAATTGTTTGTTCGGTAAGCCGTATGTCATCAAATGCCTCGAGTGCTTCATCGAGTACCGTTTTATGGCTTTGCAAAAGTTTTTCTTGTGGCAGATAGCCTATTCTAACACTTTCAGGCACAACATCTTCT
>CAYYDS010000203.1:4435-4811 GCA_964470665.1 uncultured Lentimicrobiaceae bacterium
ATGCCCACTAAAAGCTTAAGTAATGTTGTTTTTCCTGCGCCATTTTTTCCGGTGAGGCCTATCCGGTCTTTTTCGCGAATAAGGAAGTTGATCTCCGTAAAAAGATTTTCTCCCGTGAAGTGCATGCTGAGGTTCTGTACCGAAACCATTATATTTTCAAAATTTAAGGTTGCAAAAATACAAACAATGTCAGCGATAAAAAAAGGGGGACTAAGGTTTGGTGCGTGGCTAAAACCACGCGAGGGCACGCGGCTGGCGCGCGTCTCCAGACGCGTGCCAAACTGCCGTGTGCCGAACTGCCGTGTGCCGAATTGCCGTGTGCAAACTGCCGTGTGTTTATTGCACGCGTCTGAAACCACGCCGGGCACGCGTCTGG
>CAYYDS010000204.1:0-4779 GCA_964470665.1 uncultured Lentimicrobiaceae bacterium
TTTGGTAATGATGTCTGTTAGTGTAGCGAACTGTAAACCTTCTTTCAGCCCTCGTTTTTTCCATTCGTCTGTAAGTTCTTTACGGATTTCAATACTTTTCAGACGTTGGTTAATCCAATTTTCAGAATAGCCCAATTTTAGATATTGCTCCAAAGCCCTGTCAATGGTAATTTCGGGGTCTTGCATTTCGTCCAAACGTTCCGATGCTACCTGTGCCAACCAAACTTTAAATGGTTCTGCTTTGGGTGACGGAATAGACTGAATTAAACGGAAAAGTTGTTCTGTATCAGCAACATCAGTCATACGCATTTTTCCGTCAGGGGCTTCCATTTTCAAACCGTTACAATTTGTAACGGTTTCATTTCCCTCTGTCAAAAGTCGCTTTTTTAGAACCCTCCAATATACTTGTGGATTGTTACTATCTGTGAGAACAGCAATCACATCCACTATGGAAAAATACCATTTTTCCTGTTCCTCGTCCCAATGGGTGCGAACTTGTTTTTGCTCAAATATTTTGATGGCATTTTCTTTGCTCATCTTCTCCGAAATTATATTGCAAAGATAATAAAAAAGGCTTGGTAATTTCTAAACCAAGCCTTTGCTTTTTAATCAAATTGCCTTTGGGTCAGCTCCGTATTGATTTTCTCCTTTTTCTCCTTCTGTCAAAGCAAGGATAGGGTTGTAAATCGGAATGAGTATAAACCAACCGCTTTTACCAACATCGTACATTCTTCTAACTCCAACAGCAATTCCCGGAATTAGGACAGCTAATGAATAAATGTTGGATAGAATTTTAGTTTCCATAAGTCCACCTACAACTCCTAAAACAAATGCAATGATGACATTAAACAAGAAAAAATACCAAAACTCACTTCTTCTTGCTCGTCCGCTAAATGCTGCGTAATTCTGTAAAACTTTAAAATAATAATTCATTTTAATTCAAATTTGATTTCCTACTCGTTTGGCTTTTCGGTGTCGCCCCGTTTTTAAAGTGGTTTCTGGTCTCCGCTTTTTATTTTTTCAGTATCATAAAACTATCAAGAACTATCAAAGAATTTCTTTAGTGGTTTTCGTGTTTGCCTGTGTCCGTTGTGTTGTCGTTTAAACTTGCCACCAACGTTTTGAAGTCGGTAACAACGGCAAAGCGTGGCGAATGTTTTAAAATGCGTTCGTCTTTTGCAGCGCTTTCAATAGTACTGAGCAGTTTATCGGTTTTCTCGATTTTAAAGAAAACCTTCTTCTTGTAAAGAATTTCGCCTTCGTTTTTAGAAAGGTTGAAGTCGCCACTTTTCAAACGAGTAATAGAAGTTTTGGAAATGCCGTAAGCCAGCAGCAAATCAAAAAGAAAACTTTCTTTTGAAAAATTTTCTAAGATTCGTTTTACATTATGTTCTATTTCGTGGCTGTTCATTTCTCTTTAATGCTTTTCAATTAACTACGTTGATTGCTTCGCAATTCATAAATTTTATACCAATAGAAAAACGCTTCGGGGTTAGATTTTTTCAGCTTGTTCAACTTGTTGTTCAATGGTTTGTCTATTTGCCAATCCTTTAATTGAAGCGGATTTTCAAATTTGTCAATCGTTTTTGCATTATGTTGTATCAATGTAGAAAGGTAAGCTACTTTTGAAGCGTGGGCTATTGCTTTTTCAATGTGGTAGCTTTCAGAAAAAATAAAACTGCCCACACGTTGCAATCCTTTTTGTAGTTCTTCAAAATTGCCTTTGCCGTCTGTTCCTCTCGTAACGATGCAAAGGGCGGTTTGGCAAATATCATCCAATACATCTTTTTCTGTAATTTTTTCGTAATTTCGGTAAGCGATTTCAGTTTTGGCAAAGCGATAAAACGTAGTTTTAATGGTTTCAATGTCGTTCACTGCATCAAACAAATTCCCGATGTCGTAAAGCTGTTTGATGATTTCCATACTCATACTGTCATCTTTTTTGAAGTAGGGAATACCTGTGGTGTTGGGCGCAAATGCAGTGAGTTTATCGCCCAAAATATCTTCCAAACTCGGAACATTTACATCAATTGCTTTGCCCGATTGCAGAACAAAATCAGAATTGATTGGCAAGGAAATTAGGTTTTCGTAATTTACTTCTTCAAACAAAATATCAAGCAAAACATATTCATCATCTTTTTTGGTTTTGTGCAAAGGCGTGAAGAAAAATTTGTAATGCTCTTTTTTGATTTTTGAGTTGGTACTACGATGCTGTAATTCCCATTTCAAAAAGCCTTGCTCTTTCACGATTGCATCTAATATTTTCTCTAAGTTGTTTATCTCTTGTGGCAATATGATGTCAATATCTATGGACAAACGTTTAGCTGAATTAAAATGAAGCATCAAAGCCGTTCCGCCTTTAAAAACAAAGGGCAGATTTTGTTTTGCCAAACCTTCCAACAGCAACAATGCACGGATAACCTTTTCCACAAGGATTTTATCCGCATTTCGGTATTTTTTTGCTACTTGGTTAAGCCACTCGGCTGATATTTCCGTTTGATTTATCATATTCTATAAAGCGGCAGTAAATATTTAATGCTGCCATAAATTTGAAATTGTTTTTACAAATTGGTTTAATTCTTCTTTCTTTCTTCGTCTGTCGGCATAACGAAGCATTTTACTTTGATTTATGGTGTATTTAGCAAACGCTTCTTTGAAAATTGTCCGCATTTCAGCACCTTGTTGAGCAGAAAAAATTATATCATCACAAAAAATGTCCACCAACATTTTTTCAATGGTTGTGGTTTCAACATCGTTCACGTTTTGTGTTGGTGCTTCGGAAACCAAAGGTTTGACAATAAAAATTTCTTTTTCGTTTACGATGTATTTTTCTAAAATGTCATTTGTTGGCTCAATGAAAACTGATTTTTTGATTTCTCTCAAAAAATAGAAAACAGAATTGGTTGTTTCTTTGTCTGTTTCCACCAATACAAAAAATCGGTTCGGTTGATGTTGCATAAATTCGTTGATAACAGAAGTGTTCCACACACACAAATTAGCATAAGGAAATTCCGCTTTCAGTTTTTTGAAAATGTTTTTTGTTGTCGTAGAAATTTCGGGAACATAGTTTCTGCCTTTGCCTAATGTAAATTTTCCTCTGCCGATACGTTGTAAAACGCCCGATTGCACCAACGTATGAACACGCCAATTTACAGTCGTCTGTTTGATGTCCTTTTCGGTTTGTTCGTAAAAGGCAACAATATCCTGCGTTTCAAAAACAGCTTTGCTTTTGAAGTGGCGTTTCATTTTGTCGGTATGTAATTTGTCTGTTGCGATGACTTCTTAAATTTTGAGCAAAGATACAAAAAAACTATGAAACGGCAGCAATGTTGATAAATTGCCGAAAATTAGCTTTGTGGGGTGGTGGGTGGGCTTGGGTGCGGTTGGCGAGCAAGCTCTTTTGCAAACTTTGGTTGGTGCGTTGGCTTGTGTGGTTTGCAAATATGCTTGCTGTGTGTTGGGAAATTGAATAAAAATGTGCGGAGGTGAAAATAAAAAATACAGAAGGTCAGACATTGAGTGTCGGTTTACTCGTTGTCCTGTCGCAATATGGTCTGTATGTTGTTCACTTGTCAAAGTTGTCTGTGTAGTTCGGTCGTTCTACGCTTGTGCAAAACCGCCTGATGTGCGAAGTCCGCGTAGCGACGAGTACATCAAGCGGTGGAAGCCGCCGGGCCGATGTGGCGAAAGAAGCGAAGCGGATTTCGCTACATCGTTTTGCAAATTGGCGATGGAGCCGCTTTTAGCACAAATGTTGAATAGAAATCCGTCACCCGCCATTACGCAAAACCGATGTTGGCGGTTCGTTGTTTTCACGTTCGTCTATTTCAGTTTCTTAATTGCGTTACTTTCAAGCAAGGATTTCATTTGTGTTATAGCAACTTTGTTGAGTTGAATAAGTCGGTCGTTCTGTGTCAAACCTTGTTGAATAAGCAAGGCGTTGATACTTTCCATATTACTCAACACTACTAACTGTTCCAATGTTGCATAATCTCTAATATTTCCGTCCTTGTCGGGATTATTGTCCCGCCATTCTTTGGCTGTAATTCCGAAGAGTGCAACATTCAATAAGTCAGCTTCGTTGGCATAAACAAAACTTGCCTGTTGTTTGGTAATTACTTTTGGTATCAGATTTTCCTTTATTGCGTCAGTATGTATATGGTAATTCACTTTGGTTAAAGTCCGTTGCAAGTTCCATTCTAACTGTAAGCGGTTGTTTTCGTCATCTTTAAGTCGCTGATACTCTTTTACTAAAAGCAACTGAAATTTTGGGCTAATCCACATTCCAAAATGAAAAGCAATGTCTTTATGAGCATAAGTTCCGCCATATCTGCCTGCTTTGGCTGTAATACCGATAGCGTTTGTGGCTTCAATCCAATTTTTAACCGACAAGACGAAATTATTGCTTCCTGCCGAATTTTTAATTGTACCGAATTCGGTATAATTAAAATCGGGGTTGTATAATGCTTCCCACTAGCCAATGTATTCAATGGTGCTTTTCAGGGTCAGCCATTTGATAATGATAGCTTCCTGCATTTGGCTTTTCGCCATATCGGTAAGCGAGATATAATCGTCTTGTTTTTGAGAGATGATACTTATTTCCTTACCGCCAATTTCTATTTTTTTGCTCTTTGCCATATTCTGCTTTGTGAGTCACAAATTTACAAAAAACTCTTTCTCTTTGTTTCAATGAACTTAGTACATGACAAAAATCATAAACGCTTAATATCACCCATATATGTTAATAACTCGGTAATAACTTTTAGCGTGTATGTTGAT
>CAYYDS010000205.1:0-4746 GCA_964470665.1 uncultured Lentimicrobiaceae bacterium
CACATCGAAGCGCTACGAAAAGAAATGCAAGGTTGTGATTTGCTTTCAATCTTGTATCTTTGATACGGTTCTTACACCTTTCTATTTACATGGGGCAACACCGTTTTTGTTGTGATTTGCTTTCAATCTTGTATCTTTGATACGGTTCTTACACCAATATGAGATTTAAAGCATTGCAGCATCTTGTTGTGATTTGCTTTCAATCTTGTATCTTTGATACGGTTCTTACACCCGCTGACATTACAGATCAAGTAAGCTGCAGTTGTGATTTGCTTTCAATCTTGTATCTTTGATACGGTTCTTACACCCGAAGATATTAACTGAATTGGCGGGATTCCGTTGTGATTTGCTTTCAATCTTGTATCTTTGATACGGTTCTTACACCGCGATCGGCGCAAATAGTTGATAATCTGATTGTTAGACGTGGCTGTAGGAAATAAAAACTGTAAGAATTTAGCCAAAATCCTGCCACTGATGCAGGATTTTGGCTTTTTAAAAGAGCTCTAATTGCTGGCTTGGCGCTTGAAGGGCTTCGGTTTTTTTGCCATAAAACAACTCCATTTGTCCGAATTGTTTGTCGGTTACGCACAAAATGCCCACGTGCCCCTTTTCGGGTAAATTTTTTTTTACTCTTTTAATGTGTACATCGGCATTTTCGCGGCTGGCACAATGCCGCAGGTAAATCGAAAACTGAAACATGTTAAAGCCGTCATTGAGCAGTTTTTTACGAAAATCGGCATGTGCTTTCCGCTCTTTTTTGGTTTCGGTCGGCAAATCAAAAAATACCATTACCCACATAATTCTATATTCGCTGAAACGGTTCAAGGTGCTGGAATTGGGAAATGTAGAAATTGAGAAATTGAGGAATTGAGGAATTGAGGAATTGAGAAATTGAGGAATTGAGGAATGATGGGGGTTTTTAATGTAAATTTTTTCGGGCTGTTTGTAATATTCTGGTTAAAATCAGAATAATTTCATCACAATCTTTCACAATTGAATCAAACATTTCCTTTTCAATATACTGACATTCAACCAGAAGCCTAAGCCAGTAATGTGTTTCTTTTGCTTCTTTGAGTGAGATTGACAATTTGGCAATAAAATCTTTTTTGCTTTGACCCGAATTGCCTTCTTCTATGTTTGCCCCAATTGAAGTCCCGCTTCTTATAATCTGTTTCGAAATCACAAATTCCTTTTTATTCTCAACAAGATATTTATACAATTTTACGATGCGTACAGCAAACACAAAACTTTTATCCCTGATAACATTTTCTTTCATCATATCTCCTTATTTCTTCATTTCTAAATTCCTACATTTCTACATTCCTAAATTCTACTCAAACTCCGGAAGCGCCACTTTTCGTATTTCGCCTAAATAACAACGGGCAAGCGAGGCCGAGGTTTGCATTGCGGCTATCATAAGCGGACTGCGCTGATCGTTGATCATCACATCCAAAACAGGGATTCCCAGCAGTTTTATCTTTTGTTGTTTGTTTATTTCGTCGCCAAAGGCGTTGTCATCCTCCATTTCGGCAACCAGCTTATCCACAAAGGGGCGAAAGGGTTCCATTACATCGTCGGCGAGGCAAAAAGCGTTATAGCGGTTGCGGTGGTGAATGCCTAAGGCCGGAAACAAGCCGCTTCCGACCAGCGAGCGGGCTACCACAGCACGCAGCACGGCATAGCCGTAATTGAGCAAATGATTGGGCGGCGGTCCTTCCCTGTCGCGCCTGAAACCCGGAATATGGCCAAACAAATTTGGCCAATAATAAGCTGCCGCCCGGCCTTCGAGGTTTTCGCTGTCGCCGCTTTTGATCTGCTTTGCCCATACAAGCATGTTTTTTGCCGCTAAATTTCTGCACGTCTGAAGCACATGGGCTTGGTTTTCGATTTTTGCCTGCACAATTTGTTGCCACAATTGCTTTTTTAGTGGAAGCGAAGCTTCGATTTGGGCGCGAGTACGCTCGCTTTGTGTGCTGTTTGCCTCTAAAGGCAGCTGCAAACCCAAGGGCATATGATTGCTGCCACAGCTAAGCAGCGCCACATTATTGCTTAGCAGGGCTTCGAGCAGTCCGTGCGTTATTGTAATCCGGCTATTATCCAAAATAAGCAGTCCAATATCTTCAATTGGGATTGTGCGTATGGCTTCCTCTTTGAAGGAGTCGGGCACATTGCTTGTTTCCACTTCGGGCAGGCGAATAAGTAACTGCTTGTTTTTCAAACTCAGGTATGCCGGATTTTCGAAGTAAAGTGTTTTTTTAATCATGGTAATAATATTTAATGTAAGGCTTTAAAGTTGGAGTGCAACTTGAAGCCGCGCTCCCACTTGCTTTACTCACGGGCTGCCTCAAAGTTACCCCGTGAGTTGAGATTTAGTTCCAACTCACAGCACCTCTTTTTAGCAACAAGCGTTCCGTTTCGTAAACCTAAATAATCTCTAAATGAAGAAAATTCCCAATCTTCGGGCTTGTTTACCAACCCCGCTTTTACCGAATTTTGATGGATATAATTGAAACAGATTTGCAGATATTCATCTTTTGGATAATGCGTGTTGATTCGCGTGCCAAATTCCGTGTTATAGAATGAGGGCGTAATGCCGTTTGTAGCGGTAAGGCATTCGGCTTTGGTTTTAGAACGAAATAGCGAACCGCTTCTGTTTTGCTGTTTGTTGATGGCCCGAGTGTAAGATGCCAATAAAATTCCGATAGATTTGTTTAATCCCAGTGTGTCAGTGGGGGTGCGGCTTTGAGTCGCGCGCCCACTAGTATTGGCAAGGTGACTTTGAGTCGCACTCCCACTGGAAGCGGGGACAACTTCCACCATCCAATGAAAATGATTCGGCATCAGGCAATAAGCCAAGATATTGCCGTGTGGAAGCAGGTGTTCGCGCATCTTTCGGAGAAAAAACAGATGGTTTTCCCGCTCAAAGAAAATCCGTTGCCGGTTATTTCCCTGATTGTAAATGTGGTAAATATCTCCTGCTTCGAAGTGCATTCTGGTGCTGTTTTATTGGTTTTAGGCTAAGTGGTGGCGCGATTTTAAGTTGCACAACCACCATTTGGGATTTTATCGTACAAATCGAGAATTTGCTCCACCAATTGCTCTTCGGTTAAGCGTTGAAGTTCTTTTTTGAGTGCGGGTTTGGACATAGGATTATTTATTTTTAATCTTTTTCAGTTTGCTTTCTATTTGTTTTAAATTGTCGAGATATGCTTTTTCAACCTCGCTTAACGTTTTATTTTGATACTTGCGAAACTCCGTTTTGGCTTTTTCTTCCGCTTGATTATGACTTATTTTTCCTGCATCTTGTAATAATTCCCTTCCTGCGGAATTTAAAATTCGGTCAAGTTCATTGATATAATCCTGCATTTTCATCGGTCTTTTTTCAATGGCATTGATTTCAGCCAAATCAAAATAAGCAGAAACCAAATTATTCAGCACTTTCAGTTCTTCAACCTGCAAATAATTTTTGGCAATCAGAGCTTCCGCTTGTGTTGGCTGAATACCTTTGAAATTGGTCAGTCCCGCAAAAGGTTTGTCGGAATCCACTCTGAAATAAATAACTTCAGCGGCGGTATTGCCGTGTGCCGCAAAATGCAGTTTATTTTGTACAATCTTGAAAAACAGAATGCTTTCAACCGCTTTCGGATTGTAATCAATAGCTGTGGCATACAAGTCCAACACTTGACGATACATCACTTTTTCGCTACTGCGAATATCCCGAATCGTATCTAATAATTCCTTCCAATAATTTCCTCCACTGAGATTTTTCAGGCGATGGCTATCAATTGTGAAACCTTTTATTAGATATTCTTTTAAGCGTTGGGTTGCCCAAATGCGAAATTGTGTTGCCTGAACGCTGTTTACGCGATACCCAACAGAGAGAATAGCATCGAGATTATAAAATTTTGTTTGATAGTTTTTTCCGTCAGTCGCAGTATGTGCAAAAATTGCACATACTGAATCTTCTTGTAATTCAGTTGTTTGAAAAATATTCTTCAAATGTTTTGTTACTACCGACCTATCTACTCCAAACAATTGTGCAATTTTATTCTGATTAAGCCATACCGTCTCATTCTCAAATTTAACATCAACTTGAGTTTGATTATTGGAAGTTTGGTAGATGATGATTTCGTTCATTTTAATACTCCCCAATTGATACTATTTCTCCAATATGATTTATGCGAACTTTGAGAATTTGGTCAAGTCCTTTCGAACTTCTAAAATCCGTCCAAGTTTTTCCCCTTAATGTACTACTTGTATCTTTGATTGACGTTTCCAAATGGTGTCGAAACACATAGTTTTTGAAGGAGAATTTCTGCACCCGAAACAAATTTGGGCTAATCATTGCATAATTCTCCGGATTTTTAAACCAATCTTCGCTGTAATCTTTCGGATTAAAAGTTATAACTTCTTCTACGGTCAGCTCTCCGGTTTCTTCGTTAACTGTTTCACGCATTTCTTTTTCAGGAAAAACAAAATACTCATTCTGTTTCATAGTAAACAGAAATTCATATCCTTCCGACTGCCTATATTCTTTATTTACAATAGGTAATTCTGCATTTACACGAGCGACAGCTTCGTAAAACGAAACAACATTTTCTTCTAATTCATATTTTATTTCTCCATTTTCATCGACTTCAATTTGCCCCATTTTATCCAAAATGGGCTTGCGATAAACGGCTACATGGTGGTTGTTGCCGGTATTCACAAAATCGGTTGCTTGTTCTTTTCCATCTTTGTTTAAAA
>CAYYDS010000206.1:0-4745 GCA_964470665.1 uncultured Lentimicrobiaceae bacterium
GGTTCCCGTGCCCGAATACAGGTCGTAAACCGTTTCGGTGCCCTTGAAACCGGCAAAGTCGAATACAATCCGGTAAAGTCTCTCGGTCTGGGCGCTGTTGGTTTGATAAAACGAAACAGGCCCTATCCTAAACTGCAAATCAGGCATTTTGCTTAGCGGTGACTTCATATGGGCAGTTAAAAAAGCTGAACCCGCAAAATGAACAGCCTCTAAATCGCTGATTTGGTCGTTTCTTTTGGTATTCACCACATACAGCAACGAGCTGATTTGCGGAAATTCGACAGCCAAAAAAGGCAAAAGTCCTTCGGTGATGGATTGGTCGCCAGCGCTAACCACCAAAATAACCATAAGCTCATGGTCGGAAGTATTGCGGATTATAAGATTGCGCAGCAGGCCTTCGTTTTTTTTCACATCGTAAAAGCTCAAGCCGTGCTTCAGCGCATAGGCTTTCACGGCAAGGCGAATTTCGTTTGAGGGTTCGGTTTGTAAATGGCAGTGTTTGATATCCAAAATACGATCAAACATACCCGGCAAATGAAACCCTAATCCGTTAAACTCAACTCCGTCCAAATCATCCGGATTAGGTTTTTGCTCGAGCCAACGTCGGTTCGAAAAGGTATATTCAAGCTTATTTCGATACTCATATTGTGCTTCGGAGCCCATGATCGGGCTTATTTCGGGGTAAGAAAATTTACCAATGCGGTCGAAATTGTCTATCACTTGTTGCTGTTTAAAAGCAAGCTGACGGGCATAATCCAAATGCTGCCACTTGCAGCCGCCACAAAGGCCAAAATGCACACAACGCGGCTCGACCCGAAAAGCCGAATAAGCATGAATGTTTACTATTTTTGCTTCAACAAAACTTTTTTTCTTTCTTACTACTTGTAAATCAACCACATCTCCCGGAGCTGCATAAGGTACAAAAATCACCTTTTCATCTTTTTTGGCAATAGACATGCCTTCGGCTCCGGCCGATAAAATTTCAATATTTTCGATTATTTCGGGGGAACTATACGTTTTTCGTGGCATTGTGCTGATTCGTTTGCGGCAAAATTAGTTTTTTATTTCGGCATACGATAAATCATGCTGAAGCCCAAAGTCGTTCAACAAAAACGCAGTTTAGTTGTTATGCTTCATATCAACTGTTAATTACCATGTATAAAAAAACTCTTTTAGCGCTTGTTTTTTTTACGGCAGGCCTTAGCCTTATGGCACAAAACCAATCAAAAACCGATTTTGCTTTCGCCCCTCTCCCCTACGCTTATGATGCCCTTGAAAAGGCCATTGACAAAGAAACGATGGAAATTCATTATACGAAACACCATCGCGCCTATTACGACAATTTTATGAAAGCCATTGCCGGCACCGAAATGGAATACCTTAGCCTGAATGACATTATGGCTCATATCAGTAAATATCCGGCAGCTGTGCGCAACAATGCCGGCGGCTATTTTAACCACAGCTTGTTTTGGAGTGTGATGTCGGCCGATGGCGGAAAGCCAGAAGGCAGCCTACTCGAAGCCATCAACAGAGATTTTGGCTCGTTGGAAGCCTTTAAAAAACAACTTGAACAGGCCGGAGCAACACGTTTTGGTAGCGGTTGGGCCTGGCTGAACGTTGATGCAAAAGGCAAACTTTTCGTAAGCTCAACACCCAATCAAGACAACCCGTTGATGGATGTCGTTAGCGAAAAAGGCACGCCCATTCTTGGTCTCGATGTTTGGGAACACGCATACTATCTGCGTTATCAAAACAAACGCGCCAGCTATATCGCTGCATTCTGGGAGGTTGTAAACTGGAAAGAAGTTGCAAAACGTTACGAAAACGCTAAACATTAGTGTTTTACTGTTTTTTAAGAAAAAATGAAAAAGGCTGCCAACAACGAGCAGCCTTTTTCAATGGTGCCGGGTGGGTTTTTGAAGAATAGGTTTTCAGTAAGCTGATTCGGAAATTGAGGCACAAAACCTTACTTATTACTACCTTTGATTGGTTTTTTAAATCCCGTTTAAAACGTTTTTTAAACCAAACATTTTTTCGAAACAACAAAAATCTGATTTTTTTATTGAAAATGAAAAAACCAAAAGTGCCAGAGCTTTTTGATAACACTGATCCAACAAACAAATGCGCATTTATTGGGTTTCGGGTACACATTCAAGAAATGGAGATGAATAAAAGGGCTATTGAAACTGCAACTTTGAAGGTTTTTTACAATTTCGAAAACGGTATTTTTGGGCCTTACCTCATTGCATCTACCGATCAAGGCATTTGTTATCTCAGTTTTTACAGCGATCCGGCTGCGGCCCTGAACGAATTATATCAAAATTTCGCAAGCGCTGTTTTTGTTCGCAACAGCCATCCGACGCAGCAATCGGCTGTTCGCTTTTTTCAATCGGGCGGCATAGCCTCCGGCGATGTTTTTTTGCATCTGCGAGGCACTTCTTTTCAGTTTAAGGTGTGGCAGAGCCTACTTCGGATTCCTTTCGGGCAACTCACAAATTATCAATCCATTGCACTTGAAATAGGCCAAAAAAAGGCAGCCCGTGCCGTTGGCACAGCAATCGGAAGCAACCGGGTGGCATTTTTTATCCCATGCCATAGGGTGCTGCCGTTAGCAGGTGGATTGGGCGGATACAAATGGGGGTCGGAGCTAAAAAAGATGCTCATTGCTTGGGAGCAGAGTGCACAATATTAGTGGGTTAAAGAAATTATTTTGCTTTAATAGAGCAACAATCCGGCAATTCCCGACAAAACAATCAACAAGATCGGATCAATCTTTTTGAAGGAAGCCGCTGCAACAACAGCAAAAATTGCCCAGCTTTTGTAATCCACAAAGTTGTCGGGCGTCATCAGCATAAGGGCAGCAGCAGCAATCAGGCCAATAACGGCAGGCCGCAAAAACTGCAAAACGTTTTTTAAGATCGTGCTGTGAGCCAATTTCTTAAAAAACAAATAAACCGTCGTCATGATAATCAGCGAAGGCAAACTTACTGATAATGTGCATATTGCGGAGCCGAGTATGCCGGCCAAATGGCTGTAGCCCAAATCGGTAGTAGCCGAATAGCCAATATAGGTAGCCGAGTTGAAAGCAATTGGGCCGGGTGTAGTTTGCGAAATAGCAACAATATTGGTAAAATCTTCAATCGAAATCCATTGATGGCTAATCACAACCTCGTGCTGAATGAGCGAAAGCATGGCATAGCCGCCACCAAAACCAAAAAGCCCAATCTTGAAAAACGCAATGGCTAAGGAAAAATAAAAAACAAGTAATTCCATCACCGTTGAATATTTTTTTGCGAAAACGTATGCCGGCCAATACCCAGCGCCACCGCAGCCAGCACAATAAATACAGGCGACACCGTCATTTTCCAGACAAGAATGGCGGCAGCTACCGGAATCCAGAGGTTTTTCCAACCAATATGGGCGGCTTTTCCTAAACCGAGCAATGGCGCGGCAATAAGCGCCACTACTGCCGGACGAATGCCAAGGAAAACTTTCTCAACCACAGGGTTATCCTTATACTGCGCAAAAACCAGAGCAATGGCAAGTATCACCACAAAAGAAGGAATAATGATACCGGCTCCGGCAAAAAGACTACCCTTAAAACCCAAGCGCTTGTTGCCAACAAAAAGAGCAGTATTCAACGAAATTGGCCCGGGCATTGCCTGGGCAATGGCCAGCATATCCATAAACTCCTCATCATCGAGCCAATGGCGCTTTTCGGCTACCTCGCGACGGATTAACGAAATCATGGCATATCCGCCTCCAAAAGTGAATGCGCCTATTTTAAAAAAAACAAGAAACAGCTCGAAATAATGTTTGTATTTATTCATTACCAACCTCTTACTCATTTCTGTTTCCTGCTGTTTTGCCTAAAAACTCAATCATAATGAAATCTGCACTTTGCAATTAAAATTGAATCATCTTCAAACTTATAAATAAAACGGTGTTCCTCGTCAATTCTTCGCGACCAAAATCCGGAATATTTATGCTTTAGCGGTTCGGGCTTGCCTATGCCTTCAAAAGGATTAAGCGCTATTTCTTTCAAAAGTTCGTGAATCTTTCTCAACCTTTTCTTGTCGCTGTTTTGCCAATAAAGGTAATCTTCCCATGATTCATCTACAAATACATATTTCACCTTATTTTTCGATTAATTCTTTTGAAAATGACTTTCCTGTTTTTAATTTTTCAATCGCAGCGTCTAATCTCTTTTCGTTTTTGCGGGAAGAGAGTTCGTAATTTGTTGCCATTAACGAATTGTATTCATCCAACGACATAACCACAATATTTTCATCTTTACCCCGGTTAATGATCAAAGTTTCAAAGTTTTTGGCAACTCTGTCGAGGTAAGATTTCAATTCTTTTCTAAAATCGGATACATTTACAACTATCACAATCGTTCGAATTAATGAATTGTACAAAAATATGTACAATATTTAGCATTTATACATTTTCCATTCTCTTTTTCAAAAAAAAGAAACGCGAAATCTTTGCTTGTAATCAGAAAGAATGAAACGTCAGGAAGGATTTCCAATGAATTGGCAGCCGGGCCGGAGGCTTAAAATACACGAAACCGGGTTTCACTTTCAAAACTCAAATATAAATCCAATAGAAGGTACGATGGTTGCCGACCGCTGATTTAGAATTAATGGAATGGCATTACTTCCGTCTGTTTTTATTGGCTGTCCGTCTGTGGTTTTAAAGCCAGTATTGTCATCATTCCTTTCAAAAGTAAATTTGGGTAAATA
>CAYYDS010000207.1:0-2992 GCA_964470665.1 uncultured Lentimicrobiaceae bacterium
AATTTGAAGCATCTCGGGAAGAAAAGGCCTTAGTTTGATCGAAAAGTCACTTAAAATGCGTTGTATCTCTCGCTTTTCGGCATATTCCAACTCCCTGATTTCGTTGTTCGTATCGAAAACTTCGGTGGGTTCGATGTAAACTGTTTGGCCGCTTGCCGATTCGTCGTGAACAAAGCCTTTGAGCTTACGTTTGTCGGCAGCCCTCACCGGGATAACCATCCTGCCGCTGCGTATGGTTGCTTCCACATCGCTATCGGCCCAGCCGGCATTTTTTGCTTCGCCTAAAATTTGCCTGATTTTACGAACTATCGTAGCTTGTTTTCGGCGTATTTCTTGCCTTATTTCGGCTAAAACTTCCGAAGCTTTGTCGGGCACCTCGCCCCGATCGTCAATGATGCGATCGGTTTCCTTCAATATGCTTTTATCCGGCATAAGTTCGCCCACTACATCTCGTAGCGGTTGAAAGTTGCGGCTGTTCTCCGATTGTGCAAAACGGATAATTTGCTGTGCAATGGCAATGCCGATCTTGAAATGAAAAAGGGTTTCGAGCTCTATCACCGTGCCTTCAATGCGCAGGTGATGAAGCTGTTGGCGAAGGTCGGGGTAGTCGGCAATCACAAAGGGCATCCCCTGATCCATCAGCCGAATCATGGCCTCGGTTTGATTGAGGCTCAGGCCAATAAAATCGGGATCAACCGAAAACGTAACGGCCTGCGCTTTTTCATTGCCCATCGGGCTTATGCAAAACTTCCCCAACATCTTGCGGATGGTGGAAAAGCCAATTTTATCTTCAAAATTTGACGGATAGTTCACAAAAATGCAAATAAAATGCAAAACTACACATTTGGCTTATACGAAAAGCAGTAGCAGTGACGATTGCGAGCCTTAACGGCCGATGTGCACAGCACATTTTTTTGCATCTTTGCACTACAAATTATCAGGCAGATGAAATTAAAATTTGTGGTATTTCTAACTTCAGCCGCGGCTTTGTTGCTTTTGTTGCAATGCGCCAACCCGGTGATACCTTCGGGCGGTTTGAAAGACACCTTGCCCCCTCAGGTGCGTTTTTCGAATCCCGAAAGCAATGCCGTAAATTTTAATGGCCGGATTGTCGAAATTACCTTCAACGAGTTTATCCGCCTCGATAAAATCAATCAGCAGGCGCTTATTTCGCCTCCGCCACAGCAAACCCCCGAATACCGCATCAAGGGTAAAACGCTGCAGATAAGATTTGACGAAGAGCTGAAACCTCTAACCACTTATACGCTCTTTTTTGGCGATGCCATTGTTGATCTAACCGAAGGAAACCCGCTCTCTTCCTACACTTTTGTTTTTTCGACGGGGCCGGTGCTCGATTCGATGGCCTTGCGCGGACAGGTTTTCTTTGCCTTTGATGAAAAACCTGCCGACGCTGCTTATGTGTTGCTTTATCGCGCTGAGGGCGATAGCGTGCCCGCCGATTCGCTGCCTTTTTTGCGAAAACCGTATTATGTGGCACGTACCGATAAACAAGGCTTTTTTAGAATGGGAAACCTGCGAAACGAGCCTTACCGGATGTATGCTTTAGAGGATAAAAACACCAATTTCTTGTATGACAAAGGGGGCGAAGCCATTGCTTTTTCCGATTCCTTAGTGATGCCTGTTTGGTTGAAATCAGCCGTTGTGCAGATAGATACTTCAGCGCAAAAACAAGCGGTTGACAGTGTGCCCCTACGTACAGAACGCCTGTCGGCCTACGAAATACACAAACGCGACAGCTTAGCTTATGCCGAAAAGATATTGGCCGATTCGATCCGCTATTCATCGCTTAAACCTCACACCCTCAGTTTGTTCTACGAAGTAGATTCAACTCAAAAAATGCTGCGCGCCGAAGTGCCAAAACCCGGGCTGCTTCGCTTTGCTTTCCGCTATCCGGCTGAAAAAGTGCAAGTTGAACCCCTTGATGATATTCCAGATTCGCTAAACCTGCTCAGAGGATTCAACCCGGTGATGGACACCCTCTTTTGGTATTTTCGCGATAGCATCCTCGATTCGTTGCACGTGAATGTGAGGTTCGATACCTTAATTAACGACACCTTGGCTTTGTCGCTAAAACCAAAAGCCACACCCGGAACACGCAGAAGCCGCAAGCAAACCGAGTCGAAAGCACTGGGCTACAGCACTTCGGTTGTAAGTGGAAAACTCGATGTAAATCAAGCACTTGTGATTAGCTTTGCCGAGCCTGTTATTTACTATCAAATGCGCGATACCAATTGGTTTGTAAAAAATGGAGATACCTTGCTGGGAGAAATCAATTTTATAAAAGCCGATAGCATCGGGCTGAAATATAAACTTGATATTGGAACCTTAGCTCCTGAAACAGATGCCCGTATCAAAATCCCGGATTCGGTATTTGTTGGCCTCAGCGGAGGTTTTAACGATACGATTGACATCCGCTTTAAGGTGCCGCCCCTGAGCGATTATGGCAACTTTATTTTTAGCATCGTGCCAAATACGAAAAGCCCTGTTTTGATTCAAATGTGGCAGCCTAAGGGCGAAATGATTTCGCAACAACGCATTGCAGGAAACCAAAAATTGACCTACGAAAACCTGAAACCCGGAAAATATGTGATGAAAGCCGTTTTGGATAAAAACAACAACGGCCGATGGGATACCGGAAACCTGGTGGAAGGTTTGCAGCCCGAAAAAGTGTATTATTTCGAAAAGGAAATAGAAATACGGGCAAATTGGGATTTGGAAGAAGAATGGAAAATCGTTGCTGAAAAAGATACAGAACTGTCGGAGGAAAAAAACGGTGATCAGGCCGAATAATCCTTAGCTAAAAGGCCGAATACCCCCTTATTTTTCGTATTCTCTAACCTTATTGATGCAATTCATTACATCGGTTAATGCTTCGTTTTGCAGCGAATAATAGATTTTTTTCCCTTCGCGTTTCGACATCAAAATACCTTTGTTTTTCAGAAATAAATTTATTTTTATCAATTTCTTCTTG
>CAYYDS010000207.1:3002-4719 GCA_964470665.1 uncultured Lentimicrobiaceae bacterium
GCTATATTCCGCTCATCATATTGCCCTATTATTTGTTTTTCATAATGTTTAGGTGATGCGACGCTGCCGCTTGCTCAATGTCTAAAAGAAGATAGATTTCCGTAACACTTAAATATTTGGATTCTGAAAGCATTTCGATAATGGCAATGCGCGTTGGGTGAGCAATTGCTTTCAGCTTCGAAGCCATTTGTTCGAGCTTTGCTGCACTTAAGGCAAGAGGTTCCATGAGTAAAATCTTAAATTTTTCACAAAAATACGCATTACTGTTTATTTATTAACAGTAACATATGTTAATATTTAGATAAACCCCTAAAATAGAGCTAATCTAAATAATAAGGAGGGAAAAATTAATAAGATGCAGAAAATGAGTTAGATAAAATAAAACTTATTGAGTTTCCAGGCTGGTGAAGCTAAACTTTTCGCCGTCGAACAGGCCTTTGTCGCTCAATTTGAGCTGCGGAATTACTAAAAGTGCCATAAACGAAAGAGTCATAAAAGGTGCATGGAGCTTCGTTCCGGTTTTTTTTGCCATCAAATTGGCAGCTTCATAAGCCTTTGCAACATCGAGGCCGTCGGCGTCAGACATTAAACCGGCCACAGGGAGCGGCAGTAATAGGTTTTCGTTGCCACAAATCACGCTAATTCCACCTTTCGATGCGATAAGCAAATTCACCGCTTCAACCACACTCTTGTCGTCGGCCCCAACGGCAATAATGTTGTGCGAATCGTGCGCCACCGTAGAGGCTAATGCGCCTTGCTTTATGCCAAAATTGTGGATAAAGGCAATGGCCGGTTTCGAAGGCCGGTAACGGTTTAACACAATGATTTTCAAATAGTCGCGCCGGGTGTCGCTTTGCATGAAGCCGTTTTCAATGTTTGGTGTATCAATTATTGTTTTGGTAATTAGCTGACCCTCAATAGCTTCAATGATCTTTATTTTATTGCCGGTGGCGGGCAATGCGAGATCGGCCAAGCTTATTGGATTCACCGCAAAGCGATTAGGACGATCGGTTTTGGGCAGCGAGATAAAACTTTTGCCGTTTTCGGCTACTTTAAGGCCATTTATATAGGTGCATTTTACCGATAGGGAAGTTAAATTATCAACCACAATGAAATCGGCTGCATCGCCGGGCTGCAAAAGGCCAACGTCCATTTTATAATGCCTGATAGGGTTGACAATGCAGCTTTTCAGCACTTTCAACGGAGCATAGCCTAAAGCTATGGCGCGCTTTGCCAGCTCGTTGATATGGCCTTTTACCAGATCGTCGGGGTGTTTATCGTCGCTGCAGAAAAGCACCTTATCGGCATGATCGCGCAGGAGAGGCACCAAGGTGTCGAAATTTTTTGCTGCACTGCCTTCCCGAATTTGGATTTTCATTCCATAGCGTATCTTATCCAAGGCTTCTTCGAGGGTAAAACATTCGTGGTCGGTTGTAATGCCGGCTTCGGCATAAGCTTTTGCCTGCTCGTCTATTAGTCCGGGAGCATGGCCGTCAACAGGTTTGCCGTATTTTTTAGCCAATTCTAATTTGGCCATCACCTCGGCATCGCGAAACAAAACACCCGGAAAATTCATCATTTCGGCCATATAATGAATTTCGGGCATGGCCATAAGCGGCTCTAATTCTTTTGCGCCGAGCACCGCTCCCGAACTTTCGAACGAGGTGGCCGGAACACAGCTTGGCGCGCCAAAATAAAACTTAAACGGAACCTTTTT
>CAYYDS010000208.1:0-4687 GCA_964470665.1 uncultured Lentimicrobiaceae bacterium
GACCGGATTGGCTACAAGTGGACGGTAATAGCGGGCCTTGTTTTGATGGCTTTGGGCAGTTTCATCTACATTCCGGCATCCAACATTCCTTCATTCCCAATCTTTTTAGTGGCCACTTTTGTGCTGGCCACGGGAGTTGTGTTTTTGCAGGTAGCTGCCAACCCATATGTAACGGCAATTGGCCCCGAATCTACCGCATCGAGCAGGCTCAACCTCACGCAGGCGCTCAACTCAATAGCCACGATGATTGCTCCATGGTTGATTTCGGTGGCAATCTTTAAAGGTCTTACTTTTCCGGCCGATGCCGGCATTGCAGCCAGCCGCGTTCCGGTTCCGTTCATCAGCATGGGGCTCATTGTTTTGCTTGTTGCCATAGCTATTTTCAGCATTAAGTTGCCTGTTATTCAAAGCGAAAAAAGCGAGAAAAAAAGCATTTGGAACCGTCCGCACGTCATCTTAGGCGCTTTGGCCATTTTTACCTATGTGGGCGCCGAGGTGGGCAATGCCGGCCTTATTGTGAACTACCTTAAAAACAGTTTAGGCATGTTGCCCGAGCAGGCATCTACTTATGCCGCAATCTATTGGGGAGGCGCCATGGTGGGCCGTTTCTTCGGTTCGTTTATGTTTAGCGATATGCCGCAGAGCAAAAAACTCACCTATGCCCTACCGGTATTGATTCTTGCAGCGGTTTCGGGTTCTTTTGTTACCGACTGGAACTGGAACATCGGCTTAATTTTTACAGCTATTGCATTTGTCAACTTTTTGATCATGCAATTTGGCAAAGGCAAAGCCGGCCTTACGCTTGCCGTGTTTGCCCTTGTGGCCGCCCTGCTCGACATCACCACCACTTTCACCAGCGGAAACATCGCCCTGTGGACTATTATTTCCATCGGTTTGTTCAATTCGATTATGTTCCCCAACATCTTTTCGCTTGCAGTAAAAGATTTAGACAAGGCTGAACTTAGCGGCGCTTCGGGGCTTATAAACGCCCTGATTTTTGGCGGCGCCGTTATTCCGCCACTTATGGGTTTTGTGGCCGACAGTTTCGGCTATACCTGGGCATTTATTGTGCCTGCATTCTGCTATCTCTACATCTTTTATTATGCCATCGCGGGCAGCAAAATTCGTTAATGCAAGATCAACAAATCGAATAATGACATGAAAAAAGTTGCCATTGGAATTGATATCGGCGGAACAAACACTGTTATCGGCATTGTTGACCGCGAAGGAAACGTTCTTGTTAGAGACAGTATTGCCACCTCCGCTCACGGAAATGCGAGCCTTTTTGTGGATGAAATTTCAGGTTCGGTACGAAGCCTGATCAATGCTGTAAAAAAGCTCAATCCCGAAATCGAAGTGCTTGGAATAGGCATTGGCGCGCCTAATGCAAATTATTATACCGGAACCATAGAGCACGCGCCCAATCTTTCGTTTAAAGGGATAATACCTTTTGTAAAACTGTTGGAAACTAATTTTCCCGAGCTCAAAGCCATCGCCATTACCAACGATGCCAATGCAGCCGCTATCGGCGAAATGATATATGGAGGCGCCAAAGGCATGAAAAATTTTGTGGTTTATACCCTTGGCACCGGCGTTGGAAGCGGCGTGGTGGTAAACGGCACTTTGGTTTATGGTGCCGATGGTTTTGCCGGCGAATGCGGCCACACAACCATTGTTGAAGGAGGCCGTGTATGCGGCTGTGGCGGATCGGGGCATTTAGAAGCCTATTGCTCGGCGCCCGGCATGAAGCGCACTGCTTTTGAACTGCTGTCGAAATACAATGCCGTTAACAGCCCCCTGGCTTCAAAATGTTTTAATGAACTCGACTCAAAAGCCATTTTCGAAGCTGCCGAAAACGGCGATCCTATTGCCCGCGAAGTTTTTGAGCTAACCGGAAAATGGTTAGGCTTAGGCCTTGCCAACACCGTACACCATCTGAGCCCGGAGGCAATTTTCCTGTTTGGCGGCCCCACGGCCGCCGGCAACTACATCTTTAGGCCAACCATCAACAGCATGGAACAGCACCTTTTGCCAATCTTTAAGAACAAGGTAAAAGTGCTTCCCTCTCAGTTAAAATCGGGTGACGCTGCCATTGTTGGGGCCAGCGCGCTGGTTTATAGCGAATTAGAGAGGTCGCTCATTTAAACCTGAGTTCTTAAAACAAAACTATTTCTTTTAAGCCCAAAAAGCTGCCTCTATCGGGCAGCTTTTTGGCGTTTTTAAGCAACGCTTAAAAAAAAGTTTTCATGGAATAGGCCTAAAACTTCAGCTTAAATAAGTTTTTATTCTTCCTCTTTTGGCACGGAGAGTTTAAAGCCCACTCCGTGTTCGTTGATGATTTTCACACGCGGGTCGTCTTTCAGGTATTTTCGCACACGGGCTATAAACACATCCATGCTTCGACTCACAAAATAATCCGACTCGCCCCATATGCTGTTTTGTATGACATCGCGGTTTACAATCTTATTTTTGTTTTCGCACAATATCTTTAGCAATAAGGCTTCCTTTTTGGTGAGGCTATGTGTTCCCATATCGCTGCTTAATGTGAGGTTGTGGGCATCGAGCGTAAAATTCCCGAACTGAGCCATCCACTGATCCTTTTGCCCGCTCGCATTAAAATCTCTGACGCAACGCCTCAAAATGGCTTTGATGCGCACGTTGAGTTCTTCGGTGCTAAAGGGTTTTGTGATGTAATCGTCGCAGCCAAACATAAAGCCTTTGAGCCTGTCTTCTTTGAACGATTTTGCTGTTAAAAAAATGATGGGGAGCTGTTTTTTTGTTTCCCTTATGCTGGCTGCTACGGTAAACCCATCCATTTTGGGCAGCATTATATCCAGCAGGATTAAGTGAAATTCATTAGAGCGCGCCAGTTTCAGGCCTTCTTCGCCATCAGAGGCCACCGTTACGTGGTAGCCCATAAGCTCTAAAAAATCTCGCAATACCATTTGCAGGTTGTCATCATCCTCAACCAGCAAAATATGGATTTCATTAGAGATTGCTGTTGTCATCTTGTACTTGTTTTGTGTCAATCATTGGTAAAAGTAAGCGAAAAGTTGAACCCTTTTCCGGTTCACTATCAAGCTCGACAAATCCGCCGTGAAGTTCAACAATTTTTTGCACATAAAACAACCCTATTCCAAAACCTTTCACATCGTGAACATCGCCGGTGTGCACACGATAAAAGTTTCGGAAAATGAGCTTCTGATCTTCGCGCCTGATTCCCTGTCCGTTATCATTAAACTCAACCACCAGCATGCCTTTCCTAATAAAGGTGCGAATGTGAATTTCGGGGCTTCGATGCGAATATTTTATGGCATTATCCATCAGATTGGCCAGCACATTCATCAGGTGGTCGCTATCGGCAAGGATGTGCGAATCTTGTGCGCCGAAGGTAAACGAAATATGCCCGTCGTTTTCGTTCACCCTAAGCTGAAATATTTCAATTGTGTTGGCAATCAGTGTGTGAATATCGGTTTCTTCCATCTTTAGGTGCACATCGCCCTTTTCGATCGTGGCGCTTCGAAGCAGCTGATCTACCTGATTCTGAAGTCGTTGGTTTTCTTTCTGAATTACAGAAATGTATTTTTTCACTCGATCTGCATCCTGATTTACTTTGTCTTTCATCAACATCTCCGACGCAACTCCGATGGTAGAAATTGGGGTTTTAAATTCGTGCGTCATGTTATTTATAAAGTCGGTTTTCATTTCCGACCACCGTTTTTGAAGATAAACCGTGCGCAAGGTAAGCCAGAAGCTGGTCATCACGCCAACAAGAAATAGCGCTGAAATTAGCATCCAGCCAACAAACTCTTGTATCATGCGGCTGGTTTTATCCGGAAAATAAACCGAAAGATAATAGGCGCCAGGCTTAAACAACGCATCCAAGCTTTGTTGATAGTCGGAATTCAGAATTTCTTGCCGGTAGTGATTTATATATCCAAAAGCAATTCTTCCGCTATGCTTGCTGTAAACGGCATATTCGTAGCCGGCCGAAAGCTTGAGGCATTTAAATTCGGTGCGGATAAGCGAATCGAGCAGGCCGGGCGGGATTACATCGCGTATTTCGGTCTTTTCATTAAAACAAGGCTCTTTTAATGAGAGTTGGCGGAGGTTTTCGCCGGTGTTGAGCTCCAAGAAACGATTTAACACAGTTTTCATGGCAATGCCTACGCTGCGGTTGAAATGGTCTTCCTTCAGGCGAATGGCATTTTGAACCCAATATACCTGCATAACCACAACCCCAAGCAAGGAAATGAAAGCCGCAAAAGCTAATAAATTAAGTTTTCTGAGCGACATTGTGCTGTTTTTCAATTACAAAAATAAGAACAACTGGAAGTAAATAAAAGATTTAACGTATCATTAACAGGTTTTAACCACGCATTAACAACTTTAAGCCAAAGCGCAATGTACTTTTGGCTCACATTTAATACCAAACTCTTGTCATTATGAAAAAAATCGCATTATCTATTGCCTTGATTACTTTTTTAAGCATTGGCGCGGCAAGCATTCAAACAGTATTTGCATCCGCTTCGGGGATTGAAATAAGCCGTGTTGATGATAACAAAGATAACAAAAAGAAAGAAAAAGGAGATAAAACGAAGAAATCTGATTGCACTACCAAGAAAAGCTGCTGTGGCGATGCAAAGAGCGAAAAAGGCGGCGATAAAAAGTGCGACGATAAAAAATA
>CAYYDS010000209.1:0-4686 GCA_964470665.1 uncultured Lentimicrobiaceae bacterium
TCGACCCGGCCGACGCCAAAGACTTTGATGATGCCCTCTCGCTGCAAAAACTCGAAAACGGCCACTGGGAAGTTGGCATTCACATTGCCGATGTGGGTTTTTATATCGGCGAAGGCAGCGATACGGATAAAGAAGCCCAAAAACGCGGAACCTCGGTGTATCTGGTTGACCGAACCATCCCCATGCTGCCCGAAAAGCTTTCGAACAACATCTGCTCGCTGCGCCCAAAGGAAGAAAAATTGTGTTTTTCCGCCGTTTTTGAGATGGATGAAGAAGCTGCTGTCCTCAACGAGTGGCTGGGAAAGACCATCATCTGCTCGAAAAAACGTTACGCATACGAAGAGGTGCAGGCAGTGATAGAAGGCGCAAACGAGGAGTATAGCCAACAACTGCTAACCCTCAACAGCTTAGCCGTCAAATTGCGCGAGAAACGCACCAAATCAGGCTCAATCAACTTTCATTCGGAAGAGGTAAAATTTTTGCTCGACGAAAACGGCAAACCAATTGATACCTTTATAAAAGTGCAGCAGGAAAGCCATATGCTCATCGAAGATTTTATGCTGCTTGCCAACCGCAGCGTGGCCGAGCGCATTGGCAAACCCATTGGCCGGAAGGCAATAAAACCCTTTGTTTACCGCATACACGATGAGCCAAACCCCGAAAAACTGGCCACTTTTACCGATTTTGTGCGCAAATTAGGCTATCAAATGAACATCGGAAGCCGCGAAAAACTTGTTAAATCATACAACGACCTCTTTAAAGCGGTTGAAGGAAAAGGCGAAAAAAACCTGATCGAAGCCGTAGCCATTCGCACAATGGCACGGGCCGAATACAGCACCCAAAACATCGGGCACTACGGCCTGGCTTTCAAATATTATACGCATTTTACCTCGCCCATCAGGCGCTACCCCGATTTGATGGTTCACCGGCTTTTACAACGCTATCTTATTGAAAACAAGGATGCTGTATCTGTTCAAACACTCGAGCCTATTTGCAAACATGCCTCCGAAATGGAACGTAGGGCAAGCGAAATGGAGCGCGAAAGCATAAAATACAAACAGGCCGAATTTTTAGCCGATAAAATCGGAAAAGTGTTCGAAGGATTGATTTCGGGTGTGAGCAAATGGGGAATTTTTGTTGAGCTTAAACAAAGCAAGTGCGAAGGAATGGTGCGCTACAACGAAATGCCGGGCGATTATTACTATTTAGACGAAGACAACTATTGTGTGATTGGCCAGCATTACGGCAAAATTTACCGTTTGGGCGATCCCGTTAACGTACGGGTGAAAAACGTAGATGTTGTACGCAAAAAACTCGACTTCGTCATTCTCGAAAACCAAAAAAACTAAACAAACGCCTTTCCACAACAGAAATAAAGGATAGCTACAAATTGGCTTCGCCGGCTTTTTTACCACCTGATCGCTCCTGCGATTTATTTTATATCTCACTGGTTTACAACGAAATAATGCGTGTCGGGTTGTGTCGGTAGCCAAACATATGAGGATTGCTTATTTCGTTTGCTCTTAAAACTTTCGGATATTTGCATCACTCAGAATGCTGCGCCATTATGGGCGTTATTTATCGTATTTTCATTTTTAAACCTTCTTTTTAATGAAAAATAAGCTTATTTCCATTGCCTTACTGTTCATGATCTCTTTTTTGCCTGCTCTGCTGGCAGCTCAACAAATCAAAGCGCTTCCGCGGGTTGCCATTTGTGGTTTAGCCATCGAATCGAGCACTTTTTCGCCGGCACAGTCCACCGAGGAAGCTTTTAGAGTGCGGCGCGGCGAAGATGTATTTTCATATTATCCTTTTCTTTCGGCCAATTCGGCCGATCGGATGCGTGCACAATGGTTTCCTGCCCTGCGTGGCCATGCCATTCCGGGAGGCATTGTTGTTCGCGAGGCCTATGAAAAATTGGTTAATGAAACTTTGGAAATGCTCCGCGAAAACCTGCCCTACGATGGCCTCTTTTTCGATATTCACGGAGCAATGAGCGTAGTAGGGCTCGATGATCCTGAGGCTGATTTTATTGTCCGCATACGCGAAGTTGTTGGATATGAAACTATTATATCAACTTCGATGGATCTTCATGGCAATGTAAGCGTTCGCCTGGCCGAAAACACCGACCTCATTACCTGCTACCGATTGGCGCCTCACGACGATGCGCTCGAATCGAAACAACGTGCATTGGAAAACCTGCTCAACAGGCTCGAAAACGGCAAGGGCAAACCTGCTTGGAAAGCTTGGATTCCGGTGCCGATACTGCTTCCCGGCGAAAAAACAAGCACCCGCATCGAGCCGGGCAAAAGCCTCTATGCTCAGGTTGACCCCATTACCAAACGCAACGGCATTATTGATGCCGCAATCTGGATTGGCTATGCCTGGGCCGACGAAGCGCGCAATCAGGGTGTGGTGATGGTTACGGGCGACGACAAAGATGCCGTTGCAACAGCCGCTACCCAACTTGCCACACAATTCTGGAATGTGCGCAACGAATTCGAATTTGTAGCCCCGGTAGCATTGCTCGACGAATGCATTGACAAAGCGCTCATCAGCACAGCAAAACCATTCATTATCAGCGATATGGGTGATAACCCAACGGCAGGAGCCGCCGGCGACGTTAGCTGGACGCTTACCGAAATACTCAACCGTCCGGAATTTAAAACCAAAAATGGGCGTTCGCTCATTTATGCCTCGCTGCCCGGCCCCGACTTGGTGGAAAAAGCGCTTGCCGCAGGCATCGGAAACCATGTGGAAGGCTTTGCCGGAGCCATCATTGATAAGCGTTATGCCCCACCGGTGAAAATTTCGGGAACGGTAACCGCCATCCGCCACGGCGATCCGGCTGCCGAAATCGAAGTGGTGATCCAATCGGGTAGCGTAAAAGCCATCATTACCAAAAAACGCAAACCCTATCACTATGAAAAAGATTTCACCCAACTTAATCTAAATCCCCGTGAAACGGACATCGTTGTTGTGAAAATTGGCTATTTAGTGCCGGAGCTTTACGAAATGAGAGCCGACTGGATTATGGCGCTTACACCCGGAGGCGTAGATCAGGATTTGGAACGTTTGCCTTACAAACGCATCAACCGGCCCATGTTTCCTTTCGATAAAGACATGGCCGATCCCGACCTCAGCGTGCGCTTCGTCCGCTCATCCGGCGAACTCTGATTCTTAAAAAAATCTTCAAAAACCGCATTCTGTTTATGGCAGATATTCAACTAATCATCGAAGAGCGACAAGCATCAATCGGCTTGTTTAAAGTGGGGCGTTTGCTGCCTTTCAGGCAAAAGCGGCTGATCGGGCCGTTTATCTATATGGATCATATGGGGCCTGTAACCCTCGACGCAAACCACAACTTCGATGTGTTGCCACACCCCCATATCGGGCTTTCAACGCTTACCTACCTGTTTGAAGGCAGCATAATGCACCGCGATTCACTTGGCAACAGCATTGAAATAAAGCCCGGCGAAGTGAATTGGATGACCGCCGGAAAAGGAATCGTACATTCCGAACGAACACCGGACGATCAGCGAGGGCGCACAAAAAACCTGCACGGCCTCCAGATTTGGATCGCGCTGCCAAAAATACAGGAACAAAGCCTGGCCGGTTTTGTGCATTTTTCGAAAGAGCAAATACCTGAATGGCATCAGCAATCGCTGAAACTAAAGCTGATAGCCGGCGAGCTTTTCGGTAAGGTGTCGCCCGTTCCGGTTTTCAGCCCGCTGTTTCTTCTCGAAATAAAAAGCCCCAAAAAACAAGTTGTTGACCTTAGCGAACATTTGTTTGGCGAGTTCGGAATTTACATCCTCGAAGGCGGTATAAGTCTGGGCGACAGCTTTTATCGCCCGGGACAACTCCTTGTTTGGCAAAACAACAAAAATCTCCGGTTTGGCATCGAAGCCGGAAGCACCGTCTTTATATTTGGCGGCGAAGCCTTTCCGGAAAACCGCATCATTGACTGGAATTTTGTGTCGTCAGACCAAAATTTGATCAACGAAGCCAGGCAAAACTGGCAAAACCGAACTTTTGGCACCATCGAAAGCGATCGCGAAGAGTGGATGCCCTACCCATCAACAAAATAAACCGATTTATCCATAAAACCCTCAGGATTATGATGAAATGCCTTTTAAATCCTTTTACAGACAAGAAAATCAGCGATCTTTTGCTGTTGTTTTTGCGTTTGAGCGTAAGCTTGCTGCTGCTTACGCACGGCTATCCCAAATTGTTGAAACTAATTTCGGGCCAGCCTATTGAGTTTGCTTCAATTATGGGCATGAGTGCAAAACTATCGTTAGCGCTCGCCATGTTTGCCGAGTTTTTTTGTGCCATTTTTGTGCTTTTCGGACTTTTTACCCGATTGGCAGCCATTCCAATTGTTTTCACCTTTGTGGTGATTGTTACTTTGGTTCATGGCCACGATCCCCTTCCAAAACGCGAACTGCCCTATTTTTACCTCATCAGCTACTTTTTTCTGCTTTTTAGCGGGCCTGGCAAATACTCACTCGATTATCTGCTGTTTAAAAAACGAGTTTGAACAGTTGAAAATTTCAAACACAAAACACGGCAACTATTCTTCAGTTAAAAAAATAAAGCACTCATTACGAGTGCTTTGCATAAGAAGATGTAGCCCCACCAGGACTCGAACCTGGATTTAAAGTTTAGGAAACTTCCGTTCTA
>CAYYDS010000210.1:0-4684 GCA_964470665.1 uncultured Lentimicrobiaceae bacterium
GATGCCTCCCACACCCCATCCTACAACGCCTATGCCGTTTACCATAGGCGTATGCGAGTCGGTGCCTACCAAGGTGTCCGGAAAGAGCCATCCGTCGCGCTCAATAACGCCTTTGGCCAGATATTCCAGGTTTACCTGATGGCAAATACCCATGCCCGGAGGCACAACCGTGAAATTGCGCAGCCCTTTTTGTGCCCATTTCAAGAGCTCATAGCGCTCTTTGTTGCGCTCAAATTCAAGTTCAACGTTTTTGTCGTAGGCGTAATCTGTGCCAAAATAATCAACCTGCACCGAGTGATCTATCACTAAATCAACCGGAATGGCCGGGTTTATTTTCTGCCCGTCTTTTCCATGCCTTACAAATTCCGAACGGAGCGAGGCCATATCCACTACAGCCGGCACGCCGGTGAAATCCTGCATCAGAATGCGTGCCGGCAAAAAGGGAATATCTTTGTCAATGGCTTCCGGCGTCCAATTCAGCAAAGTTTCGATATGTTCGTCGGTAATACTAAATCCATCGTGATTGCGAAGCACATTTTCTAACAAAATACGAATGCTGAATGGCAAGCGCTGAATTTTTTCTTTCTCCGCTCCGTTGAGTGCGGCATAACGGTACTTTTTTCCTTCTACCGTAATTTCTTTTAAAAACTTGGAGGTTAGCTGGCTCATCATATTGGAATTAGTATATTAATAATTATCAGGTTACAGCTGCATTTCAGATAGGTGCCGATGGCGAATGCGATACAAATAAAACAAAAAAAATGGTTAAAGTCCAAATTGTTTGAATGCTTTTAATCTGTCCGGCTTGTATTTTTAGGTATGAAGTAAGCGAATTTGAAGGTTTTTTCTTTTGTTTGAAGGACTCTGAAAGAATCAGGATTGATTTTTCTTTAAATCGTTCCGATAAACCGATGGCAGTTGCTGGGTGTGTTTTTTAAAGGCGGCTACGAACGACGACCGGCTGTGAAAGCCCGCTGACTCGGCAATGCCATCGAGGCTGAAGTTGGCGTATTCTTCCATTTTGAAGTATTCAATCACACGTTTGCAACGATAGTCGTTTACGAAATTGGTGAAATTTTTAGCGTAATACTCGTTGATGATCTGCGACAAATATTTATTGTTGGTATTCAGTTTCTGAGCCACATCGTTTAAGCACAGCTTGGGGTTGAGGTAGGGCTGCTCTTTATCAAAATATTCCTCAAGTTTTTCGATCAGAATTTTTTTTGTGTCATCGTCAATGGGCGAGGAGGTGTATTTTTCTTTCGGCTCATTTTTTAGGTCATAAACCAAATCCCTTTCCGAAAACTGTGGCAGTTTCAACGCTTCATCATGAATGTGGATGGCAAAAAATACAAAAAAGATGTTAAGCGCAATAATGATGAGGCTGTAAAATGCACTAAAAGGCCGGCTTTCGTCAAAGCTCAAAAAATTTCGGGCAAAGATGAAAAGGAGCATCACAAAAAACAGATTGGCAAACAGCAGCGGTCGGGTGTAGATAAAGCCTTTTTGTTTTTCCCTTGAAAGCCTCTGCCTCAATAAGCCATAGGTTTTGTAAATGTAAAAAATAAGCTGGAGTGCGAAAAACAGATTAGCGATCAACTTAACCAACGCAAGCTCTTTTTCAGAAGTGGTAAATGCGTAATAATCAGATAACCAAACTATTCCAACAAAAAAAGGAATAAAATGAATCAGCTCTTTTTTGTTGAATTGATAGGCCGGCAGCGATTTTGCTTTTAGGCTAAGGTAGTAAAAGGCAAGGGGTAAAAATGCAGTTGCCGCCAGCAGAAAATAAATTTTACCCAGCTCATTGTTGTGGTCGTATAACGAGATGTGAAAAAGAAAGACGTTGATACCCACAAAAAAACAGCAAAGGCCGAAAAATAAATCGGCTTTTTGGCGCTCTTTGGCATAAAGATACAAGCCATAGATAAAAAAACCCAGATTTTGATAGCTGAGCAAGAGCCACAAGGAATGGTTGAATACTTCCATTTTTTTATTTTGAAGAATGCCGGGCAGCAATGCCCAAAGAGCGATTTGTTTTGCCTTTTAGCCAAAATGTTTGCCATACAAAAATAAACGAATTCAAGAATTAAAACAAATCTTTTTGTTGGAAAAAAGAAAAACACCGTTCTGGCGGGCAAAAGCACAAATCAGTAAATGAGTGACTAAATAACACTATAGCGCGCAGTTAAACATCTTATTTAGAATGAATATAAACAATGCTGATTGTCAATAAGTTGCAATTCAGGATTTCAAACGCTTTTTTTTTGTAGGTAAAAGCAATTGCGCTTAGTTTTGTTTGTTTGTACACCTTATAATACAGCGAAAAATTTATTCATTCATTGATTGTATGCCAGCAAATCCTAATCCAAATATACACCATTAACTAATCTTTATTCATATGAAACACACTTTTAAACAGCTATCAGCGCTGTTGGCAATGTTACTGATGGTTTGTATGGTGTCGTCTGAAGTCGTAGCACAGCAATCGCTTGCTGATGTGAAGAAAAAAAGAGGCTTAACGGACGACGACGTACTTTCGGCTGTCAAAACATTTATGCCCAGAGGCGGACGCGACGAATATTTTGCTTTCGTTGGCTCCGGCAATTCAGGCACCATGATCGTATATGGTTTGCCTTCCATGCGAATCTATAAATACGTTGGAGTATTCTCTCCTGAGCCCTGGCAGGGATACGGATTTGATGACGAAAGCACGCTCATGCTCAAAAAGGGGACAAACGACAACCTTTTGCCCGGCTATGGCGATATGAGATTTCCGGCCCTTAGCGAAACAAATGGCAAATACGACGGGAAGTATTTGTTCTATACTGATGGTGGCAACTCGCGCATTGCATTGCTGGGACTCGACGACTTTGAAACCAAACAAGTATTGATGCATCCCTTCTTTGTAAGCACATATCCTGGAGTAGCCGTTACACCAAACACCGAATATGTTATTCACACCAGCCAGTTTCCTACACCATGGAACGAAAAAACCGCATCACTCGATACGGAATACGAAACAAGCTTTAAATCGGGTATCACAATGTGGAAATTTCACGACAGCGAAGATGCTGCCGGAACCGGACATCACATCGGCCGCCTGATTAAGGAAGAATCTTTCACGGTTGAACTGCCTCCCCTCACCCTTGATTATTTCGACGCCGGACGCGCTGCCTCCAATGGCCTCGTAGTGGGATTGGCCAACTATAAAAACAGTCATTATATTTATGTGTTTGATTACCAAAAAGCCAGCAAACTTAAAACTACCAAGCTGAACGATATGGCTTTGGTTTCGACAAAAGATTTGGTTGATGCAGGCGCATTTGCCCTCATCCCCCTTAATGCCGCTGCTCGCAGCGTAAAAACCGATCCGTCGGGTAATTTCTTTATCACCGCAGCCGACGAAGCTCAGGTTTTTGATTTTGCAAAAGCCAAAACCGCTCTCGATCAACAACAATTCGGAGCTAGGGTTCTCGATATCCCCACAATAAATGCCGAAGCCATCCAATATGGAAAACTTCAGCTTGGCAAAAAGGTGATAGATATTGCGTTTGACTATCGTAAAAATGTTGCTTATGCTTCGGCTTTCGACGACAAGAAAATTGTTCGTTGGAACTACAAAGACATGAAGGTTGAACAAGAGCTTGCACTTAACTTCCGCCCGGGGCATCTGATGACACCACAAGGAAACTCGGCCGAGCCACACTCCAACTACCTCACCGTAACCGATAAAGAAGGCCTTTATGATAAACACATCAACATTGGACCACTGCGCCCAAGCTATCAGCACCTCATTGATATTTCGTCCGATGAAATGCGTGACATCTACACCATGTCAATTCCGCAATCCAACCTTTATGGCTCGGTGAGCGTGCTTCGCACAACCATCAAACCCATCATTCGCTATCCTCTGGGCACAAACACACGCACCGGCGAAATCTCGCGCTTCCGCACGGTGGCCGGACAGGAAAAGATAGAACGCGAAGGCAACAGGGTTCACGTTTTTGGCACCCTGATCCGCTCGCACATCACCCCCGAAATTGTTGAAGTGGAAGAAGGCGATGTGGTAACATTTCACCTTACCAACTTAGAGCGTGCCGAAGACGAAACCCACGGTTTCACCGTTTCAACATACGGCGTTCATGGCAGCTTTGAGCCGGGCAAAACAGCTTCGCTCACCTTTAAAGCCGATAGAGCAGGCGTATTCCCCTACTACTGTACCGAATTCTGCTCGGCGCTTCACCTTGAAATGGAAGGCATCCTCCTTGTTAGACCTAAAGGCTACAAACCCATAGGCGATGAAGGCAAAGAAGTAGTGCTAACGCAAAAAGAACTCGAACAATACAAGAAAAACTACGAAGATAAAATCAAGGTAATCAACGAAACCCAAGATGTTATCAACAGCGTGGTGGCCTACCTGAAAGAAAATAAATACGAAAAGTATCCTTATGTTGAAGCTCTGGTTGTTGACGCATTCGACCAACTCGAACAAGCAAAAACATCAAAAGCAAATTACGAACGTTATGCTGCCGAAGGAAAATGGCGCGATGCTTTCCTGTGGGCCGAACAATACTGGCAATACCAGGTGAAAACTGCTGACGTAGGATTGCGTGCCAAAAAACTCCTTTCCGAACTCATCAATAAATAATAAGGATCACTAATGTTTAATAAGCAATTAAAT
>CAYYDS010000211.1:0-4650 GCA_964470665.1 uncultured Lentimicrobiaceae bacterium
AGCCATCCACAAACTGCACATAGAGCAATGCGCCAAAAATGCCGCCAACACCACTGCCAATAACGCCGTAAAGAAACGAATAGCCCTGGTAAAGGGCCTTTTTATCGGCGGGAGCAATTAAACCCACATACGACAAAAATTTTGGATGCGCCGTCATTTCGCCAATCGAGAAAATGATGAGGCCGGCAATAAAAATCCAAGCCTGATTTGAAAGCGCCAGTATGGCCATGCCTATCGTCCCCAGTGCGATGCCAAAAATCATGGTTGGGAGCGCCTTTTTGTTTTTTACAATGCTCGAAATGAGCAGCTGCAGCGCAATAATTGTTCCGGCATTGATTACCGTAACATGCTCTGCCTCAAACTTCCAATTGCTTTGGAAGCCAAAAGCCGCTCCCATCTTGTTTACGAGCTGATTTACTGGTGTCATATCCACATAGTCGGTTAAATACCATAAAACGGTATCAAACATTTGGAAATAGAGTATCCAAAACATGGAATAAATCACTATCATCAGCACAAAGCGATAATCTCTGATTACCAGCACGATGCCACTTAATACTTCTTTCAGGCTTTTCGAGCTCTCTGGCCGGCGGGGTTCTTTATAGACGAAAATGTTGAGAAAAAGAAGCCAGCCTGTTCCAATGGCGGCCATGATAAAAATATAGCTCCACGAAATGCCTTTGAGGTAGGGGATGAGGAGGAGCGGAACGATGAATGCGCCCAAATTGATGCTCCAGTAAAAAATGCCAAATCCCAAACCGCTGTTGTGCTCGTTGGTTTCGCGCGAGATGGTTCCGGCAATAACGGGTTTAAAAAGTCCGGCGCCAACGGCCATTAGCAGCAAACTCATGAAAACCAAAGCGTATGAAGTGGACAGGCTGGTTAAAAAATATCCTGCACTCATAATCGAAAAGGCAAACATGAGCATACGCCGATACCCAAACCTGTCAGCTAAAGCGCCGCTAAGTATTGGCAACAAATACAATAAGGGCGTTATGGTGCTTTTGATGAGGCCAACGCTTTCTTTGCTGAAACCCAATCCGCCATCCGAAGTGTTCATTACAAGATAGACCGATAAAACCGACATTACCCCATAATATGAACCTCGCTCAAAAAATTCCATGATGATAACTGTCCAGTAATTTCTTGAAAATGAACGGAATCCACTTTTAGATGAATTTGTATTTGCTGTCATGTGCCTTGAGCTTTGCTGAATGGTGAAAGTGGCAAAGATAAAAGAAAGGAAATAAATGTATGCTTTGTCAGATGCACAAATTGCATCAAAATGGCAGTTTTAGCGTCAATCGAATTTTAGCGATGGCCAAGGTTGACGCTGATTTTGCAGCTATCGTAGCCGGCAAAAACACCTAAACCGCCGTCAATATTGGAAAAAATCGGAGTGGGTTCGGAAAAAGGGTTATCGCCTTGAAAATTATATATCGAGCGGTGGTAGTTGTAATAATTTTCGTCAATGATTGTGATTGCGATAGTAACATGGCTATCCTCTTGAAATCCAAGATAAATCCAATTGGTTTTATAGGTGTAAAATTCGCCATCTCTGCCCTTATCGTTAATAAATTCTTCGTTGTTCATCATTGGGACGGGGTAAGAAAAGGTTTCTTCAGACCAGGGGTCATAATGAGTTGTGAATAATGCATTGAGGCGATAAAGATCGCCCTCGCCTGGCCCGTCGGCAAAACGAAAACTTATTCTTTTTTGAGTGGGGTCTTCGGGATGAGTTTCGACACCCAGTATTTCGAGTGTGGGCACCGGTTTGAAGGGGATTGTGCAATGTGCTGATGCTTTATCGCCGCTGGGGCTTACTACTTCGAGCCAATAGGTTTTTCCGGCTTCAATTTCAATGTCGGTTGTAAAATATTTCTTTGTGCTATAGTCAAACAATAGGGTTTTTGTTTGATTTCCATCGCTAATTTTCACGCCGGCATTGTCAATAACAATTAGCCCGTCATTCGAAGAGGGCTGAGTGGTATAAAGGGGTTTGCTCTGAGTAACTGTAACATAGGTGGTGTCGTGCCCCGGTTTAAGGTAGCTGTAAACAACAAGTTTCGGCTTGGTTTTCGGGCCATCAACATCTGTAATCATGCTGTTGCATGAAAAAAGCGTGACGGCGAAAAGAATCGGGTAGAATAGTTTGATGGTCGTTGTTTTCATAAGGCTAGAATTTGAACGAATAGGTGATTGAAGGCACCACCGGGAAAATGGCCACCTGTTTCAGTTTTATTACGTTAGTGCCATCAAGCCCATAATCATTATCAATAAAATAGAAAAATGGGTTTTTGCGGTTGTAAGCATTGTAAAGCCCAAATTCCCATGTGCGCTCGTATTTTTTTAATTTTTTGTGAATTTGTACTGCCAGATCTAAACGGTGATAGGGTTTCATTCGGTAACTATTCATCGAGCCATAGTCGTCCACCTGCCAATACCACCAATAATTGCCCGGATTGCTTCCTGCAGGGAAAAAAGGATTGTGCGGCCCTGCCGAGAATTGCCCCACGGGCAGGGTAATGGCATTGCCAGTACCATAAACCCATGATCCGGACAAGGTAATGTTTTCGTTGATTTCGTGAATTAGCACCAGTCCGATGTCATGCCGCCGGTCGTATCGTGCCCAGAATTTTTTTCCAAAATTGATGTCGTCAAATTGCAGTTGAGTCCACGAAAGGGTGTAACCAATCCAGCCGCTTGTTTTGCCAACTTTTTTGTGTAGTAGCAGCTCCATGCCATACGATTCGCTTTTGCCGGGCGTTACGTTGTCTTGCCAGCTAAAATTTTGGGCATCCGTAGGGTCGTCGAGTAATAGGAAACTTGCTCCGGGCTTATATCCCAATATGTTTTTGCTTTTTTTGTAATAGCCTTCAAGGGTGATGAGGAGGTTGTGTTCAAAAATGTCTTTGGCCAAACCTGCCGACAACTGAAAAGAGCGCTGCGGGGCAACTCTTTCGGTTGATGGAACCCACAAATCGGTTGGCAATCCGATGCCGGTATTGCTCAACAAGTGGATGTATTGGTTCATCCATGCAAAGGCTGTTTTAACAGAAAACCCTTCGCCAAGAATGTAGTTGGCCGAAAACCGCGGCTCGATGTCAATATAGGATTTTTTCCCGGCAAAGAAACCCGAAAGGCGCATTCCTGCATTGATTTGTGCTTTGCCCTTGAAGTTGAAATGATTTTCGGCATACAGGCCGCTTTCCAGCGAACGATAGGAGATGTTGCTGTTGTAATTCTGGCTGACGTTGTTATCGGTTTCAACAATGGCACTCGGCCTGAAGTAGTGGTGTGTGGCGTTTAAACCGGCTCTCAGCGTATAAGCTGGCGATACGTGGTATTCGAGATCGTGCTTAAGCCCAAAATCGCGAATGCCCGAGCTGTAGGTGAGGGCAAAATTGTCGAGCTGGCTTTTGTATTTTGAATAAATATTCAGGTTGTATTCGCTAAAAATAAGCGAAGTGTTGCTGAAAGTTTTGTTGTTGAAGAGATGGTTCCAGCGCAGGGTTGCTGTTTTGTTTTGCCAGTAGAGCCCCGATCTTTCATAGCCATCATAACGGTTGTCGTTTCTTAAATAAAACTTGTCGCGGCCAAAATAAGCGCTGGCATAAATGCGGTTTTTGGGTCCGAAATCGTAGTTGAGTTTGGCATTCAGGTCGTAAAAATAATAGCCAACTTTTTCATCGTTAGGCAAAAAAGGGGCAACAAGGGCATCAATATAGGTTCGCCTTCCGGACACTAAAAACGATGACTTTCTATGTTGGACAGGCCCTTCGAGCGTAAGGCGCGATGAGAGTAGGCCAATGCCGCCCTCGCCAGAGAGTTTTTCTTTGTTGCCGTCCTTCATCGTCATTTCAATTACCGATGAAAGACGGCCACCAAAACGTGCCGGAAATCCTCCTTTTGTAAGTTCGACACTTTTGAGCGCGTCGCCATTGAAAACCGAAAAGAATCCAAAAAGGTGATAGGCATTATATACCGTTGCATCGTCGAGAATGATCAGGTTTTGGTCGGGGCCTCCGCCGCGCACATACAAACCGCTGTTGCCCTCGCTGCCTTTTTGTACGCCGGGCATCAGTTGCAGCGCTTTAAATACATCTTTTTCGCCCAACAGGGCCGGTATGTTTTTTACTTGTGTTACAGGCAGCGAAATCAGGCTCATTTGCGAAACTTCGCTTATGCGTTCAGATTTTTCGCCCGTAACCACCACTTCGCGCAGTGTGATGCTGGATGTGAGCTCAATGTCAATAAACAGATCGGAGTTAAGGTCAATCTGCCTGTTTTCGGCGGCATAACCCACATAGGAGTATTGAAGCTCGTAATGCCCTTTTGGCAGGGTTATGGAGTAAAAACCATAGTTATTGGAAGTGGTTCCGGTTTTTTGTTGCGGAAAGAAAATGTTTACGCCGGGCAGCAGCTCGTGGCTTCCCTTTTCGCGTATGTATCCGCTGAGGGTATGCTTTGTTTGCGCTGATAATCCGATGCTTAATCCGAAAAGTAGGGCTATAATGTGAAGATATTTAAGCATAAAGTGATTGAAATTGGTTGTAGGATATCCTGATAGGGCGATTGATTTTATAAGGTGTCAAAAATAAGCTGACTTTTATTAGTGGGAATGTTTTTTTTTGTAAAAATACAGCTAAA
>CAYYDS010000212.1:0-4647 GCA_964470665.1 uncultured Lentimicrobiaceae bacterium
CAATTTGTCGTCGTCTGTGCGGTCGTAGCGGATGGTTATTTTTGTGGCATCCACAAAAATCACTTCGCCATTGCTTTCAGCATTTATCAGCACCCTCGAATCGTTTGCCACAGCCTTTTCGAGACCCGTGCCAACAATGGGTGTTTCGGGTTGCATAAGGGGTACTGCCTGCCGCATCATGTTTGAGCCCATGAGTGCACGGTTGGCATCGTCGTGTTCGAGAAATGGAATAAGGGAGGCTGCTATCGAGGCAATCTGGTTCGGTGCAACGTCAATAAGGTTTACTGCGTCGGGTTCAACAATTGGATAGTCAGCGAGATAACGTACTTTTATACGTTCTTCGGCAAACTTGCCATTGTTAGAAATAGGGGTTGTTGCCTGGGCAATAACTTTGTTTTCTTCTTCTTCGGCGCTAAGGAAAACAGGGTCTTTATGAAGATCAACGTTTCCATCTTCAACAAGGCGATAGGGCGTTTCAATGAAGCCCAACTTGTTGATTTTTGCATATACGCAAAGCGACGAAATAAGCCCGATATTTGGTCCTTCGGGCGTTTCGATTGTACACAAACGGCCGTAATGGGTATAGTGAACGTCGCGCACTTCAAAGCCGGCTCTTTCCCTCGACAAACCACCCGGCCCTAATGCCGAGATTCTCCGTTTATGGGTTACCTCCGAGAGGGGGTTGGTTTGATCCATGAATTGCGACAACTGGTTGGTGCCAAAAAATGAGTTGATCACCGACGACAGTGTTTTGGCATTGATCAGGTCGGTAGGGGTAAACACTTCATTATCGCGAACGTTCATTCTTTCGCGAATGGTACGTGCCATGCGGGCAAGACCTACACCAAATTGGGCGTATAGCTGCTCGCCAACGGTTCTAACGCGTCTGTTGCTCAAATGGTCAATATCATCAACATCGGTTTTGTTGTTGGCCAGTTCGACCAGATGCTTGATAATGTATATGATATCTTCTTTGGTAAGGACTTTGGTTTCTTCCGAGATATTCAGGTTGAGCTTTTTGTTGATGCGATAACGTCCAACTTCGCCAAGGTCGTAGCGCTTATCTGAGAAGAACAGCTTATCGATGATTCCGCGGGCTGTTTCTTCGTCAGGCGGTTCGGCATTTCGCAACTGCCTGTATATGAACTCAACGGCTTCTTTTTCCGAGTTGGCGGTATCTTTCTGAAGGGTATTGAAGATGATGGCGTATTCCGAAGTGTTGAAATCTTCGCGATGCAGCAACACGGCTTTTACACCGGAATCAACGATCAGATCAATATGATCGTTTTCTAAGATTGTTTCGCGCTCGATGATTACTTCGTTTCGTTCGATAGTAACAACTTCGCCTGTATCTTCATCCACAAAGTCTTCGTTCCACGAACGCACAACGCGTGCGGCGAGTTTTCGGCCCAAAACGCGTTTCAATCCGGCTTTGCTTACCTTTACCTCTTCGGCAAGGTTGAATATTTCTAAGATATCTTTATCGGTTTCGTAGCCTATAGCCCGAAGCAGGGTGGTAACCGGCAGCTTCTTCTTGCGGTCGATATAGGCATACATGACATTGTTGATGTCGGTGGAAAACTCCATCCACGATCCTTTAAAGGGGATGATTCTTGCCGAATAAAGCTGGGTTCCGTTGGCATGTTTGTGTTGGCCAAAAAAGACTCCGGGCGAACGGTGAAGTTGCGAAACGACTACGCGCTCGGCTCCGTTGATAACAAATGTTCCTTTTGGAGTCATATAAGGCACCATACCAAGGTAAACATCCTGAACGATGGTTTCGAAATCTTCATGTTCAGGATCGGTGCAAAAGAGTTTCAACTTAGCCTTAAGAGGAAGGCTGTATGTTAGTCCGCGCTCAATACATTCTTCGATGGTATAGCGTGGCGGATCAACAAAATAGTCGAGAAACTCTAAAACAAAGTTGTTTCGGGCATCCGTAATTGGAAAATTTTCCGCGAAAACCTTGTAAAGACCTTCTTCTTTACGGTTTTCGGTTATGGTATCCAGTTGAAAGAAATCCTGGAACGACTGGAGCTGGATGTCTAAGAAGTCAGGATGGTCAATAGTCGTTTTCGTGGATGCGAAACTGATTCTTTCGGTTGATTTTACTGCCAAGTTTTTAAAGTATTTGAGGCCTTTTGGGAGGCGGGTTTAGATGAAAAAGATACCATTGTCCACAAAATGCAAAAGAGGCATAAAACCTCTATCTCAATTTTTGAGATAGAGGTTGCATTGCCTCGTATTTTGCACAAATACCAAACTTCTTATTTAACTTCGACCTCTGCACCAGCTTCTTCAAGTTGGGATTTTAATGCATTGGCTTCGTCTTTGCTTACACCTTCTTTAATGGGCTTCGGAGCTGCGTCAACCAATTCTTTGGCTTCTTTCAGGCCAAGGCTGGTGAGCTCTTTTACCAATTTTACTACTGCAAGCTTCGAGGCACCGGCTGATTTCAGAATCACATCAAATGATGTTTTTTCTTCAACTACAGGGGCATCACCGCCACCGGCTTGTGCTGGAGCTATTGCTACTGCTGCGGCTGCCGGTTCAATACCATATTCCTCTTTCAAAATGGTAGCTAATTCGTTTACCTCTTTTACTGTGAGGTTTACCAATTGTTCTGCGAAAGCTTTCAAATCTGCCATTTTATTTACTTTTTAATTGTGTTTAAAAATTATTTTCTTTTTTTCTTATGAATTCTAATAATTCGCTGTTATCCTTCTCTTTCGGAGAGGGTTTTTACGATTCCGCTCAACTTGTGACCACCCGACTGAAGGGCGCCAATAACGTTTTTAGCAGGCGATTGCAGCAGTCCGATAAGATCACCAATAAGGTCGTTTTTCGATTTAACATTGATGAGGAAATCAACCTGTGCGTCGCCAATGTATGAAGCTTCTTCGATGAAGGCGGCTTTCAATACAGGCCTGTTAGAGGTTTTGCGGAATTCTTTGATGAGTTTGGCAGGTGCATTGCCAGCCTCGGAAAACATGACAGAGGTAGCGCCCTTGAGCGAGCCGTAAAGATCGCTCATATCAACTCCGGAACGCTCCATTGCTTTGCGCAACAAGGCGTTTTTTACCACTAAGAGTTCGATATTACGGGAATAGCACAGGCGACGCAACTTGGCAGTGTTTTCGGCATTGAGGTCCGAAATGTCTGTAAGGTAAAAGTTGGGGTTCGCTTTGAGCTTTTCTGTGATGCTTTCGATGATCACTAATTTTTCTTCTTTTCTCATATCAATAACTTCCTTTTTACATTTTAGTTTGTTACTGATTTAAGGTCGATCTGAACGCCGGGGCTCATCGTGCTCGATACATAAATGCTCTTTACGTATGTGCCTTTTGCGGCAGAGGGTTTGAGTTTAACGATCGTCTGGATGAGTTCCTTAGCGTTTTCCTCAATCTTAGGAGCGTCGAAGCTGACTTTTGCAATACCGGCATGGACAATACCATATTTATCCACTTTAAAGTCGATTTTACCGGCCTTTACTTCAAGAACTGCTTTACCAATTTCCATTGTAACGGTACCTGTTTTGGGGTTGGGCATTAAGCCACGGGGCCCGAGGATACGTCCTAAAGCTCCAACTTTAGGCATTACGTTGGGAGTGGTAATTACGACGTCAATATCTGTCCAACCGTCTTTAATCTTTTGGATGTATTCATCCAGACCGACGTAATCAGCACCTGCGTCTTTAGCTTCTTGTTCCTTATCGGGGGTGCAGAGCACGAGTACACGTGCAACTTTTCCGGTTCCGTGAGGCAGTGTAACCGATCCGCGAACCATTTGGTTGGCTTTGCGGGGGTCAACACCTAACCTTACGTTAAGGTCAACAGAGGCGTCGAACTTGGTGTAAGTGATTTTTTTGACGATATCAACTGCTTCAGTCAAGGAGTAAATCTTGCTTTTGTCGAACTTACCCAGGGCTTCCTTTTGTTTTCTGGTCAATTTAGCCATTTAACTTTGTTGTGTTAAGGGTTCTACAAAATGCACGTAAAACCAAAGCCATTGCTTTAGTTTTTCTCAAATGGGGCGTCGCCTGTGATTTTTACTCCCATACTGCGGGCTGTTCCTGCTACCATCGTCATTGCTTTTTCGAGGGTGAAAGAGTTGAGGTCTTTCATCTTTACTTCGGCAATGGTTTTAACCTGATCCCAGCTGAGTGAACCAACCTTTGCGCGGTTGGGTTCGGCCGAACCTTTTTTGATGGCTGCAAGTTCCCGAATCTGTATGGCAACCGGTGGTGCTTTGACAATAAAATCGAACGACTTATCCTTATACACAGTGATGATGACAGGCACAATTTTGCCGGCCATATCTTGCGTACGGGCGTTGAATTGTTTGCAAAACTCCATGATGTTGACACCCTTCGATCCCAATGCGGGGCCTACGGGCGGAGAGGGATTAGCGGCTCCTCCTTTGATCTGCAGTTTAATTAATGCGCTTACTTCTTTTGCCATTTTTAATCCTTATAAAAGATTGAATATGAAGGAAGTTTGTTTATCCTCTATTCCTTTATTCCTTTTCAACCTGCATGAAACTGAGTTCTAGCGGAGTTTTTCGCCCAAAGATCTTTACCATCACTTTGAGTTTTTTCTTTTCTTCATTGATTTCTTCAATGACACCGCTAAAACTGTTGAAAGGACC
>CAYYDS010000213.1:0-4633 GCA_964470665.1 uncultured Lentimicrobiaceae bacterium
TTTTCCTTATGTGAGTGGTCTTCTTTTAAGAACAACAGCAAATGTAGTAAATGTTAATGTAGATCATAGAGATAGAAATATTGGAAATTCAGGTTATACTTTTGGTAAATTGTTAAAACTTTGGCTTAATGGATTTACCGCTTTTTCAATAAAACCATTAAGAATATCGGTTTATATTGGAATTATTGTTGCTTTTATCGGATTTGTTTTAACAATCTATTCATTAATAAATAAATATGTTAATCCAGAGGTACCTATGGGTTGGACAAGTATGATTGCGATATTGTCATTAGTAGGTGGTACTACACTTATGGTATTAGGTATGATTGGTGAATATATTGGTAGAATATATATGACTTTAAATAAAACACCTCAGTATGTGATAAAAGAAATTAAAGGGGATAAAAATGCTTAAATTTAAAAATTATATATTTTTAATAGTAACATTTTTTGTATATTCTTTATCTTTGTTGTTTAGCAAATTTGCTTCAATACAACTAGATAGTTTTTATTTTTTATTTTTTTATGGAATTTCTGTTTTAATAATGGTTTTATATGCAATATTATGGCAAATGGTACTTAAGAATATGTCTCTTAGTGTCGCCTTTCCATTTAAAGCAATTACTTTGATATTTTCTTTAATGTTTGGGTATTTAATATTTAATGAAGTTATTACAATAAAAAAGATTATAGCTATAATTATAATAATTATTGGAATCATTTTAGTAGGAAACGAATATGAATAAATATTTATTATTAGCTGGACTTAATGTATTAATTAGTTCTTTATCACAGATATTATTAAAATCATCTGCTAATGAAAAAAAAGAAAGTTTTATTAAAAATTATCTAAATTATAAAGTGTTTATTGCGTATTTAATATTTTTTGGAATTATGTTTATCAATTCATTAGTTGTGTTTAAAAATATTGAATTAAGTCAAATTAGTATAATAGAAACATTAGGATATGTTTTTGTCCCAATATTAAGTTATTTTATCTTAAAAGAAAAATTTAATAAAAAAATGATATATGGAATTATCATTATTATCATTGGTGTTTATTTATATATTTAAACAAACTTATTTGGCATCTTTCTGAATTATTTTTTTATTTAATAGTGTATAATATCTTTATGTTAAAGTTAAGATTTAATAATAAAATAATTTTGTATATTATTTTCCCAATAATAGTAATGTGTGCTATTTCAGTAGTAATGTGCATATTTGATAGAAATATTTTTGAAATAAATGTTTTTGATAGTTCTATAAATGATGAGGCTTTTTATTTGAAACAAATAAAAAGTATATTATTATATGGAAGTCCAAAGGGATATTATGGTTATAATAATTCAAAAGCACAAATTGGTGGTTTTGGTGCGTGGTCGCCTTTTCTATTATATATATACTCAATACTTGGAATATTGTTTAAAAATACTGATAATGTTGTCAGATTCACAAATATTTTAATGATTTATATGTCGCTAGCAACTCTTTTTTATAAAAATAAAATGTCTGTTAAAAGAATGATTATTTTTTTATTTCCAATTTTAACGTTTGGTGGTATTAGATATATTTATTCTGGAATGAGTGAAGCATTATACTACTCAGCTATTATTTTAATTGTTAACTACTATATAATGGATTCAAAAAGAGAAAGCATATTTGGTATATTAATTATTCTATTATGTACCATTTCAAGACCATATTTTATTATTTTTTTAATTGCCTATCTATTCAAATATAAGTATTCTTATAAAGAAATAATTATAATGGTTATTTTAACAATTATTTCAATTCTTGCTTATTTTACAATTACAAAATTATTTCAATCAACATATTTTTATAATAACATTAAGTTTGATCGATATATTAGTATTATTAGAGATGACATTTTTGGTATATTTAAAATGGCTAAACTATATATTAGCGAGCTATTACTAAAAACTTTAGATATACTTCATTTTATAAAAGAAGGCTGGCTTATCGGAGAAGAATATACTATAGGTTATACAATATTTTATATAACTTGTTTAATAATATTATTCAGTTTAATACTTGAGAGAAATAGAATTTATTTAATTTTGTTAATTATATTAATAGTAGAATACTCAATTGTAGTTCTTATGTATGATTATAAACTTGGTTTTAGACATATATATATTGTCCTTTTATTTTGTTGGTATTTATATTTAAATCAGCATGAGAATAATTATTATTTCTTATCTTCTTTCTTTATTATTAACTTTTTATTTACATTAATGTATTTTAATAATGATTTAAATAAATGGAATATTAAAAATATCCATGAAAACTATATATTAACTGACAAATCAGTTTTTATAGACAACGGTGATATGAATGAAAATACAGTATTTATAGAATTTAATACTTCTAATTATAAGAATATTTATAGAGTAATGTATGAAATGCCTGATTATTATGGATATAATTTGTGTGAATCTAATTATATCTCACAATTGAATACAGCTAATAAGGGATATTTAGTTTTATCTATAGATAGTCCTAATAATGAGTTGTATAAAAATAGAAAAGTATTATTCCATAATTCTAAAATTATCATATATAAATTATAATAATTCTAATAAAACAAATTTATAAACGAATTAAAATTTGCCATAAAATTTAAACTCTTAAAATAAGTATAAAAATATATAATTCCTGTCATGGTTTGTATAAAATATATAATCCAAAATAGTAAATTAAATTTTGTTTTTTGATTAGCCATAATTATCATAATAATTACATAGTATGTGATAAATAATGCTAAAAAATAACCCCATGCGAAATCTCCGTTATTATAATTTATTTGGTATAAAAAATAATATTGAATCCATGAAACAAACGTATATAGCCAAACTAAATTTAATAATTTTTTATAATTATATTTTAATATTAATAATGTACCAATTAATGGTAATATAAGTGCACAAAAAGTTGAAATAATTGAATCAAAAAGATTTAGATTTAAGAAAGTTCCGAATTTAATTCCAGTGTTTAAAGCATTATAATTGCTAACGTACATATATTGATAAATCATAAGTAATAATGAAGGCACAACTGATAAAAGAATCTTTATACTTTGTTTAAAATTTTTAAATCTATTTTTTATTAGGGAAATTAACACGATAATTCCAGAAGCAGTTAAAAATGAGAGTGAAAAAAACGGTTTTGCATAAGTTGAAAGCAGTGTTGAAATTGAAAAAATAATATAAATTAATATGTTATTTAACTTTTTATCGTTTTTATATATAGAGTAAAATGAAAAAAACGAAACAATGCTAAATGGTCTTAGAAAAATATATGTGGGATTATGCCATACATTAGGACTACCTTGTGGTAAATACAACTCACCATTTTTAAAAGGTAAAGCTACTATAAATAACATGGAAAAAATAACAATAATTTCTTTAAAAGTTATTTGTTGGGATTTTTTAAATTCTTTTTTATAAAAATAAATCATTAATATAAATATAGCAATTTGTGATAAAACAAGTATTAGAACAGAAGAAATTTCATAGTTTCTATTTGTTAAAAATGATCCTACAGCAACAAACAAGTGAAATAGTTTATAGGGTGGTGCAAAACTACAAATATCATTCGCTGGTATTTCTGTATATTTTATATATTGGGATATTAAAACGTGACATGGTAAATCAGAAATATAATTTCCTTCAATTGGAAAAGCTCCTTTATAAAATGTTATACCCATTAGTATAAAAAGTATTGAAATAATAAAAGAAAATATTAATTTTTTGAATATGAGAAATTTCATATTAACATAATATCATAAATTAAATACCTTTATCCTATAATATTTTTTATAGTGATATTATAGAATATAGTGTAAAATATACCATATGTATTATAAATTTTTTTTAAGATATAAAGAAACTTTTACAAGATTAATTTTCTCTTTATCAGTAATATTAATTATTTTTTTATTAATGCTTTTTATTGATAGAAATATGTTTAATGTAGACCCTTATAATAGTGGTTTAAATGATGAAGCGTTTTATTTGAAACAATTAAGAAGTGTTATGTTTTATGGATCACCTCAAGGTTACTTTGGATATAACGGTTCTACAGCTAAAATTGGTGGTTTTGGAGCATGGTCACCATTATTAATATATATTTACGCATTCTTTGGTTTAATATTTAGAAATTCAAAATATGTAATTTATATTGTAAATTGTATATTTATTATTTTATCATTATTTACATTTTTCCATTATAATAAGCTTTCAATTAAAGAAATGTTTATATATTTAATTCCGATTTCAACATGTTTAGGTTTAAGGTATACTTATTCAGGTATGAGTGAAGCTTTATATTATTCTTCAGTTATATTAATTGTTTCTTCTTTTATATATAATAAAAAAAATTGGTGTGGTATATTAATAATTTTTCTTGTGTCACTTACCAGACCATATTTCTTATTATTTTTATTATTTTTCTTTTATAAGGATAAATATAATGTAAAAGAATATATATTCATTGGGATTTTAGCTTTACTTATAGTAATTTTTTATTTTACAATAGCAAATTATTTTCAAGCTACTTATCTACATCAAATATTAAACTTTGATAAGTATTTAGATTATTTTAAAAATGA
>CAYYDS010000214.1:0-4589 GCA_964470665.1 uncultured Lentimicrobiaceae bacterium
CTACATCAGCACAGTGGTTTCTACAACTTTTGCCATTGGAATCGTGTTTGAATTTCCGCTGGTGGTATTTTTCCTCACAAAGATCGGTATTGTAAGCCCGGCATTTTTGAAAAAAAACCGGAAATACACCTTGATTATCGTACTCGTTATTGCAGCCGTCATAACTCCGCCCGATGTTTTCAGCCAGATAATTGTTACCATCCCCCTGATGGGGCTTTACGAGCTTAGCATTTTCGCTTCGGAAAGGATCATAAAAAAGCAGCAGGATTAAGCTGCGGGCAGCCCGAAGTTTTTGTAGCGAAGCTAACGTTTAGCGTTTTTTGATCTCTTTTCTGATTTTTAAGGGCAAAGCTTCCACAACCAGATTATACGATTCTTCGATCCATTCGATAAGCAGGGCTTCGTTGTCGAGGCTCAAGGGGTCAACCATCATCCAATGTGTTTTATTCATGTGATAGCCCGGCTGTACGGCAGAAATCGTTTCGATGCGTTCGGCAATGTGTTCGGGGCTTGCCTTTAGATTGAGCCAAAGCGGGCCGTCGAGATTTGCCAGAAGAAAAATTTTGCCGCCCACTTTAAACACAAGGGTGTCATCGCCAAAGGGCAGGCTTTCGCTAACACCGGCTTTATTCATGCACCAAAACCGAAGGTCTTCGATATTCATTTTCGCGAAAGTTAAGTAGTCGCACTATTTGCGCGTTCGAAAATACAAAAATGGCAGCCCGGAAACAAGCTGCCATTTTTGTATTTTGATTATCTGATTGTTACAGATAAAATAGCGATTTTATCTTATCTACATAGTCGAGTTTTTCCCAAGCAAAGAAGTCAACTTTTTTAAAGTTGATATTTTTTCCTTTCATCTCTTTTGCATAGGTTGTGCTGTCGGAATAATTTACCTCCACCTCGGCCTGATAGGGATCGCGGCCAAAATGCCCGTAAGCGGCTGTGGGTTTAAATATCGGATTGGTAAGGCCAAAACGGTTGATGATTGCATATGGGCGCATATCGAACAGTTTCTGTACTTTTTCGGCAATTTCGGCATCCGTAAGTTTGCGTCCGGCTGCATCTTTCACTTTGGCTGTATTATTGGTATTCACATAGAACCCTACAGGTTTTGCCACGCCAATGGCATAAGCCACCTGCACCAATACCTCGTCGGCTACTCCGGCTGCCACAAGGTTTTTGGCAATATGCCTGGTAGCGTAGGCAGCCGATCTGTCAACTTTGGAAGGATCTTTTCCGGAGAAAGCGCCTCCGCCGTGCGCACCGCGTCCGCCATACGCATCCACAATAATCTTGCGTCCTGTAAGTCCGGTATCGCCATGGGGCCCTCCAATCACAAATTTTCCGGTTGGATTAACCCAAAGTTTAAAGTCGTTCTTAAATAGTTTCTTTACCGACTGGGGCAAATTTCTTTTCACCCGCGGAATAAGAATCTTCTCAACGTCTTCGCGTATTTTAGCCAGCATTCGTTCTTCGTCGGCATCAAAGGCATCGTGTTGTGTTGACACAACGATTGATTCGATGCGCACCGGCTTCCAGCCTTTTTCATATTCAATGGTAACCTGCGATTTTGAATCGGGGCCGAGGTATTTCATTTGTTTTCCTTCGCGACGGATGGCAGCCAGCTCTTGCAATAGGATGTGCGAAAGTTCGGTAGTAAAAGGCATAAAATTATCCATCTCGCGGCAGGCATATCCAAACATCAGCCCTTGGTCGCCGGCGCCCTGCTCCTCGGCATTGGTGCGCTCTACACCTTGGTTGATATCGGGCGACTGCTCATGAATAGCCGAAAGCACTCCGCACGAATTGCCATCAAAACGGTAGGACGCCTTGGTGTAGCCGATGTGGTTTATCGTATCCCTCACAAGAGATTGCACATCAACATAGCCTTTGGTTTTTACTTCGCCTGCCACAACGGCAAGCCCGGTTGTTACAAGCGTTTCAACGGCCACCTTAGAGGTTGGGTCGTTGCGGAGCATCTCGTCGAGCACCGCATCCGAAATCTGATCAGCTACCTTATCGGGATGCCCCTCGGAAACCGATTCAGACGTAAACAAATAACCCATAATTAATTGATTAAGAGGTTTATTAATAAATAAAGGCGGGAAACTTGATTGAAGGCTAAATCTTGTTTTAGCATTTTTTTCTGTGGTTGCAATCAATCAAATCTTTCCACAAAACTGCATAGCAGTAATTTCCGGCTGCAAAAATACGAAAACTAAGTTTACTTCAAACGCCAATAGTTGCGCAAGCATCAAAATCGAAGCCTTTACAACTCTAAAAAAGTGTTAAAAAAAGGGGCTTAAGGTCGGAAAAAACGCATTTTGATGTTGTTTGCCAAGTTCCATGAAATAAAAGATTAATTATTGCAATATTTATTTATCTGTTATTCAATGATTTAGAAAATATTTACGTCTTTTTTTTAAAAGAATAAAGAAAAATGAAAAAAAAACGGAATTGGGCTTGATTTCTATTTTTCGCCTTATATTTGTGTTACAGACAACACATCTTCCGGCAGCAGAAAAATGATCGAAAATCATTGCATCCAAAGTTGGAAAGGTGTAAACTTGTTGGATTAAGGAAAAAGAATGCTATGGCCAAGAAGGATGAATATGGCATGCACGAGTTGCTGAAGAGAATATTTGGCTTTGATCAGTTCAAAGGAAATCAGGAAGCGATCATCAAAAGTGTTTTGGAAAGAAACGACACTTTTGTTGTGATGCCGACCGGAGGTGGAAAATCATTATGCTACCAGCTGCCCGCATTGATGAACGAAGGCACAGCCATTGTGGTTTCGCCTTTGATTGCGCTCATGAAAAATCAGGTGGACGCCATTCGAAATTTCGGAACTGACATCGGAATTGCCCACGTTATGAACTCGTCGCTCTCGCGTGCGGAGTTGATGCAAGTGCGCGAAGACCTCATTGCAAAAAAAACCAAGCTTCTTTATGTGGCTCCGGAGTCGCTCACAAAAGACGAAACCGTTGATTTTTTGAAGTCGCTGAAGATTTCATTTTTTGCTATTGACGAAGCGCATTGCATTTCTGAATGGGGGCACGATTTCAGGCCCGAATACCGTCGCTTGCGGCCAATAATGAATGCCATTGACAAAGACCTTCCGGTTATTGCCCTCACGGCAACAGCTACCGTAAAGGTTCAGCAAGACATTCTGAAAAACCTGGAAATACCGAACGCCAAATTATTTAAATCGTCGTTCGACAGGGCCAACCTCTACTACGAAGTTAGGCCAAAAACTGCTGACGTTAAAAAAGAAATCATCAAATACATTAAAAACAATCCCGGAAAATCGGGTATTGTGTACTGTTTGAGCCGCAAAATGGTTGAAGACATAGCCGAAACCTTAGAGGTAAACGGCATCAGGGCCTTGCCTTATCATGCCGGCCTCGATAGCGCTACACGTCGCGCAAATCAAGATAAATTTCTGATGGAAGAGGTGGAAGTTATCGTTGCCACCATTGCTTTTGGCATGGGAATTGACAAACCCGACATTCGCTTTGTAATACACCACGACATTCCGAAAAGCCTCGAAGGCTATTATCAGGAAACAGGGCGGGCCGGGCGCGACGATGGCGAAGGAAATTGCATTGCCTTCTATAATTATGAAGACATCCAAAAGCTGGAAAAATTCATGAAAGACAAGCCCGTTGCCGAGCAAGAAATTGCCAAAGAACTGCTCAACGAAACAGTAACTTATGTTGAATCGGCTGTTTGCCGGCACAAATTGCTACTACACTATTTTGGCGAAATATACGAAAAAGACAACTGCGGATCCTGCGATAACTGCCTGAATCCCAAAGTGAAATTTGATGGCCAGGAAGAAATTAAATTAGTACTCGAAGCTGTTTTAAGCGTTAAACAGTTATTTAAAATAAAGCACATCAGCGAGTTGCTGGCCGGAAAGAAAACGGGCGACATCAAAAATGCCAAGCACGAAAACAACGAATATTTTGGAGCAGGCGAAGACGAAAGCGAACGCTTTTGGCAAGCCGTCATTCGCCAGGCTATCATTCACCGCCTGCTTGCAAAAGACATTGAAAATTACGGCATCCTGAAAATTACGAAAGAGGGTAAAGATTTTATCAAAAACCCTCACCCCATCATGCTCTCAAAAGATCATGACTACGAAAACACGGAGGAAGAAGACGACTTTGAAACAAACAAAAGCAGCGAACCCAAAGGAAGTGGAACCGACACCACCCTCTTTGCCATGCTTAAAGACCTCCGCAAAGCCATCTCGAAAAAAGAAAACCTGCCCCCCTTTGTCATCTTCCAAGATCCGTCGCTCGAAGATATGGCCATTCAATACCCGATTACCAATGACGAACTCACTCAGATTGTGGGTGTTGGCACGGGTAAAGCCCAAAAATATGGCGAACCTTTCCTGAAGCTTATCAGGCAATATGTAGAGGAAAACGAAATCATCCGACCCAACGATATGGTGGTCAAATCGGTTGTAAACAAATCAGGATTAAAGGTTTACATCATCCAAAATATTGACCGCAAGCTGCAGCTCGAAGATATTGCCAACGCCAAAAACCTGTCGTTTGACGAGTTGCTTACCGAAA
>CAYYDS010000215.1:0-1367 GCA_964470665.1 uncultured Lentimicrobiaceae bacterium
GTCTTCTTAAAACAAGGCGTTTTGGCCACCTTGCACTTACGGCAGTGCAAGAAAAATCAAGCGGATATACGAGCGCAAGCTTCGATTTTAAAGCCTATATCGGCCAAAACGCGCTGGCTCATACAATGTTAAGGCCTGCCGGGAAAATCGAACTCGAGGGTAGCCTTTTTGATGCTACGCTCGAAAATGGCTATGCCGAAAAAGGCGATAAAGTAAAGCTTATAGGCTTTAGCATGGGGCAATTTATCGTAAGAAAAGTTGTGGATTAGCGGCTGCTTACAACAGACTATTTATCAACATTTTACAACTTCCCGCTAAGGATAAGCTGATTATAAATTTCATCTAAAATCTTTTTCAGCGAGAGTGGTTTGGTGAGGCAGGTCTTGGCACCGGCAAGTATCATCCGCTTCAGTTCTTCGGGCTGCGAATAGGCGGTTTGGCCTATTACAATGGTATCGGGAAACTCTTTTAATAGCAGTTTTGTAGCTTCGTCGCCATTCATTCCGGGCATTTTAATGTCCATCAGTACGATATCGAAAGGTTTTGCACGTTGCAAATCAAGCGATTGCAGTGCGGTATTCGCTATTGCTATTTCAGCAAAGTATTTTTCGAGCGCCGAGGAAAGAAAAAGTGCATTATCAATCTCATCGTCAACAACCAACAGTCTGTAACGGCCAAAATCTGCCAACAGCCAATTTTCTGCTTCCTGCTGGTTTAACTGCGCATCCAACTCATTGGCTTGCAGCGTAATAAAGAACTCCGAACCTTTTTCCTCTTGGCTTATCAGGCCAATAGTACCGTGCATAACTTCCACAATGCGTTGGGCAATGCTAAGCCCCAGACCATTTCCTCTTACGGCCATTTTTTGTCCTTTCTGGCCGCGGTAAAAGCGCTTAAAGATATGTTCCTGCTCATTTTCGGGCACCCCCAGACCGGTGTCGCGCACAAACAAACGCAGGCTCTTGTCGGCATATGAAGCGCCAATGCAAATGCTACCGGTTTGGGTGTATTTGATTGCGTTTTCAACCAGGCCCGTCATCACTTGCCTTACTTTTGCCTTGTCAATCATCAGTTCGAGATTTTCGTCGGGCAAGTCGAGTGTCAGGTTGATTTTTTTGGCGGCGCAGGCTGTTTTATGGCTCATGGAGATCTCACTGAGCAAAGCCGCAATATTTGTTCTTTCGATTTCAAGAAGGTGGTTTCCGGCATCAAAACGCGAAATGAGCAGCACCTCGTCAATAATATGCAGCAATTGTTCGGCATTGTTGTTGATTGTATTTACAAAGCTGCGCTTTTCTTCATCCGAAAAATCGTCGAAAAGCAGTTCCGAAAAACCAACAATTGCATTGAGCGGAGTACGAATTTCG
>CAYYDS010000215.1:1377-4513 GCA_964470665.1 uncultured Lentimicrobiaceae bacterium
ATCTTTGAAAGGTCGAGAATGTCACTGATTAATTGCAAAAGCAATGTATTATTGTTTTCGATGATGCTGACGTATTCCATCTTTTCCTCCTCTTCTTCTGTGGAAGCGAGTATGCCGGAGAATCCTACAATTGCATTGAGCGGAGTACGAATTTCGTGATTCATATTGTTGAGGAAGGAGGTTTTCAGCAGGTCGCTTTCTTCGGCCTTTTCCTTTGCCTTAATCAATTCGTTTTCAAGATGTTTTAGTGCAGTGATGTCGGTAATAATGCCAACAAGGCCGGCAATTTCGGTTCCATAACCGGGCAAGGGCGATTTGCTGATGATGGCTTCTATCTTCTTTCCGTTGGGAAGTGTGATTGTCCGCTCGAAGGCCTGAAATTGGTCTAAGCCGCTAAAAATTCGCTGATCGTCTTGCTGATAAGACCTCGCATTCATCTCGCTTTCAATATGATACAGGTTTTTACCAATAATTTCGCCCGGCTCAATGCCGTATAAGTCTTTAAAAGCTTTGTTGATTCCCAGAAACTCGCCATCTTTATTCATATAAAACAAGGGGTTTGGGATGCTTTCGATCAAAGTTTCGATCAAGCGTTTTTGGCGGTTTATTTCCAATTCCGAGAGCTTTCTGTCGGTGATATCGCGCATAAAAACAAGCACTTCATGGTTTCCGCTATTGATTAATCTAACCTCAAACCAATTTGTACTTCCTTGCAATTCAAGTTTAAACTCAGCGCTTTGCATCAAATCTGAGCTGGTTGTATTTTGAATGAATTCTTGAAACGGGTTTCGCAATAGTTCGGGGACATATTCTAAGATGTTTTTGCCAATAATATCGGCCGGTATAAGCCTGATTTTGTTGAAATCGTTGGCTAAATAATCGAGTGCAACGCCCTCATTTGAGAGCCTGAAAAAAGTGTCGGGGATGGCTGATAAAATTGCTTTGTTGCGACTTTTGCTTTGCCTCATGGCCTTTTCAATTTCAATTTGCTTTGTAACATTCATTGCTATAGCCAATACGGCTTGTTGTCCATCGGGCAAACGCAGGTTGGTTTCGTTGATCAGAAAGATGCGTTTTTCGCCCGATTTTGTTTTCGCCGACGCCAGGCGCGAATTTATTTTGTCATTTTCTATTTGCAAACTTGTTTCTGCTTCCAAATGATATTTTTCCAGGCGAAAAACGCTCACGTGCCTGCCAATCAGCTCGTCGCGCCGGTATTCCATATCCTTGCACATCACATCATTCACTTCGATCAGGATGTCGTCCATCGTTTTTAGGGCCATGGCAACGGGGCTAACTTCAAAGAGTGCCTGGTAGCGCTCGAAGGCCAAACGCAGGTCGTTTTCAGCTTTTTTGCGTTCGCTAATGTCGTATCCAATAGCAAGCACTGCCGGCTGATCGTTGTAAATTGTGCCTAATAGGTGCATTTCGGAAGGAAAAATACTGTGGTCTGCCCTTTTGCTCCAAAACTCGAAAACCGAATTTTTACCCTCAATGGCGTCGGTTATATAATTATTTATCTTTTCGTTATCGTTATAGCCTATTGCCGTTAATACTTCCTGTGTTTTTCCAATAAAAAATGATTTCGGATAACCGTAAAGGCGCATAGCTTCGTCGTTTACATCAATAAATTTGCTCTCAACATCTTGAATAAAAGCTGCTCCGCCGAAGTTGTTGAAAAAATTGCGGTAGCTATCCGCCGATTTCATGAGTTCGATTTGGCGATCTAGTTCGGGCTGGCGATTGCGGATCACCACAACAGCCCCCCGATTGTGTTTTTTTTCGGAACGAAGCGGTGAAATACGCAAGCAAACCGGCACATATTGGCCGGAAATATGCCGCAGATAGGTAGGTTTTCTTTCTTCTTCACTTTTATTCTTCAAAAAAGCTGTAAGCAGGTGTGAATCAATGCTTTCTTTTTTTTCGTCGAAAAGAGGGATGATATCTTTTGCTGCTTTTCCCCGCATTTCGGCGGCAGTAAGCCCGGTAAGTTGCTCAACCACTGCATTGGTTCTTTTTATTCTTCCCTTGCTGTCGGTCGTTAAGATCGCATCGCTTATGCTATAAAAAGCGCTTCGAAAATAACGTTCGCTTTCTTTTATTTCCTCAATTAATCGGCGATTAGACACCTGGTCGCTAACAATGCGCCCCATCAGCAAGGTAGCAATCGGGTAAAAAACCATGATGGCAACGCCCATCTCTTTGAAGGTTGTAATCCATAAGTTTTGCGGCAAAAAGAAAATCAGAAGGATCAATGCAATATGCACGATCAGGCCCATGTTGTAGAGCTGATAATGCGGTATTGTGTCGTTAGCCCTTTTTAAAAAACGCTGATGATAAGCCCAGCCGATAAAAAATGAACTTAAAATGGATAGGGTGCCCATATAAATGCCCGGGCCTCCGATATTAACGCGCAGCGCAAAGGGTATGGCCGCGCTGATGATCCCTGCCAGAGGGCCAAAAAATAAGGTGCAAACGCTAATAATTACCGAGCGTCCATCAAAAAAAATGCCTTCAAATTCAAGCGGGTTTAACATTCCGATTATGGCGGCCAAGCCAAAAAGCAGGCCGTTTATGATAGACCGGATGGGCGTTTTGTTATGCGAAAATTTTTCGATGAAGCCCGAAACTACACTAATGGCAACGAGCAACGACAAATTTAATATCAACGGGATAATAGCCATGAGCAAATGTAAACACCTTTTTTAGAAATTACCAAAAAAGTGAAACATCTTTTTAGGGTTTAAAAAAAAAAAAGCGCATTCGCAAAAGCTGCGTTTAGGTGCAACTAATACAATCTGCTTCTTTTTATAAGGTACCCGGTGAGCACATAATCGTAGCCTTTGTTGATGTCGGCTTCAACATAATCAATCTGATATTGGCCACAGCGCATTTTTAATTCGTTGCTGCGATTTTCAAATGCTTTTCGATAGGATTCGCGTATTTCAAAAGGGTTTAATTTCAGCACTTCTTTGGTTTCCATATCCAAAAAGCGGTAAGGGCGGTTTTCAAGCTCAAGGTCGGCTTCAATGCGCCTGTCAACAACATGAAAAAGCACCACTTCATGTTTATTGTAACGCAGATGCTGCAAAGCCTCAATCATGGGGTTGGGCCTGTTGCTTTGGTCCATAAAATC
>CAYYDS010000216.1:0-4511 GCA_964470665.1 uncultured Lentimicrobiaceae bacterium
CGTTCAGATAGTTTTTCTGTTCTAAAAACCGCACAAACAAGTTTTGGTTAAAAGCAGTTACTTTCTCACCCTTAGGCAGGCTCAGGGTTCGGAAGAATTTTTCTTTCAGCACGGCATTTTGAAGCAACAGGCCAATCAATTCTTCGTCAAAGTTCTGTGCCTTGTTCAGCACCACCCATTTTTTCAGTTCTCCGTTGTCGGTCACGAAGTTGGGTTCTTTCTTGAGTTGTTGCTCTAAGGTTTGGTATAGCTTCATTTAGATCAAATCCTTTAATTTTATACTTCAAAAATACATTTTTCAGGTCATTAAATTATCTATCTTCCACAATTCTTGTCAACGAGTTTTCAAGGGTGGTAGGTGAGTTTGGAGGTGGTAGAAAAACCTTCTACCAAATAATAACTTTTTTCCTGTAATTTCCCAACCACAAGCCATACATTCCTTTGGGAAGCTCCGACACATCGAGTGTTTCGTCCGGATTTGCAAGCTGTTGTGCCATCACAACGTGTCCGATGGTATTAAAAATCAGAACAGGGACGGGAAATGCCGTCGGGCCGTCGAGCCGGATATGGAGTTTGTCGCGGGCCGGGTTTGGAAAAATGCGAAGTTCGCCCGGAAACAGCGCTTCATCAAAGCCGGAGTTTCCGCCTAAAAAGATATCTTCATAATTTTGGGCAAATTCATACGAATTTCCACAGTTCGGGCTTGCATCCCAATTGATGCTCCAGGTCATCATTCCTCGCAGGTTTGGATATCCGGCCGGATTAGCCATGGTATAGGTTCCGGGGCGCGGTCCTTTGCCCAGGAGGTATTCAACAGCCGTCTTAACTACGGCTGTGTTTGTAAATCCGCCCCCGGCTGCACTGGGGCAAGCGGGCAAACCCACGCCCACCTTTTCGGGCGGCAGGCCTTCGAAAAAGCCCCCTGCTGTGTGAAAGCCGCTGATAAGCGCCTCGCACATCGCCACAATAAAATCGGCCGTTCCCTGCGAATAGATTTTGCCGTCAATTCCATACATCGAACCGCTGTTGTAGAGTTGCACATGAATCAGGTCTAACGAATCGCGCAAGGCGTGAATCAAGGGCAGGTATGCACCCCATACGCCGCCGTAGGCCGACTGCCCGCCCTGCACAAAGGCCGTTTCGGGCGCCATGCTCAACAACAGCTTGCGGTTGTGGCTTGCACGATAATTGTCCATAATCTGCCTTATGGCATCAATCAGGTAGATTACAGGCTGGTCAACAGGCGCTGCAATCGTTCCGCCGCTTACAGCCAGCGAACTGCCTTCAAAGTCAATATCAATTCCATCAAAACCAAAAGTATTTAAAATTGATCCGATTGACGAAACAAACACATCGCGCTCCTGCTCATTATCCAATTTTACAGGCGAATTGCCCCCGCCAAGACTGATAAACACTTTTCGCCCCTGAAGCTGCAAGGCCGATATTTTGGCAATAAAAACCGGCTGCGATACCATTTCCGGAATAAATTGCATATTGTAATCGGTGCCCGCTTTTGGAACGGCAAATGCTGCATTCACAATGTTGTAGCGGGCATCCACATGGTCGAGCTGGATGTATGGCGTGCTTGCCGTATGCCAGTTTTGAAAATAACCAACTAAAACCGGAGCAGGACTTTGTGCACTGACTGCCAATGGAATACAAAATAATAAGCCGATTCCGATGCGTAAAGATTTACAAAAACTAAAAAGAAGTGTCGGGCTTTTCATGTTGTGTAATTTTATATGCTAAATCTGATCTTTTTTTGTTTTTAAATGTTCTTTTAAACCGTATAATATGCCTTTTGAACCGGCTAATTTAAGTTGATTTTTTTATCCTAAAAATTGTATCTTTACATATTGAGATAATGTCTTCGTTTTTCAATAAAAACATCAGCATTAAAATCAATCCTGTCGTCGGCGGCAAAGCATCCAATATTTTTCCATAACGGGCATAAACAGTAGAGTTGTCCGGCAGCGGAATGTCATAAATCAAAGCCCCTTCAACGGCATAAGGGCAATGGCTCACGATTTGTCCCGAAGGGTCAATAAAGGCCGAAACACCTGTATTGGCACAGCGCGCCACCCATCTGCCGCTTTCCACCGCTCGCAGCCGCGCCAGCATGAGGTGCTGCAAATAACCTCCGCTGCTTTTCCACCAGCCATCGTTGGTTATAAGCGCTATAAATCCGGGCTTTGCTTTGCCCGGTTGGTAAACCGGAAATGCCGATTCAAAACAAATAAGCGGATAAAACATCCCTTTTTGCTCAAATTCGATAATTCTATTGCTGTTGAATGTTCCGTATCTTCCAAAAAAACCGCCCGATTGCTCAATCCGCCTTTGCAAGGGTTTCATCAGCGCTTGAAAAGGCTGTTTTTCGACCAGGGGAACTAATTTTTCTTTATGAATAAATCCAATGCTGTCGTTAAATATCCATAACACGCTGTTATACAACACATAAGGTTTCTGTTCTTCAATAAGGGCGTCAAAATCAGACGGGTCCCATTTTTCAAATCGTTTGCTAAAGGCTCCACTCACCACCATCAAATGATTTTCGCGTGCCAGATCAAACAAAGGCTCAATTAAAGCCGACTCATCGGGATGGTTTTCATCAACGGCATCAACGAGCATGGTTTCCGGAAAAAGAAGGAGGTCAATGCTGTCTAACGCATTCTGTTTTACTATGTTTAAGGCCTTATCGAGCTGATCGGAAGCCGAAATTCCGGCAAATTTTTCTTTCTGTGGGTGGATGTTGGGTTGCACCATCATCACCCGCAGTTTTTCGGCAGCAGTATCATTTCTTGTTTGAATGCAGATCGAAATCAGAATGGGTGCAAGCAGCACAAGCAAGAGCATGGAAATATTTTTCAGTTGCGCTTTTTGGTTTAAACCGCCTTTTTTCTTTAAAATACGAAATATCAGAAAGTTTGCGCCAAGCACCCAAAGGCTACCGCTTAAACTTCCCGTAAAACGGTACCATTGCACCCATTGCGGTTTTGCCCCAAACACATGCCCGAGGGTAAACCATGGCCAGGCCAATTCCCAGCTTTGATGCAGGTATTCGAATGTGAGCCACAAAACCGCCAACACTAAAAATTGTAGATTCTTAAACAAATGTTGTTCTTTCAGGTAGCGCCAAATCACAAACACAACAGCCATATAGGCCGCGTTGAACAGATGAGCCAACAGGCTTCCGGCCAGTGTGGAGCTATACATCCACCATCCCGAAAGAAGATGAAACACAAAAAATCCGACAAAAAAGTATCCAAAAGCAGCTAGCAAGGTAAAGCGTTGGTTGTTTGCCATCAGCAAAAATGGCACAAAAGCAAAAAAAACAAGGAACGTCAAAGCGTTTGGAGCCCACGAAAAAAAGAGCAACAGGCCACCAGAAAGTGCTAAAATCCAGGGATTTATTTGGGTTATTTTGATGTTTCGGATCATTTTTTTCTTTGCTATTCAGAGGAATAAAAAAAAGGCCGCTTTCAACAAACGGCCTTAAAATTAACACTTTTATCATGCGGATTATTTGCGCATTTGAATCAGGATGTCGAGCATTTTAATGGCTGCTTCAGCAATAATGGTTCCGGGGCCAAAGATAGCTACTGCTCCGGCCTCGTAGAGGTATTGGTAATCTTGATGGGGAATTACGCCGCCCACGATGACCATGATATCTTCGCGGCCAAGGTTTTTCAACTCTTCAATCACTTGAGGTACAAGGGTTTTATGCCCGGCAGCCAAACTCGAAACACCTAAAACGTGTACGTCGTTTTCAACGGCTTGCCTTGCAGCTTCGGCAGGAGTTTGAAAGAGCGGCCCGATATCCACGTCAAAGCCAATATCGGCATAGCCTGTTGCAACAACTTTTGCTCCCCGGTCGTGGCCATCCTGACCCATTTTGGCAATCATAATGCGCGGGCGGCGGCCTTCGAGTTGGGCAAATTCATTGGCAAGGTCAACGGCTTTGTGGAAGCTCTGATCGCCCTTGCTTTCGGCTGAATAAACTCCCGAGATCGAACGGATAACGGCTTTATATCGTCCGAACACTTTTTCGCAGGCGCTGCTTATCTCGCCCAGCGAAGCCCTTTTCGAAGCGGCATCTACGGCCAGCTCGAGCAGGTTGCCTTCGCCTGTGGCGCAACTGTGTGTGATGGCAGCCAGTGCGGCCTCAACCTCGGCTTCGTTGCGGTTTGCCCGAAGTACTTTTAGCCTTTCTATCTGCGACTGACGAACAGCAGTATTGTCAATATCGAGAATATCAATCGGGTCTTCTTTTTCCAGGCGGTATTTGTTTACACCCACAATCACGTCTTTATTCGAGTCAATACGCGCTTGTTTGCGGGCCGCAGCTTCTTCAATACGCATTTTCGGAAGGCCTGTTTCAATGGCTTTGGCCATGCCGCCCATGGCTTCGATTTCCTGAATGTGTTCCCAAGCCCTTTCAACCAATTGTTCGGTCAGCATTTCCACATAATAAGAGCCGGCTAAAGGATCTACCGTTTCAGGAACTCCGGATT
>CAYYDS010000217.1:0-4500 GCA_964470665.1 uncultured Lentimicrobiaceae bacterium
AATGCGCACCTCGATGGCGTGGCCAAACTGCCTGAGGTCTTCCTGTTTGAACGACAAGGGCAATCCGTTGGCAATATTAATCTGCTGTTTCACCAGATCAACGCCCACAACCCTTTCTGTAATCGGGTGTTCGACCTGCAAACGGGTGTTCATTTCGAGGAAATAATAGTTTAGATCGTCGTCAACGATAAACTCGATCGTTCCGGCGCCGTAATAATTTACTGCGCGAGCGGCTGCAACAGCTGCTTCGCCCATTTTGGCCCTCACTTCGGGCGTCATGATGGGCGAAGGGGTTTCTTCAACAACTTTCTGATGCCGCCTTTGCACCGAACATTCGCGTTCGAAAAGGTGAACGATATTGCCGTGTTTGTCGCCCAACACCTGAAACTCAATATGATGTGGCGATTGGATGTATTTTTCGATGTAAACAGCATCGTCGCCAAAAGCGGCTTTGGCTTCAGAACGTGCGGCGCTAACCGAGCTAATGATGTCAGCCTCGTTTTTTACCAAGCGCATTCCTTTGCCCCCACCGCCGGCACTGGCTTTTATCATCACCGGCAAGCCGATTTCCCTTATCACTTCCACCGCCTTTTTAATGTCTTTTATGGGCTCGGTAGTGCCGGGCACAACCGGAACACCGGCAGCGATCATCGTTTTACGGGCAGTAATTTTGTCGCCCATCGTATTGATGGCGTAAGGCGACGGGCCAATGAAGACAATTCCCTCTTTCTCGCAAAGCTCGGCAAAATGGGCATTTTCCGAGAGGAAACCATAGCCAGGATGAATGGCGTCGGCACCCGAAAGCTTGGCAGCTTCAATAATTTTATCCATCCGGAGATAGCTATCCGACGAAGGCGCTGCACCAATTGGGTAAGCGTAATCTGCATAGCGCACATGCATGGCTTTGCGGTCAACATCGGAATAAACAGCAACGGTTTCGATACCCAGCTCGCGGCACGAACGCATTACCCTAACAGCAATCTCGCCCCTATTGGCAACGAGAATTTTTTTGATCATATCTATGTTTTTTGTGTGTGTTTTTATAAAGCAGCCCTCAAAAAAAGCGGGTAAATATAGGTAATTATTTAGATATGTTCTTTTTTACTCTTCATGTTCCGTTTTTTTTGAGCGGATAAAAGAGCTTAATTCCAGGCCTATGTTTATCTTAACAATGCATAGTGAAGAAAGTTTTTCGATTGACATTTTTCATTTTGGCCGCCCTAATCTTGTATCTTTGTCGTAAACTGAATTTTGCAATCGGAACTACTGTTTATGCAGCGAATTAAAAAGGGAATGATTTGTTTTGTTGGGCTGCTGCTTACAACCGCACCTCTTTGCCGGGCACAGACCACACAGGAAGTGCTGCTTCTCGACAGTTTGGAACAGCTTGCTACCAGCGCTCATGCCTCGCAAAAAGCCATTCTTTTTGGCAAATTAGCCACTCTGGTCGAAAATTTTTCGCCCGGGCTTAGCGCACATTATCTGCGCCAGCAGATGCATCTTGCCGATTCGCTACAAATTGCACCCTTTCAGGCCGAATCGCGTTGGCGCCTTGCCGGATTGCTAGAGTCGGAAGGAAAAACCGATAGCGCCCTTACGCTAATGCACCAAGGGCTTGTCTATGGCTATCCCGGCATAAAACCGTCGAGCACATCCGAAAAGCAATGGGTTGAAAAAGAAGCTGCAACGCTCCCACTCGGCTGGAAATCTTCGGCAGTGTGGTGGGGCTTACTCGTTTTGCTTGTGCTGTTGCTTCCGCTTGTTGTTATCCTATTGTTGATCATAAGCCACCGAACCAAAGAAAACTACCTGAAAACTCAAAACGAATTTGGCCTTTTTCAACATCAGATGCTCAAAGAAAAGCAACAGTTGGAAGCCTTGATTTCGGAGCGCACTTCGGAGCTTGAAAGCGAGCTGCAAAAAGCCCGCGCAAAAGATATTGAACTCAAAAAAACCTTAAAACGGCTAAAGGATGCCAGCTATCTGAAAGATGCTTTTTTGGCCAATATGAGTCATGAAATACGCACGCCGCTAAATGGAATAATTGGTTTTGCAAGTCTGCTCGAAACCGAGCTGGCTATTATGGAAGACGAAAACCTTTACAGCTTTGCAACGGGTATCCAGCAAAGCGGCGAACGCTTGCTCAACCTCATCAACAACATCATCGAAATAAGCCGGATTCAAGCCAACGAAATTGAGGTAGAACTTAAGCCGTGCAGCGCCAACGAGCTCATCCTGAACACCTGCGAATCGCTCGCATTTGCCGCCAATGAAAAAGGACTGAAATTTAAAACAAAACTTGCAGAAACACCTCAGGTTGTTGCCGACCAGCCAAAGCTGATGAAAGTGCTGTATATCACAATTGACAATGCGGTGAAATATACCGATTCGGGTTTTGTAACCATTTCAACCTTTGTTGATGATACTGATAACAACCTGATTATCAAAATAAAAGACACCGGCATTGGCATTGACCAAAACTATATGAAACACCTTTTTGATGCGTTTAGGCAAGAAAACGCGGGTTACAACAGGCCTTATCAGGGGGCCGGACTTGGCTTGCCCTTAGCCAAAAAACTCATCGAGCTGATGCACGGAAAAATTTGCATACAATCGGAAAAAGGAGTGGGCACAAGCGTAGAAATTGTAGTGCCGCTGCTGATGAAAACCCAAACCGGCCAAAAAGCCTCTACATATCGAACCAGGCCCATTGCCAATGCCCCCGAAATTGAAAAACCCGATATTTTTATTGTGGAAGACGACCGCATGAACCGCCTGGTGCTTCAAAAAATGCTTGAGCCTTCGGGAAACATCAGTTTGGCCGTTGATGGCAGTGAAACACTGAAAATCATCGGCGAAAAATATGCAGAGGGTTTTATTTTTCAGATCATGCTTTTTGATATCAACCTGCCTTGGCCATGGGATGGAATAAGGCTGATGCAACAAATCAAAACCGATTTTCCAGAATACAGATTTGTTCCCTTCATTGCTCAAACAGCTTACGCCATGTCGGGCGATGAGGAGCGCTTTTTGGATGCCGGATTTGATGATTACATTGCAAAACCCATTCGCAAAAACGAATTAATGACCAAAATAGAAACCCATCTTAAACTCCGGAACCCCGACCTAAGTTCGTCCGAATGAGGCAGATGGCTACCCGCAAAACACCTTACACTCATGACCAGACCACTCTTTTTGGCCTTTCAACAGCTTTTTTTGCAAGCCAATGGAGCAAACAAAAATTTTGGCCGCCCGGCCCTTCTTCTTTTTGTGCAGGCTGCCCTTTTGCTTCTTTTTGTGCAGGCTTGCACCCCCACATCTAAGCCGGCCATTGAGCAAATAATTATCGAAAATTGGACATTTGCCGAACTTGCCGAACAACACTACTATCCGGCACAAGTTCCCGGAACGGTTCATACCGACCTGTTTCGCAACCACTTAATTCCACATCCTTTTGAAAAATGCAACGAAAAAGAGCTTCAATGGATCGCTGAAAAAAGTTGGGTATATAAAACATCTTTCGATGTAAACCAAAACATCCTTCGATCCGATCATATCGCGCTCATTTTCGAAGGTTTAGACACGTATGCCGAGGCATGGCTCAATGGGCACAACATCCTCAGTGCCAACAATATGTTTCGAAGCTGGGAGGTGGATTGCAAAAATCAACTCAGAGAAAAAGACAACGAGCTGGAGGTCGTCTTTCATCCGGCAATAGAGCATTATTTGACCGATTCGGCGGCTTCGGCCATTGCGTTGCCCGCAAACAAATGGATCTATTCGCGCAAGGCGGCCTATCATTTTGGCTGGGATTGGGGCCCCACCTATATTACAGCCGGCATATGGAAACCCATCAAACTCATGGCATGGGATAAACTGCGCTTAACCGATTGGCATATTGCAACCACTGCGCTCGATGCCGGGCAAGCAAACATCGAACTTCGGGTTTCGTTCGAATCCGACAAAAAACAAAAAGGAAAATTAAGCCTTAGCGAAAAACAAAGCGGCAAACTGATTTTTGCTCAAAACATTGAAATTGAACCCGGAAAACCCGGGATAAAAGCAGTATTTAAGGTTGAAAATCCGAAACTGTGGTGGACAAACGGACTTGGCGAGCCTTATTTGTATGAATGGACAGCAAAAATTGAAACCCACGATGGGCAAGTGTTTACAAAAGATCTTGTACACGGCATCCGCAGTTTAAAGCTCATTCAGGAAGATGACAGCATCGGAAAAAGTTTTTATTTCGAGCTAAACGGGCACCCCCTATTCGCCAAAGGCGTAAACTATATTCCGCAACACAGCTTTGTTACGGCAGTTACCGACAGCAGCTATCGCTCGCTCATTGGGCAGGCAGCCGACGCCAATATGAATATGATTCGCATTTGGGGCGGCGGAATTTACGAAAACGATCTGTTTTATGAACTGTGCGACAGGCACGGAATCCTGGTTTGGCAAGACTTTATGTTTGCCTGCGCTATGTATCCCGGAAATCCGGCA
>CAYYDS010000218.1:0-4473 GCA_964470665.1 uncultured Lentimicrobiaceae bacterium
CTGATGAAGCGCTTGGGCGGCAGCCGTGGTGCGGGGCTCATTCGCCTTAGAAGGGTCAATCAAATTTTCCAATAAGCTCAATAAATAACGGTGATGAAGCTTGTTTGAGCGCACCGTGGTATGCATATCCAATTGGTATGAAAACAAGCTCAGCCCCATTGCATCGCGCTGCCGCTGAAGGAGCTCCATTATGCTCGCAGCAGCATAAACCGAAAAAAGGAGTTTATTGGGGCGTTTGGGGTCGGGTTTTTCCACCACCGGAAAATACATTGACGATGAATGATCAATTACAATCTGGCAGCGAAGATTTGTTTCTTCTTCAAACCTTTTTACGAATAATTTTTCGGAACGTGCAAAGAGCTTCCAATCAATAAATCGGGTTGATTCGCCGCTATTATAGAGGCGATGCTCTGCAAACTCGACCGAAAAGCCATGAAACGGGCTTTTGTGCAAGCCGGTTACAAAGCCTTCTACCACCTGCCGTGCCAAAAACTCAAGGCTTCCAAAACGAGAGAGGTCGTTATGATGAATCGGATGCTGCATTGTCAGCGATTGGGGTAAATAATTCTATAATTCAGTATATCAATCAATTGATCAATATATTTTATCTAAAATATTCCTTTTTTTTCGGGCAGGAATAGGCTGAAAAGCCGAACACAAAGCCGATAATCGCACAAAAATAAGATGCTAAGCGCCAAAAAAAGCGCTACCATCAACATAAATTCCTGTTTTTAGGTAAGCTTGCTGATGGTAGCTTGTAAAACTTTTACGAAAACGCTTAAAAGATAGCTTCAAGTTTTTTGATTAAAACCGGTTTTGGAACTACACCCACCTGCTTGTCAACCACCTTGCCGCCTTTAAAGAAAAGGAGCGTTGGGATATTACGGATTCCAAACTGGGCGGCAGTTGCCGGATTGTTGTCCACATCCACTTTTACCACCTTAACTTTTCCTTCGTACTCGTTACCAATTTCTTCAATAATAGGGGCAACCATGCGGCAAGGGCCGCACCAAACTGCCCAAAAGTCAACAATTACAGGAACATCGGAATCCAGAACCATTTCCTTGAAAGTTGCATCGGTTACATTAAGTGCCATATTGAATTTGTGTTAAAATTTCGTTGTGCAAAGATAGCGTAATTCTTAAAAACCAAAAGAAAACCCATCAGATGACAAGCTCAAAAAAAGATTAACCTTTTTTTTTTGATTTTGGGATAGGTTTTCCTGCTTTCATAGGGTTTTCACAAGGAAAGCGAATCTAATTGAAGCCATTAAACGATCCTAATCGGGAAAAATATTCCATAATTGGGAAAGAATAGATAAATTGTTAAATCATAATTGTTTGTTAAGAATAAAAATATCATATTCTAAAACAATCAATTACCAAGCTTTTATTTATAAAACATAAGATTGGCGCGAAATTTGGTAAACCACACATAATTAAAAAAAGAAACATTTTAAAAACTATATTTGAAATACTATGAGAAAACTAACAATGCTTTTTACAGTTGTTGTTGTAACATTTTTAGCAGCATCATGCCGCAAAGATTATCAGCAAACTGTTCAAACAACCCCTGAAACGATGAACGAATTGGTAGTTCCGAGAGATTTTGACTGGAAGACGACCAAAGACTATCAATTAACCGTAACCAGCCCCACAGGCGGGATTCTAGAAATAATGAACGCCCAAAACCGTACATACCAGCGCACCTATTTGCAGTCGGGTCAGCCACATACCACAAAGCTCTGTTTGCCTGCCTACGAAAATAAGATTGAGCTCAAAATCGGAAACCAGTCGGCCCAGATTGATCTCAATTCCAGTGCTTTAAATTACATTTTTCAATAATTTATGAAAAAAACCTCCATTTCATGAAAAATTTAAGACTTATTTTAATATTCTCCATTCTTTTTCTATTTGGCTTTTCGGGACGCTTGGGCGCACAGGAATACCTTCGGGTTTATGCCAGCGAGCCTGGAGTGCTTTCTTCAAACGTAACAGGCGGAACACTCATTACAGAAACCTTTAACAGTTTTGCGGTTCCCAACACCAGCTGGGCTCCTTTGCCTGCCGGATACACCTCGCCTATTGGCACGTATTATCAAACTTCGGGGCAATCTCATGTGAAAGCCGACGACCAATATGGCTCAAACTCAGGCAATTATATGTCTATTAAAGTTGGCGGAAAAGTAAATTTAAAATTAAACTCCTCTGTCAACTACTACGGATTTGCATGGTCGGCTGGCGATGGCGATAACACCATAAAAATTATCCGCAGCGGGCAGGTTATCGGTACATTTTCTACCGCCGATGTCATTGCCGAATTACCAAACAGCTCTTCTCACACCGTAACGGCTATAAATTCAAATACTTATACCACCAATCAGTATTACGGCAAACCCGGCACAGGGCAAAACTCCACCGAACCCTATGCCTATCTTCATTTTGTGGCTTCTGCCGGACTGGCTTTCGACGAAATTGAGTTGACAATGGGTGCCGGAGGAGAATTTGAAAACGACAACCACACGGTTCTCGTTGGCGGATTGCCTGTGCTTCAGGGCGACTGGGTTGAGCTGATCTCTATTCTTGCCCCAACAGCTTATGACGACAGCGAAACCGGCATTCCGCACAACGCAGTAACAGTAGATGTATTGGCAAACGATGTGAAAGGCGATGCCGATCTCATTCCGGGAAGCGTTCAAATTGATGGCACTGCTAGTGCCGGCGACCCTCTAACCGTGGCAGGCGAAGGCGTGTGGACAGTAAATGGCGTGAATGGCAACATAACCTTTACCCCTGAATCTAGCTTTACGGGCGATCCGACACCCATCAAATATTCTGTGCTCGACCTAAATAATATCCGCTCGAATCTGGCAAACGTTACCATCACTTACTTTGTTGGCCCAACTGCAAACAATGATTCGGCCGCTACCGATATTGACGAACCGGTTGACATTGCAATTTTAGATAACGACACTGAAGGTTCGAGCCCGCTTGATCCATCTACCATTACTTTTATCGCGGGCACTATACCTCCGGTGAGTGTAGGTGTGTTTACCGTTGATTTGATTACCGGAATTGTAACCTTTACACCCGCTTCCGGTTATACCGGAGTTGCAACCGTTGACTATGAGGTCTGCGACGGCAACGGACTATGCGATATTGCCACCATCACCGTAACGATTGTGGACGGCATCATCAACTTTTATCCGGCTTTCGATCCAGGAACCTTGGCCTTCGAAGACCTCTGGCCAGCCAAAGGCGATTACGATTTTAACGACTTAGTTATTGATTATCAGTTTGAAATAAAAACAAAGCTGAACAATACAGTGAAAGAAGTTACCGGAACCTTTACTTTGAAAGCTTTTGGGGCCGGCTTTGAAAACGGTTTTGGTTTCCAATTGGCCGATGGCATTGACGCCGCTGATATTAGCGTTGCGGGAACTGCCCTTACTGAAGGCATTATTTCGCTTAATCCCGGAGGCACCGAAGCTGCACAAACAAAGCCAACGATCATCGTTTTTGACAATGCCTTTAAGCAAATGCAGCATCCCGGAAGCGGAATCGGCGTGAACACCACACCCGGCGCTCCCTATGTTACACCCGTTACCTTTAGTGTAAAAATGGAGTTTACACCTGATAAGTACGACTTTAGCGACCTGGATATCAGTAGTTTCAACCCATTTTTAATTGTGAATAAAGTAAGAAGTCATGAAGTGCACCTGCCAAATTACCTGCCTACCGATTTGATGGACGTTTCACTCTTTGGCCAGGACGATGATGACAGCGATCCCGATAATGGAAGGTATTTCCTGTCGGCCGACAACCTGCCTTGGGGTATTAATATTTACGAAAGTTTTGATTATCCAATCGAAAAACAGGAAATCTTAGGCGCACACCTCAAATTTGCCGAATGGGCATTGAGCGGTGGAGTGCAGTTTCCCGACTGGTTTAAAAACCTGCCGGGATACCGAAACAACGCACTGATTTATCAGGCGCCATAAATGAGAAATTCTTTTACATAAGAAAATACAAAAAACAGCAACATCCTATTTTCTGGAAAACACATCTTAAAAGCCGGTATTTATGCCGGCTTTTTTGTTTTTAAGCGAATTGCGAACTTTTTTAAGATACTTTTGCATCAGTTAAATAATGGTTAAATAGTTATTCCTAATAATAGACTTTTTTCCAATATGGGAGCAGTGGGCAAAAACTACTTCAAATTAATACCATTGATTTTCAATGAGTTATCGAATTAATTGGATTTGGCATGAAGTTCGAGGTATTATTTATAAGATAAGAATTCACTTTTAAAAAAAATATGCTATGAAAATCCGCATTGCTCTCATCGTCTTAGGTTTTGCAAGCCTTTTTGTATCGTGCCGCAAAGATCGCGAATACAATCAGGGAACTGACAGCCCGAAAGTAATGGAAGAACTTCAAGTTCCGTCCGGCTTCGACTGGAAAACCACAAAAG
>CAYYDS010000219.1:0-4461 GCA_964470665.1 uncultured Lentimicrobiaceae bacterium
AATTGCGCGATGGCGAGGTGAGTGAAGTGATTGAAACACAAGCCGGTTTTCATATTATCCAAATGATCGGGCGGCGCGGCGATTATGTAAACGTCAGGCATATCCTGATGATGACCAAAGTAAGCCCTTTCGCGCTCGAAAAAGCTAAAAAAGAACTCGATTCGATCCTGCAACTCATCAAAGCCGATTCGATAACTTTTGAAAAAGCCGTTGAAAAATTCTCGGAAGAAGAAGATAAAACCGCTGGCGGATATGTGCTCAACCCCTATTCGGGTGGAACGCGTTTTGAAGCCGAAGCGCTCGATTCTCAACTTGCTTTTGTGATTGAAAAACTTCAACCGGGCGAAATCAGCGAGCCCGTGCCCATGAAAACCGACGACGGAAAAGATGCCTACCGCCTGTTGAAATTGGTAACCAAAACCGCCCCACACCAGGCCAATCTCAAAGAAGATTATAACCGCGTTGGCGAATGGGCCCTCGGCGAGAAAAAACAAAAATCGGTTAACGAATGGATTAAAAATAAATCGAAAAACGCTTTTGTAAATATACATCCGGAGTATCAGCAGTGCCACTTCGAGTTTGAGTGGAAAAAAGAATAAATCGGATATAACATACACAAGCCCTATTTTAAGATCGCATCAAAAGCTTATGACAACTCATTTCACTTCCGATGTGGAAGCCGCAAAAGCCTTACAACAAAAGTATTCTGAACTTAAAAACGAAATAGCAAAAGTAATTGTTGGCCAAGACGAAATTGTTCACCAAACGCTCATCGCCATATTCAGTAAAGGGCACGTACTCCTTGTGGGTGTTCCGGGTTTAGCTAAAACACTGTTAATCAATACTATTGGTAAAACATTGGGCCTGGAATACAGCCGAATACAGTTTACTCCCGACCTGATGCCCAGCGACATTATCGGCACTGAGATTTTAGACGAACAACGCAAATTCCGGTTTATTAAAGGACCCGTTTTTGCCAATATTGTGCTGGCCGACGAAATCAACCGAACCCCGCCGAAAACTCAGGCCGCCCTTCTCGAAGCCATGCAAGAAAAGCATGTAACAGTTGCCGGTCAAACGTTTCAGCTCATGGAGCCATTTTTTGTTTTGGCAACACAAAATCCGATCGAACAAGAAGGCACCTATCCGCTCCCCGAAGCACAGCTTGACCGTTTTATGTTTAACCTTTGGCTTGATTATCCAAGCTTTGAACAAGAAATCGAAGTGGTTAAAAACACCACTATCGGAATAAGCGGCGAACCAAAAACCGTGCTCTCGTCCGAAGAAATCATCCGGTTTCAGCAATTAGTACGCAGAGTGCCGGTAGCCGACAATGTGATGGAATATGCGGTGGCCTTAGTATCCAAAACGCGACCCCAAACGCCAAGAGCCCACGAATGGGCCAACAAATACATCAGCTGGGGCGCAGGGCCAAGGGCATCGCAGCATTTGATAATGGGAGCCAAATGCAACGCACTGCTTCGCGGAAAATACTCGCCCGACATGGAAGATGTGAGAGCAGTGGCCACAGCCGTATTGCGACACCGTTTGGTACGAAACTACAGCGCCGAAGCCGAAGGAATCAGCATGGAAAGTATCATACAGAAACTCATGTAGTTAAAAAAAAATACTTCATTTTAATCATCACAGCCAAAAAAAAGAAAGTTATGAAAGAGAGGCGGAAAATTACGATTAGCATTATCGTTCTGCTTTTGATAACGGTATTGGCGTGGTATTTCACGCGTACCGACAAATCGAAAGCTACCACAGTTGAGGTGCCGGTCAAATATGGCCTCTTTGCCATTAGCGTAACCACTACCGGCGAATTAGAGGCAAAGAACTCGGAAATGATCTACGGCCCTTCACCCACAGCCCTGCGCGATGCCCGCCTATGGCAATTAAAAATTGACGACATCATTCCCGATGGAACCATTGTGGATAGCGGCGATTATGTGGCCAGGCTCGACCGGAGCGAAGTAACCAACAAAATTAAAGACCAGCAGATCGAAATTGAAGTGTTGGAAAACAATTTCATTAAAACACAACTCGACACAACAATGGAGCTCAGGGCTGCCCGCAACGAATTGGTCAACCTGAAATATGCCATGGAAGAAGCTCAAATTGCTGTGGATCAATCCATTTACGAACCGCCAGCCACACAACGTCAGGTGCAGATTGAGCTCGACCGCCAGCAAAGAGCTTACGACCAGGCTCAGCGCAACTATTCGCTGAAATACGAAAAAGCCGTGGCCAATATGTCGGAGGTAACAACGGCATTGCGAAAAAAACAAACCGAATATGAAAAATTCGTCACCCTTAGTCAGGAGTTTACCATCCATGCGCCAAAAGCAGGCATGGTCATCTATCAGCGCGACTGGGACGGAAAAAAACGGGGCATAGGTGCAAGCATAAGCACATGGGAAAACGTGGTGGCTACGCTTCCAAACCTGCGCGAAATGATTACAAAAACCTATGTAAACGAAGTTGACATCTCGAAAGTAAAAGTAGGTCAGCGCGTTGAAATTGGCGTGGACGCTTTTCCCGAAAAGAAATTTACCGGAAAAGTGGTCGAAGTTGCCAATATCGGCGAGCAGCTCCGCAACTCAAATGCAAAAGTTTTTGAAGTTAAAATTGAAGTCAACGAATACGACTCAATTGTGCGGCCTGCCATGACCACCAAAAATGTAATTATCACCGATGAGCTGAAAGATGTATTGTATATTCCTTTAGAAGCCATTCACACGCAAGACAGCCTGCAATTTGTTTTTGTTGGAAATAGGCGCCAGCAGGTGATTGCAGGCAAAACCAACGAAAATGAAATCGTCATACGCGCCGGTTTAAAAGAAGGCGAATTGGTGAGCCTGCTTGCCCCTTCCAACATCGGCTCTTACCGACTGATCTCTGTTAGTCAGTCCGATCTCGATCGCATAGAAGCCGAAGACATCATTTTGAAGGAAGAAGCCGAAAAAGCAGCTGCCAAACAAGCCGCTGAGAAAGAGAGAATAATGCAACGCCGAATGCAACACAACAATTCGGGGCAAGCCATGCCACCAAGGTCTGGAGGCCCGCAACGTGGCGGACGACTATGAAAACCGAACGATATTGGGAAATATTACAGGTAGCCCTTGAAGCTGTTTTCGCAAACAGATCGCGATCTATTCTCACGGCGCTCGGCATTATTTTCGGCGTTTCGGCCGTGATTGCCATGATGGCTATTGGCAATGGCGCCCGGCAGGAAATTTTGGAACAGATTAAAATGGTAGGGGTAAACAACATCATCATTACCTCGCGCTACGAAAACTCTTCTGCCTCAAACGACGAACAAAGCGAAGGCAAACAAGAAAGTAAAAAGTTTTCGCCGGGCCTCACCCTGCTCGATGCCGAGGGCATCCTCAGCATTATTCCCACCGTAAACCGCATTAGCCCCGAAGTGGTGTACGAAACCAGCATCATAAACGACGGAGTAAGGCAACAAGCTAAGCTCAACGGTGTTACAGCCGACTTTTTTCTGGTCTTTAACATGGAGCTCGAATCGGGCACTATGTTTAGCAATGAACATTCGGAGCAGGGAAGCCCGGTTTGTATTATCGGCCCGGGCATTAAATCGCGCTTCTTTCCTTTGGAAAACCCTATCGGAAAACACATCAAATGCGGCAACCTCTGGCTAAAAGTAATCGGTGTGCTCGAAAAACGAATTGCAACGAATTCGAAAGACGAAAGCCAGGCAATAAATGAACTCGACAACAACATTTATGCCCCCTTGCAAACCGTATTATTACGCTATAAAGATCGTTCGCTGGTCAACTCCGGTTCGCTACAAAGCGGCTCAGGCGTAACAATAGTCAGTGGCGGCGGCATGGTAGCGGTATCAAGCAGTGGCAGCAGTAGCGAAGAAAGCGCAAATTACCATCAGCTCGACCGAATTATCGTTCAGGTTGACGAAAGTACAAACCTAAGCGCCACAACCAAAGTGCTTAGCCAAATGCTTATGCGACGCCATTTTGGAGTGGAAGATTTTGAAATCACCGTACCCGAATTGCTGCTCAAACAAGAACAACGCACAAAAGACATCTTCAACATTGTGCTGGGAGCCATTGCCGGAATATCCCTATTGGTTGGCGGCATTGGTATTATGAACATCATGTTGGCATCGGTTATGGAACGCATCCGCGAAATAGGTGTCCGACGCTCAATTGGCGCCACAAAAGTGGATATCATCTTTCAGTTCCTTTCCGAGGCTACACTCATCAGCATCAGCGGTGGCATTATCGGCATTCTGCTTGGCCTTATTATGGCGCGAATTATCATGGAAACAACTGATATTCTAACCATTGTAAGTTTAGGATCTATCCTCATTTCGTTTGGCGTATCAGCTTCGGTAGGAATTGTATTCGGATATCTTCCGGCTCGTAAAGCCGCTGAGCAAGACCCGGTTGAATCGCTGCGACACGATTAACTTTT
>CAYYDS010000220.1:0-4443 GCA_964470665.1 uncultured Lentimicrobiaceae bacterium
ACCGGCCCGACAGCCGGCAGCTAAGCATGGGGTTTGATGGGCAAGGGCTGCTGATCATGGCGGTTGAGATACTCCCAAGCGAGCTTCCGCGCGAGGCATCTTTAGGCTTTGGCGACGCCCTCCTGCCCTATGTAAAAGCCATTGCCACAGCCGACTACACCTTGCCATTTGATCAGCTTGAGCTTCCAAACGCCATAAAAAAAGCTACGATCCTCCACAACGGGAAACTCACTCCCGGCTACGAATATATTGCTAAATATCTGTAATTCTGCTTTTTAATATAACAATCCAACGATTATCCCATTATGAAGAAAGTATTAATTCTTGGGGCAGGAATGGTTGTAAAACCCATAGTAAGCTATCTGCTCGAAAAAGGTTTTCTTGTAACCGTGGCCACACGTACCAAATCGAAAGCCGAAGCCATGATTGGGCAGCATGACAATGGCCGCGCCATTGCCTGGACGGTGGACGATGAAGCGGGCTTAGCCGAAATGATTGCCGCACACGACCTTACGGTAAGTTTACTGCCCTGGACCTACCATCTGATTGTGGCTAAACACTGCATTGCCAAACAAAAAAACATGGTTACAACGAGCTACGTAAAACCCGAAATGCAGGCCTTAGATGCTCAGGCGAGACAAAGCGGCATCCTCATTCTCAACGAATTGGGCCTCGACCCGGGCATTGACCACATGTCGGCCATGCGCATCATTGACCATGTGCATGGAAAAGGCGGAAAGGTTGAAGAGTTTTACAGTTTGTGCGGCGCATTGCCCGCGCCGGAAGCAGCCACCAATCCGTTTAAATACAAATTTAGCTGGAGCCCAAAAGGCGTGGTAATGGCCGGAAACAACAGCGGAAAATATATGCGTAACGGCAAATTAGTTGAGATACCCACCGAAGATTTATTTAAAAATCCATTACAAATACAATTTCCGGAAGTCGGGCAATTAGAAGTGTATCCAAACCGCGACTCGCTGCCCTATATCGGCCTTTATGGCATAGCCGAAACCACTACGATGATGCGCTGTACATTGCGCCATCCGGGCTGGTGCGAAAGCATTGACGCCATTAAAGCCCTCGGGCTTATTGGCAGCGAAGAGCATGATTTTAAGGGCATGACATTTGCCGAAATGGTTGCTGCATTAAACGGCTTTCCGAATAGCAACCACATTCGCCGGCATGTGGCCGAGCGCCTGGGCTTTGACTACAACGCTCATGCCCTTGAAGCCATGCAATGGCTCGGGCTTTTTGAACAGCAAGATATGACTTACGGAAAAACCTCGGCCTTCGAAATTACTTCCGATTTGATGATCAAGAAGATGGAACTTGGGCTGCACGAACGCGATATGGTGGTTATGCAGCATATTTTCAGGGCTTCGTATCCCGATGGAAAAGAAGAAATCATCAAATCGTCCATGCTCGATTTTGGCTCCTTAGCCACAGATACAGCCATTGCCCGCACGGTGGCATTGCCCGCAGCTATTGGCGTTGAAATGATCCTCAAAGGCGAAATTACCGAAAAAGGGGTTCACATTCCGGTGTTGCCCGCCATTTACAACCCCATCCTCAACCGCTTAGAAGATATGGGTATCCGTATGATTGAAGAATATGGCCTGCCATTGAGCGAAAACCTGAGCTAAGCAAAACATAATTTTGTGTAAACCAGCCCTAAACAGGCAGGGGCAAATAATAAGCGACAAGGCTGATCTCTCGATCAGCCTTGTCGCTTATTAAGGGGTTGAGAAAAATTATTCTACTACTAATCGGGTGGTTTTATTCTGGCTTCCCGATTCAATTTTAACCATATACATCCCCTTATTGAGGAGCGATACCGACTGGCTGAGTTTGTGCGGGCCGGCTTCTAACAAACCATAATTCGTTTTGGTAATAAGGCGCCCGCTAAGGTCGAAAACTGATAAGCTAACTTGCGACGGCTTATCGAGCATGGTGCTGAAACTAAACTCGGTAGAAGCCGGGTTGGGCATCAGCTGTATATCTTCGAAGCGTTTGGTTTCGTCTAAACCTACATAGCCATACGATATTTCGTTATGTTCTTCGTAGCCAAACGATTGCCCACTAAATACCGGGGTGGAGCTATTGCCTTCGAGAATGGCGTAAAAACCTACGCCATCGCCACAGCAGAGGCCATTTCCGCCCGAGTCTTTCATCACAAATTCGTAGCAAGCGCCCTGCGTCATATTTAAAACTTCGTTTATGATGCCTCCGGGGTTGGTATAGGGCCCGCCCGATTGAATAACCTGGCCATTGCTGCGCAATTCCCAGCTGGTTTCTTGTGGCTTGTTATTGAGTACAAGGTACAAAGAAACAGCTTGGGTAAGGATGGGGGCGGCAATAAACGGCAGTTCGTAAACATTGTTATCGGTATAATCGTCAGCCACCCCATTCACCTGTGTAACGGTGGCCGTAAGTTCGTTTTCGAGCATAAGGCCAAACTCCAAAGTTCCTGCTTCAATCATTGCTTTTTCCCGAAAAGCCAACGAGCCTGTCCAGTTGATTGTTTTTAGAACTTCGCCGTTTACAGCAAACTCAATAGTAGCCGATGTAAGAGGGTTGGCGCCATTGTTCGTAATCTGAGCTATCGGGCTCATTTTTCCGCTGCAATTGTGTGTATTGCCGTTGATTATTGTTTTAACTTCCACGTCGTTGGCAAAAAACGGGCTAATGTTTTCGCCCGAGCTATTGGCAGCCTGATAAACGTATTTACTGGTGTTGTTTTGAATAAAACCAACAGCGGCAAGCTGATTGATGTCATAAACGTTGGCTAATTTCCAAGCAGCTTCAATTACCACATATTGGTTTGCCTGAAGGTTTGGCACAACCGTTCCGGCTTTCGACGGGATGAGGGCTTTCATCACGTTGTAGAAGTCTTTCTCGCCATTCGATCCGGGAGCTGTAGTGAAGTGAATTTCTTTTTCGATAACGGCGATATGAGCCACAATGTTGGCGCCAACAGCTTCGTTGGCCTTTACCAACATCGTAACATAAATACTATCGTTTGCAGCCGAAAGGCGGTGCTGAAGTATAAGGTCGAAGGCGGCAGGCTGGTTTGCATGGGTATTGAGCATGGTTTGGTTGATCTGCGAGGGCGTACCATGAAATATATTTCCACTCAGATAAACATGCGGCACCGAATTAATATTGTAATAAGTGCGGCGCGAATTGTTATCCACCGTGTTGTGCAAATACATGGGGTCGTTGCCCGGCGCAGGCCAGCTCATGTGATACTTAATAGAGGTAATTTTGTCGGTATTGGCTTTCAGCAGTACATCGAAAGCCGGATTTTGGGCAGCACAGGGCCCACAAGTCGTGCTCGTAAAACCTTCGGCAAGCAGCATTCGCGTTGATTGTGAAAAAACTGCCGAAACAAGCAGGAAAGACAGTAAAAATAAGAGTAATGTTCTTTTCATTTTAACCAATTTTAAAAATTTATGACAAATAAATCTGGCTGCAAAAGTACGAATAAGAGTTCATTTTTCAGTCTTTTACATCATACCCATAAGACAACCTGAATGCTACAGACGGATGGAGCCATATAAAATAAAAAACATTGAGCCTTTTTAGAGCTAATCATTACAAATTATCACTCACATCTTCAATTACTTAGTTTTTATTAATATAAAATTACGTTCAAATTCTTTCTCCAATAGCGTACTTTCGAAACAATAGCCTAATCTTTTTATCTTCGCATTATCAGAATCAAACTCAAAAATCCATGCAGGATATTACCCATTACGCACATTTTCTTTCCACAGAAACCGGTATCGAATACCAATTTATCCGCAATGTGCTCAGCTTATTGTCCGAAGGCGCCACCATCCCTTTTATTGCGCGTTACCGCAAAGAGAAAACCAATTCGATGGACGAAACCGTTATCGCTTCTTTGCAAAAGCGCTGGCAGCAATTGGAAGCTCTTGACAAACGCCGTGAAGCCATCTTGCAATCCATCCAGGAGCAGGGAGTTTTGACCGACGAGCTAAAAAGCCGCATTTTAAATGCGTTTGCAATGCAAGAGCTCGAAGATCTTTATTTGCCTTATAAGCCAAAACGCCGCACCCGCGCCACCATTGCCAGGGAGCGCGGCCTCGAACCCTTGGCTCAACTGCTTTTGCAACAAAATTTTACCGATCCGCTAAAAGAAGCCGTAAAATTTATTGACCCTGAAAAAAACGTAGCCGACAGCGCGGCAGCCCTCGATGGCGCTCGCGATATTATTGCCGAAATGGTAAACGAAGATATCCGGGTGCGCGCACGGCTGCGCCAGCTATATAGCCGCACAGCAAGCATCAGCAGTACAGTGGCCAAAGACAAAGAAGAGGCCGGAAAAACCTATCGGCAATATTTTGACTGGACCGAACCCTTAGCCAAAGCCCCATCGCATCGTATTTTGGCGCTGCTGCGAGGCGAAACCGAGGATATACT
>CAYYDS010000221.1:0-4417 GCA_964470665.1 uncultured Lentimicrobiaceae bacterium
TTGCGCCTTTTTGAGTGTAATTGGTTTCTAAGGAGATATCCCAATTTTTGTAAGGCGACACCATGACACCTATTCCAGCATGAACGCCCGGCTTTTTATAGCCATAAACCTCATCCCCGTCAACCTGCGTTAAATTCATCCCCAGCGCTCCAAAACCTTTAAACATCTGTGCCTGAGATTCGAGCGAAAAAACAATAAATAAAAGAACAAGAAAAGGAAAGAATCGCCGCATAAAATAAAGTTTTGGCAAAAGTAATGAAAACAAAAAGAATGGAAGGGTTTGCGCATTTGGGCATAGCTAAAGCCAAAACTCTGCAAAGGCGAAGAAACCTAATGTGTCAACTTAATTTATATTTTCATATCAAATTATTGTTCAATATGTTACATTATCTTATATAATTTATTTCCTTTATGTCAACCTATATATATTTCTCAATCATTTTCTTTTTGCGGCATCCGAACTTAACTTTGCTAAAAATTATGAAAAAAGCATGCATTAAAGCCTTGCTTTTGTTGACAGTTTTTATTTTCAACATCTGACATTAAAACATAAAACATTCAATATGAAATCGCTGGAAGGAAGAGTAGCTATTATTACCGGTGGAGCCGATGGCATTGGCAAGGCTGCCGTTACACGTTTTTCGCACGAAGGCGCAAAAGTTGTTATTTGGGACATGAATGAGGCAAAAGCTGCAGAAACTGCCGAACAAATATCAAAAACAGGAGGGAAAGTGGTTTTCATGAAAGTGAATACGGCCGATTTTAACCTGGTGGAAGGTGCTGCAAAAAAAGTATTTGAGCAATTTGGCCGCATTGATATTTTGGTAAACAATGCCGGAATAACCCGCGACAGCACCTTAAAAAAGATGAGCCCCGAGCAATGGCAATCTGTGATTGACGTAAATCTGACGGGGGTTTTCAACTGCACAAAATGTGTTTCGGCCTATATGACCGAGCAAAACTACGGCCGCATCATCAACACCTCCTCTGTGGTGGCTTTATACGGCAATTTTGGACAAACCAATTATGTGGCAACCAAAGCCGCACTGATTGGCATGACCAAAACGCTTGCCAAGGAATTAGGCCGCAAAGGCATAACAGTAAATGCAGTAGCTCCCGGATTTATTGCAACCGAGATGGTGGCAAAAATGCCCGAAAATGTGCTGGCCGGCATGCGCGAAAAAACTCCGGTTGGCCGGCTTGGCAAACCCGAAGAAATTGCTGCAGCTTATCATTTTCTGGCTTTAGAAGAATCCGGATTCATTAACGGAACCGTGCTGAGCGTTGACGGCGGCGTTACCATTTAAAAAAAAGCAGCTCAGGCAGGTGGATTTAAGGTAAAAACAAAAATGTAATCAAATGGCAACAGACCAACAGGTGATGGGCAGCTGGATCTTAATTGTTTCGTATGCAGCAGCCATTTTATTTTTTGTGATCAGGGGGGCTTTGCGCACCAAAAGCATGCAAGATTATGCCTTAGGCTCGCTAAATTTTTCGCCCTGGTTTGTTGGTCTAAGTCTTGCAGCAGCCATGACAAGTGCGGCCACTTTTGTGATCAATCCGGGGCTTATAGCCGCTTATGGTTGGAGTGCGGTGCTCTCGTTCGGCCTGTTTTTTCCGGCAGCCTCATTGGTATCGCTGGTTATCCTTACCAAAAGCTTCAGGCGCTATGGCCAAAGCGTGAAAGCCATGACCCTGGCCAGCTGGATCGGAAGCCGCTACCAAAGCAAATCCTACTCCGTCTTTATTGCCGTGCTTTCGGGCCTGCTCATCACATTTATTGTGCTAATTTTGGTAGCCATCACAAAAGTTTTAAGCAACGCCCTGAATACCAACGAAGTATATACACTATTAGTAGTAATTGTATTCGTTTTTGGCTATATGATGTTTGGCGGCGCCAACTCAATGGTTTATACCAACACCATACAGGCTTTCGTGATGGTGGTTGTGGCAGTTGTTTTGCTGGCTTCGGGTTATCCTTACCTAAAAGACGGTTTAGGCCCCTTCATCAGCCGGCTTCAAAGCATTGAGTCTGCGCTCATTAAAAGCACAAACCCCGGCAGTCCGCTTTTCAGAAGTTTTTTCGAAATTATTTTTGTTCAAATTATTGTAGGAATAGCCGTTGTGGTTCAGCCACATATCATTACAAAATCGCTTTTGCTAAAAAAAGAAAGCGATGTAAACCGCTTTTTGGTTTCGGCAGTCATCATTCAGGCTTTATTTTATTCGGTAGTTCTAACCGGTTTGTATGCCCGCCTCACTTTCCCCGATCTTACTTTTAACGGTTCGCCGCTTAATATTGACAGTATCATACCCAGCTATGTGATTAAGGTGTTTTCGAGCGGATGGTTTGCCATTTTGGCGGGGCTTTTGGTGATTATGGGGCTGTTAAGCGCAGGGCTTTCAACCATCGAAGGGCTAATACAAAGCCTAAGCACCACCATCACCTCCGACCTTATTGGCACTATTTTCGGAAAACGCATTTCGGGCGAAAAGAGCTATATTACCATCAATAAAGTGGTGGTTGTACTGATGGCCATAGCTTCATTCCTTGCGGCAAGAGAGCAATTGCTTCGCCCCAATCTGAGTGTGGCAATTTTTGCTCAAAATGGGGTTTACTCTTTCTTTTCGATCAACTTCGTGCCCATTGTTTTCGGAATATTCATCAAAAATGTAAAACGATCAACCGCTTTCAGCGGCTCGATAACGGCCATTCTGCTGTATTTCAGCATTTATTATTTTGTGCCTTGGCTGATTCGTTCGCTGGGAATGAGTTTTGGATATTTCGACCTGTATTTTGGAGGCACAACCCAAAACCCGGCCATTGCTGCGGCGATAGCCATCCTGGGTTCCACCTTATTCGCCCTGCTGCACCATCTTGTTTTTGCAAAAGAAACCCCTGTTGTTTCATAAGCCTTACGTTGTATGAAAGATCCAAAAGAAATTTATAAGGAAAAACTCATTGCCATTGAAGAAGCCGTTAATCTGATTCAAAGCAATACGGATGTTATTGTAGCCCAATGTGCTTCGGAGCCGCAGGGCTGTATGTCGAAGTTTCATTTAGCGGCCGATCGCGTGCACGACGTTCAGGTATTTTCGGTACTTACGTTAAAGCCTTACGACTTTTATATGTTGCCTTCGATGAAAGGCCATTTTGAGTTGTGCAGCTGGTTTCATGCTCCCGGCTCGCGGGCAGCGCTCAAAGCCCGCACGGGAACCGTAACGTATGTCCCGAATATGCTACACCGCGCCGCTACCGACCGAATGAAAGTGCGCAGGCCACACCTCTTTATTGGAACCTGTACGCCGCCCGACGAAAAAGGCTTTGTGTCGCTTTCTTTAGGCATTACCTACGAAAAAGACATTATCGAAGCTGCCGAAATAGTGGTACTCGAAGTGAACCAATTCATGCCGCGAACACACGGCGACACGCAGCTGCATGTTTCGGAAGTGGACTATTTTGTGGAATATCACCAGCAACCCCCGAGCCTTCCGGAGCCTCAGCCTGATGAAATTGCCCTGCGAATTGGTCAAAATATTGCCGACTTGGTTGAAGACGGCTCTACCATTCAATTGGGAATTGGCGATATTCCAAATGCCTGCGCCCTTTCGCTCAAAAACAAGAAAAACCTTGGGGTTCACACCGAAATGTTAGTCGACAGCATGATGGAACTCTATGAGGCAGGCGTAATCACCAACAAAGAAAAAGCGTTTCACAAAGGAAAATTCGTTTGCACCTTTGCTATGGGAAGCGAAAAACTTTATCGCTGGCTTGACAACAATATGGCGGTTGAATTTTTGCGCGGAAGCTATGTTAACGACCCCTGCATAATGAAAAAAAACAGCAAAATGGTTTCGATCAATACCTGCATCATGGTTGATTTTAGCGGCCAGGTCTCAAGCGAATCTATCGGGCCAGAGCAATATTCGGGAACCGGCGGCCAATCGGATACGGCGGTGGGCGCCATCGAAGGTTTCGACGGCAAAGGGAAAAGCATTATCGCCTGCCGTTCGACGGCCAAGGGCGGGAAAATTTCGACCATCGTGCCCTTTTTGCCCGAAGGAAGCGCGGTAACGCTTCACCGCAGCCATACAGATTTTGTAGTTACCGAATGGGGAAGCGTACAGCTTACTGGCCGAACCGTTAAAGAACGCACCAAAGCTTTGATCTCAATTGCTCATCCCGATTTTAGGGAACAACTCACAAATCAAGCTGAAAAGCTTGGCTACATCTAAACAACAAAAAGATGGGAAATACGCAACAATCTACCTTACTCCCCGTACATATTCTTGGCACAGGCCTCTACGCTCCCGGCGATGCTATTGATAACGAAGAACTTATGAAAATCACAGGTCTTTCATTCAACAGCGAAAAGCTCGAAAGCAAATTAGGTATCCACCGGCGGCATATTGCTCA
>CAYYDS010000222.1:0-4398 GCA_964470665.1 uncultured Lentimicrobiaceae bacterium
AAAGGCGCTGAAGATGCAAGCTTGGCAAGCTGAACATCCGCACTGTTAAAGGGGTTTTGTATATACTTAACCGCCCCGCCCTCTTCGATTTCTTTTATTGTGCGCCCTGTCCTTATGCTTGATAAAAATCCGGATATGCCGTCAGTCGGTTTTACATACTCATCGTTTTCTTTAATTAAAAGCCAATTCGCTTTATCTGCGCGGTTAGACTGCTTTAGCCTAATGAGCGCCCATTTGCCCTTTAGCCGTCTGCCGTGAAGGGTAAATTTGAGCATGCCCTCGTCAAGCCCCTTGGCTGTATCATTATGAGGTTCCCAAAAGCCTTCATCAAAAAGCATAACTACCCCGCCGCCGTATTCACCTTTTGGGATTACGCCTTCAAAGTCTCTGTATTCAAGCGGGTGCGCCTCAACCTGCACAGCAAGCCTCTTATCCTTAACATTGTATGAGGGTCCCTTGGGTACTGCCCAGCTTAAAAAGACGCCATTCCATTCCAGGCGCAAATCATAATGTCTGCTTCGCGCAATATGATACTGCACAGTAAAGCGCAGCAGGTCTGAGGCATGCCCATTGCTGCCTTGAGGTTCTGGGGTTTTGCTGAAATCCCTTTTATTTTTATATGCGGATAATCCCAACTATGCGGGCTCCTTATCCTTCTTCGCATGTTCTATGCTTGCTTTTAGCGCATCCATTAAGTCTATGATTTTACCTGTGCTTTCTGGTTCTGCTGAAACAACCTCCCTGCCTGCTATCTTAGTTTCAATTAAGGCGCGAAGCTTTATTTGGTATTCGTCCTGGTAATTTTCTGGGTTAAAGGGAGTATCCATTGAATTTATAAGTACCTTTGCCATATTGAGCTCCTGCTCTGATACAGCAGGCTTTGAATACTGTTTTTGGAGTTCGCGAATTTCATCCTCAAAAAACATTGTAGAAATTAAAATTCCGTCTTCCCGGGGGATAATCGCCATTAAGGTGTCTTTTGTGCCAAAGACTGTTTTGCCGATTGCTATTTTCTGTTCTGCCATTAACGAGGCGCGCAGCAGTTCAAACGCCTTTTCGCCCCCTGCCTCTGGTACAGCCTGGTAGGTTCTATCATAATATACAGGCGAAATTTGATTTAGCTTTGCAAAATGCAAAATCTGTATTGATTTCTCCTTTTCGGTCTTTATCTTTTCAATTTCTTCTTCTGTAATTACTACATATTTATCCTTATCATATTCATACCCTTTAACAATATCGCCTGAGCCGATTTCCTTGCCGCAGTGGGCGCATGTTTTTTTATAGCGTATCCTGCTGTTATCCTCCTTATGGAGCTGGTTGAACCTGATGTCATTATCCTGTGTTGCTGTATACAAGGCAATAGGAATAGCAACCATGCCAAAAGTTAAGACAGATTTGCGTGAAACCAAAAGAAACACCTCCCGGTTTAGTGTTTCCGTTAAAGGTTGAGGTATGCAGGCGCTGTTTGCTTATTATATCGCATGCTTGAGCACAAGGAAATAAATGTGTAATATATAACAAGCATCTGCGTTTTGAAGTATGATGAGCGTGAAGTGCCGCAGCTAAGCCAACTATATTGAAGGAGCTCTATTTTATTTGAAAAGCGACAGGTTGTTTCGGCTTTTGTATATGCTTCTTGAAAAGGGCGGCATGAGCGCGCCTTTGCTTGCTGATGCGCTTGAAGTATCTGTACGTACAGTTTATCGGGACGTGGAAGCTTTGTCTATGGCAGGTGTGCCGATATATGCAACTTCCGGCAAGGGCGGTGGCATCTCTTTGATGCCGGGTTATACCTTCGACAAAGCGCTGCTCTCTGACGAGGAACAGAATCAATTGCTTTTCGCTGTTCATAAAAACCTTGAACATCTGCTTGATAAAATAGGGACAGCCTTTAAGAAACAGCCTAAGCAATGGGTAGAAGTCGATTTCTCACGCTGGGGAATGCAGCAGCTTGACAACGACCGATTTGAAGCCCTAAAAACAGCAATCCTCCAAAAACGCGAGCTGGCGTTTACATATTGCGCTGCTTCGGGTGAGCTTACAAACCGAATAATTAGGCCGCTAAAGCTGATTTTTAAGGATAAAAGCTGGTATCTTCATGGCTTTTGCCTGCGTGCAAACGCCCTTCGCCTATTCAAGGTAGGGCGGATGATAGATATTATGCTTAGCGAAAACACATTTGAAGAAGATTATTATAATGAAACGGGGTTTGCCTTAGAGCCTTCCAAGATACCTGAACCATTTATCCACCTGAAATTGAAGTTTAGCGAACGCATTGCTTACAGAGTCTTTGATGAATTTGACAAAAGCGGAATAACGCATTTGCCTGAAGGCGGCTTTGTAGTTGAAGCAAAGTTTCCTTTTGATAATTGGGTCTTTAGCTACCTGCTCTCATTTGGCACTGACCTCGAGCTTTTAGAACCCATGCCCCTAAAACTGCAGCTGCATGATTATGCGCAGAAGATTGCAGACCATCACAAAACCTGACAGACAGCTGTCAGGTTAAATCTATTAAAATGTATTTACTACACAAGGAGGACATAAATATGCAAACTGAAACACAAAAGTATTGCCAATGCTGCGGTATGCCCATTGGCAATACGACAGAGCTTTACGCAACAGAAGCAGCAGGTGAGCTAAACAGCAACTATTGCAAATATTGTTATGCAGACGGGGCCTTCACCTTCAACGGCACGATGGAAGAAATGATTGAAGCCTGTCTCCCGCACATGTTGAGCAGCAATAAAGGGATGACAGAAGCAGAGGCACGGAAAATAATGAACGATACTTTTCCGCATCTTAAACACTGGAAGCACAAATAGAGCTAAAAGCAGCACAGAAAGGCCGGCCATACCTTGCATTATATTGAAGCCAAGTCAATACTGTCTTCACATAATGGAATGAACCTTTACAGAGGCTGCACCCACGGCTGCATTTACTGTGACAGCAGAAGCGAATGCTACGGCATAAAGCATGCATTTGAAGATGTGGGCATAAAGCGCAACGCGCCTGCGCTTTTAGAAGCGGCTTTAAGGCTTAAACGCAAGAAATGCGTAATTGCTACTGGTTCAATGTCCGACCCCTATCTCCCGCTTGAAAAAACGGAGCAAATAACCCGTACCTGCCTTGAAATTATCGACAGGTACGGGTTCGGATTTTCCTGCCTGACAAAATCAGTTTTAATCCTTCGCGACCTTGAGCTGTTAACGCGCATAAACTTTAAGGCAAAATGCGTTGCGCAAATGACTCTTACTACTCATGATGAACAGCTTTGCAGCATTCTTGAACCTAATGCACCAACAACAGCCGCAAGGTTAAAAGCGCTTAAGGAACTTAATAAGGCAGGAATCCCGACTATAGTATGGCTAACCCCTATTCTGCCTTTTATAAATGATAGCACATCGAATATTATGGGGATTTTAGAATATTGCATAGAAGCTAAGGTGCGGGGAATCCTGACCTTCGGACTCGGCATGACGCTAAGACGCGGCAGCCGCGAATACTTTTACAAAAAACTCGATGAGTTCTTCCCTGGCATGAAAGCACGCTATATACAGACATTTGGCACAAGCTATGCGCTAAGAAGCACAGCCTGTAATAAGCTTAATGCACAAGCAGAGGAATTCTGCATAAAAAACAGGCTTCTCTGCGAAACAAAGGCTGTATTTTCGTACCTAAGCGAGCTGCCTTCAGCCTGTTCGCAGCTCTCGTTATTTGATTAGCGAATGGAGAAGGCGCAGCGCCATAAATATGAAAGACTAATATCGGTTACCATATATAGGGAAGCAGCCTGTACTTGACTTTATTCATATATTCGGCATAACCCTTAAGCTCCTTTGCTAAAAAGGCTTCTTCTGTTTTGATTCGTTTAATGAGTATCAGCGGGTAAAGCATTATTGCAGCAAGCGAATAATATGAACCAAGTACAAATGGCATTGGAATGAACACAAGAAGCGATGCCAAATACATAGGATGCCTTATTATTGAATATAGCCCATCAGAAATCAGCTTTTGATTGTCGAACACATCAATAACCCGCGCTGCATATCTGTTTTGGTTTATGACAACAACAAACATTAAAAAGCCTGCAAGCATAATAACAGTTGCAGCTAAAGACAATTCCAGGGGCATGCGCGACCACCCTAAGCGAAAGTCAAGCCCTGATAAAATGAACATCGAAAGAAACAGAACGCCCCCAAGCGCGCTGTTTTCCCCGCGCGCTTTTTCTGGAGCTGTGCTTAGCAGCCGGCGTTCAAGCGCAGCCGGATCTTTAACGAGAAGGTGCAAGAAAAATGCAGTCATTGGCAGAATAAGCGAAGCTAAAAACAGCCAGCCGTTTATATAGTTAATGCTGCCAGCGCAAAGGAACAGACAAACGCCTATAATTGCAAACCCTAT